>JAICGN010000028.1 GCA_025923075.1 Chitinophagaceae bacterium
CCATTTGTTCATTCCATACCATACGATAGGCACGGCGATCACTGTCGCAATAAAGACCGGTTGAATAAATTCTTTTACCAAAAGCGCTGTAATACCGGTAACAGAAGCTCCAATGACTTTTCGTATCCCAATCTCTTTTACTCTCTGATGAATTGAATAAAGGGACAATCCAAGAATGCCAAGACATGCAATGAAGATTGCCAGGGAAGAAAAATAACTAAAAATGGTACCCAATTTCCTCTCGCTTTTATACATCATTGCCAGCGTATCGTCAAGAAAAGAATATTCAAAAGATTGTTTAGCGTAAAATTGATTGAACGTTTTTTCAATTGTGCTAACAACATTGTCCGCTTTTGCTTGATCAAATCGTACATACAGGTATTGAAACCGTATTGGGGATATATGCATCACTAAAGGTTGTACTGCCGTTTTCAAAGGTGTGATGTTAAAGTCTTCCACGACACCTATCACTTTTCCGGATTTTAGAACAGCATTTGGTATTACCCATTGAAATGTTTTGCCAATTGCATCAGAAGAAGATTTCCATCCTGATTTCTTCACCGCTTCTTCATTCAATATAAATCCTTCTGTTCTGTCAGTCGGATGATCTTTTGAAAAATCCCTTCCGGCTATAATTTTCATATTCATGGTACGCACAAAATCAACGTCGGTAAAAAGCATCTGCATAGACAATGCTTTACTCAGATCAGCGTTTCCATCATTCACCTGGTTCACCGGAATAATCGGACCAGGAATGGATGACGACGCAGCAACAGCACGAATACCAGAATTATTGATCAGCGATGCTTTAAAAGTCTCCAGCCGTGTTGTATCTAAATTCTTAGGCAATGTCAATACAACGACATTATCCTTATCAAAACCGAGTTTTTTATTTTGCAGAAATTTTAATTGCTGATTGACCAGGATAGTAGCGGCAATAAGAACAATGGAAACAACAAACTGAAGAATTACTAATATTCTTCCGAAAGAAATTTTTTTGCCGGTTTTGAACAGCTTTCCTTTCAATACCTCAACAGGTTTAAAGGATGAAAGGATAACAGCAGGATAAATGCCGGCTGACAATCCAACGAACAATACCAGTAAAAATAACATGATAACAAGTGAAAGATTCCGGTTGAGATCCAGGCTCAGTTGTCGTTCGGATAATTGATTAAAAATGGGCAAGACCAAATAAGCAATGACGAGAGCAATGGCAAGAGAGATTGTTGCAAAGAATCCCGCTTCACCTAAAAATTGTCTTAGCAACTGGTTTCTCTCTGCTCCTACTACTTTTCGTAGCCCCACCTCCTTTGCTCTTGATAGCGAACGGGCCGTAGAAAGGTTTGTAAAGTTGAAGCAGGCAATAAGAAGTATGAAAATAGCCACCCCGGCAAAAACATACACATAAGCTATATCGCTATTACCACCTAACTCTCCTGTCATATTTGAATGCAGATGAATATCAATAAGCGGTTGAAGATATATGTCCTGCTCCCCATCGGCCTGTGGGTTGTTGGCAATATACTTATTGTTAAAGTCGATGAATTTTTTCTCTACTTCTTTTGCTGAGGTTTTTTCATTGAGCAAAACGTATGACTGAAACATGTGATACGCCCAAAAGTTGCTCATGTCACCGATTGTTTGTAACGAAATCAGTGCACTGAATTGAAAATGCGACGAAGCCGGGATTTTTTTGGCTATTGCCGTTACCTCTACATCAACGGCACCGACAAAAGAATTTATTTCAAGTGTCTTGCCAATCGGGTCAGCATCACCAAAATATTTTTGTGCTGCTTCCTCAGTTAAGATGATTGAATTTGGACGTTCAAGGGCTTTTTTTACATCACCTCTTTCAAGATCAACAGAAAAAACATTGAAGAAAGTAGAATCGGCATAAAAAATATCTTTTTCATAAAAATGCTGTTCGCCCGGCTGACCTATTACCACCTTTTCATCTCTTAATAATCTTACATACTCTTTTATTTCAGGATAATCTTTTTTCATCAGGGGTGCCCAGGGAGCGGGAGTTACCGCTAATTCCTTTTTATCTTTTGAATCGACCGGAATGGAATAGATCCTGTAAATATTTTTTGCATTCACATTGAACTTGTCATAACTAAGTTCATGCTGGATAAAAAGAAACATAAGAATGCAACAGGCTAATCCTATTGATAAGCCTAAAATATTGATAGCAGAAAATCCTTTGTTTCTCCAAAGGTTCCGCCATGCGGTTTTGAAATAATTCTTTAACATAAACCCTCCTTCCTCCCTAAAGGGAGTGTTTAGTAATTCTGATGAACATTTGACTAAATGCTCATCAGTTGAATAATATTGAATCAAAGAACTATAGTTGAACAGCGTTACCCAACCTTAAGCCCCCTTTAGGGGGTTTGGGGTCTTTATTCTGTTCGTAAACTTTTAATCGGGTTGGCAATGGCTGCCTTGATTGCCTGTAAACTCACTGTGAGCATGGCGATCAGCAGCGCTAAAGCTCCGGCAACAACAAAGATCCACCAGCTGATATTTACACGATAAGCGAAATCTTCCAGCCATTTACTCATGGCCCACCATGCAATAGGTGATGCAATAACAATAGCTATAATGACAAGCTTGAGAAAATCTTTCGATAACATTTTCGTAATGTCTGGTACTGATGCACCTAATACCTTTCGAATACCAATTTCCTTTATACGCTGACTGGCGGTATAAGCTGAAAGCCCAAATAATCCCAAACACCCTATGATGATCGCCAGCACAGCAAAACTCACAAACAGTTTTTCAAATTTTCTTTCACTTGAATATTGAAGGTCGAAATACTCATCCAAAAAGAAATATTCAAAAGGATTACCCCGAAACGCGGTGGCCCAGGATTTTCTGACATGATCGATCGTCCTTGGCAGGTTGCTTGTATTTATTCTCATGGAATAATACTCTCCGCCATATAATGAACAATTAAATATTGATGGGTCAAGTGGTTTTTTTAATGATATCTGGTGATAATCGTTTACTACTCCTACAACAATAGGATTCCAGCTACCAAAAGCCTGTATAGTAAGTGTCTGGCCGATTGCATCTTCCGGTTTTTTAAATCCAAGAAGCCTGGAAGCTGTCTCGGTAATAATAACAGATGTATCGTCATCGTTTGGGAAATCAGGTGAAAATTTTCTGCCTGCGATCAGCTTCATTTGAAATACTTCAAGGAAATCATAATCCAGGCTATTGAAGCGAACAATAACCGAATCGCTATTCGCAACGCCATACCTTTTTAACTGCACTTTGTATTCACGTTGCTTGCCGGGGATGGTAAATGAAGCTGAAACAGCTTCAATGCTTGGGTCCTTTTTCAATTCATTTCTAAAAGCATCAATAGAAGAATTGTAAACCGTTTGGCTTGTATCCATTATACCCGGTCTTTCCACTACCATCACCTGGTTAATATTCATTCCCATGTCACGGCTTGTCATATATTTTAACTGGCGATAAACGATAAATGTGCCTGCGATCAATGCGATAGAGGCTATGAACTGAGTAACCACTAATCCTTTACGTAATAAAACGCCGCGGTTCGCATTTTGAAACTTTCCTTTTAGTACAATGATTGGCTTGAAAGATGAGAGGACCAATGCAGGATAAAAACCGGAAAGCAAGCTTCCAACGATCCACAATAAAAACAATAAAGCAAAAAACCAGGGCTGAACGAGATACGTTTTGTCAAGGGCAAGACCTGACATTGTATTAAATGATGACAGACATAAGAATGTTAAACCCCATGCAATAAGTACCGATAACAAATTTACCAGCGCGGCTTCTGTTAAAAACTGGGAGATCAATTGACCCTTGACGGCTCCTATCACTTTTCTTACTCCTACTTCCTTCGCTCTTTCCAATGCTCTGGCCGTTGAAAGGTTTACATAGTTGATCCAGGCTATTATCAACACAAATATTCCGATCAGGCCAAGGAAAAAAACTGTCCGTGCATTGCCATTGGTTTCTGGTTCTTCCGTAAGGTCTGATGTTAGATGGATATCTTTTAAGGGTTGAAGCCCGAGCACTTGTTTTTGTGTGCTTTCTTTTAGCTCAGGTTTATATTTAGCAACAATGGCAGGAAATTTTGCTTCTGTCTTTTTAGGATCAGTCCCGGGTTTTAGTTGTATAAAAGTGTACATGTCCTTACGCCTCCATCCCAACCTGTATCGCTGAACAGCCCAGTCGCCCCTTGGATATAAACTATTATAAGAAAATAAAACATCAAACTTAAGATGTGTGTTGGACGGAAGTTCTTTAAACACGCCGGTAACTTTTACTAATTCATCTACAAAATCGTCGTCGCGCAAATGCAATGTTTTTCCAATCGGATCTTCCTTACCAAAATACATCTTTGCATATTTTTCTGAGATTACTGCGGTAAATGGATCTTTAAGGGCATCTTTAGCATTTCCTTTTACCATTTCATATCCCATCATTGGTAAAAATGTTGAATCTGCATATAAAAATCTGCGCTGTCTGAAAGCAATCGGATCAGGTTTGGCATTTTCATTTGTGATGACCACATTATTCTTATACCCCATATTATACAGGCGGGCATAGCTGACTACTTCCGGCAATTCAGTTACCAACGCTGGCCCCACACCCGGATAATTTTCGGCACTCGCCATTATCAATTCATTTTTGTCATATACTTCCAGCTTAACACGATAAATATTCTCCTTGCCAGAAACAAAACTTTCATAGCTCTTTTCAAACCGCACATATTGAGCGATCAAAAGAAAAACGGCCATACCAATAGCAAGACCGGAAATATTCAGCAGCGAAAAGAATTTATTTTTCTTAAGGCTGCGCAGCGCTGTTAATAAAAGGTTTTTTATCATGGCTTTTGTTTTTTTATTCTGTTCGTAATGATTTCACCGGGTTAGCAATGGCCGCTTTGATGGCCTGGAAGCTTACGGTTACTAATGCGATCAATACGGCAAGTACACCTGCAACACCAAACATCCACCAGGAAATATGAATCCGGTAAACAAAATCCTGCAGCCAGTTATTCATGGCTATCCATGCAAGTGGCGATGCAATAACCATTGCTATCAACACCAGCAGTAAGAAATCTTTGGACAGGAGATTGAATAATGTGGCTGGTGTCGCTCCCAACACTTTTCTTATTCCAAATTCCTTTGTTCGTTGGTCAGCTGCGAACATTACAAGTCCCAGTAAACCGAGAGATGAGATGAATATAGCAAGAAGGGCAAAGTAGTTTGCAAGCTTGCTTACAACCTGTTCGCTAGTATAGAATTTTTGATATTCCTCATCTGAAAATTTATAAGAGAAAGGGAATTGGGGATTAAGCTCTTTACAAATTTCCTTTAGGCTTTCTAATGCCTCTTTTGTTTTGCCAGGCTCTGTTCTTACAAGTGCTGAACCCCAGTCAGCATTTTCGCCCTGGCGAAGTATAAGCGGGTTTATTTCTGTATGCAAAGAGTTGAAATGAAAATCTGTCAGCACACCAATGATCGTTCCTTCCACTTTCCATAGCGTAAACGGTTTACCGATTGGATCCTCGTAACCAATAATTCTCAATGCTGTTTCATTGATAATATACCCTACGGAATCTGTTGCAAAATCTTTCGAAAAATCCCTTCCCTGCGCCACTTGTAAACGCATTGTTTTTATAAAATCATACCCAACTGCAGCGTGTGCAAAGTCAATTTTCAAATTAGGATCTTTTCCATTCCACTCAACACCGGTTGTTCCATTGTTTATTCGCGTAGGTCCATCGGTGATTTTGGTTACACTTTGAATTCCTGGCATTTGCAACCCCTGGCTTTTCAACAATTTATATTTGCCGGCCAGATCCCCTTCCAATGGGATGTAAATAAGATTTTCCTTATCATAACCAAGATTGGTTGTTTGAATATAATTTACCTGTTTGCTTATTACTATTGTTCCGACTATTAAGATTATTGAAAGTGTAAATTGAAAAACAACCAGTCCTTTTCGGAACCATAACGCACTCCTTGAAAACTTGGACAACCCTTTTAAAACGCGGACGGGCCTGAACGATGATAAGTATAATGCAGGATAACTTCCCGAAAGAAATCCTGTTATCAACAACAGTCCTGTAAGACTTACCCAGAAGCTTAACTTATCAAACGGAATTTGAATTTGTTTTCCCGTGAACTGGTTAAATTGGGGAAGTACCAGCGTTACAAAAACAAGCGAAATAAGCATCGCTATTGATACAATTAGCAATGCTTCACTGATAAATTGCTTTATTAATGCAAAACGAGCAGCGCCTATCACTTTTCTTATACCAATTTCTTTCGCACGTTTTATTGATTTTGTAGTTGTGAGATTCATGAAGTTAATACATGCGATCAACAAAATAAAAATGGCGATGATGCTGAATAGCTTAACGTACTCAATTCGTCCACCTGATATTTCTCCATTCTCATCAAAATTTGAATGCAGGTAATTATCTCCGTAATGTGCAATTCCCAAACGTATGTAAGATTGTGGTGTCTGCTCTTTATTATAATTATCCAGGAACCTGGCGATTTTTTTTTCAAAAGCCTTTTCATCCGTTCCTTTAAGCAACATGATATATGTTAGTGGCCCATTATTAGTCCAGTTTTTTGTCCATTCATTATTCTCCAAAAAAGTTTGCCAGTTAATGATATAGTCAAATTGTGCAGAACTGTTTTTAGGAACATTCTCAAATACAGCCGTTATCCTCAAATCTTTTTTATTCTGATACCGGATCGTTTTACCAATTGCTTCTGCAGCAGAACCAAAAAAATCTTCTGCCATTTTTTGGGAAATGGCAATATCCAGGGGTGTTTGCAATGCTGTGATAGCATCACCCTGCAATAAAGAGTAGCTGAACATTTTAAAAAAGTCCTGCCCCGCGAAATTCCCCTCTTCTTTGATGATCTTGTTATTTGCTTCAAACGTACTCTGTTGGCTCCATGCATTGCCGGTTGCATATTGCACTTCAGGAAAAACTCTTTTCATTTCATCGGCCATTAATCCCTGTGTAGCATAGCCAGCATTTATTTTTCCATCATTGTATCGTCTTTCAAATACGCTATATAATTGTGTTTTATTCTTATGAAATGCATCTACTTCATATTCATCATTTACCCAAAGCATGATCAACAGGCTGCAAGCTAATCCTAAGGCAAGCCCCATAATATTGATAAGCGAGAATGCTTTATTTCTGAAAAGATTTCTCAATGTTGTCTTGAAATAATTTTTTATCATGGCCTGAATTTTACTCAGTTCGTAATGATTTTACAGGGTTTATCAAAGCCGCCTTGATTGCATGGAAACTTACCGTCAATAACGTTATGATTATGGCAGTCAATGCAGCAGCGCCAAAAATCCACCACGCTATTTGTGCACGATATTGATAATTTTCTAACCATTGGTTCATCATGTACCAGGCGACCGGTGAAGCGATCAGCAGTGAAATCAACACAAGTATTAAAAATTCTTCAGACAAAAGTTGCCAAACGCCTAACATTGTGGCGCCTAATACTTTCCTGATCCCAATTTCTTTTCTGCGTTGTTCGGCAACAAACGAGGCCAGGCCAAACAATCCAAGACAGGAAATAAAAATGGCAAAAGCGGCAAAAAAACCGGCAAGCTTACCAATCCGTCGTTCTGTTTCAAATTTTGCAGCATATTGTTCGTCCACAAACTTGTATTCGAACGGAGCAGCGGGATTATATTTTTTGAAAACATTTTCAACCTTACTTAATGCAGCATTTGCAGTGCTGCTTGCTGATAGTTTAATATTGATCATGGTTACAGCACGGAAGTTTATGGTAAAAAACGTTGGTTTCACGGCGTCGAAAGGGGATCCCTTGATCATATTGTTGACCACCCCGATTACCCCGTAGTCCTTTCCCCCAAATTTTACTGTTTCACCCAATGGAGTTTTAAAGCCCATCAGTTGCACGGCTGCCTGATTGAGGATGATCGAGGCCGTATCCGTCGAAAAACTTTTAGAGAAATCTCTTCCTTCCAAAACCTTCCATCCTATCGTTCTGCCGTACTCGTGACTAACGGAATTTGCCATTACAAGAGGGCGGCTACCCTGGGTTTTACCTCTCCATGAAATATTGGTCGTACCTCCATAATCAGATACGACTGACTGACTCGATTGTGAAAGCTCAGTTACCACCCCTGTATTTAACAGATCAGCCCTCAGCGCCTCGTAATGACTGCGCAGATCGGGAGTAGTCATGTTTACTTCGATCAGGCCATTACTGTCATATCCAACGGGCCGGTTTTGGGCATAATTGATCTGGCGAAACACAACGATCGTTCCAATGATCAGTGTAACGGAGATACTGTATTGAAACACGACCAATACTTTTCTTGGTAAAGAGACCAAACGACCAGCTTTAAAACTTCCTTTTAACACTTTTATAGGCCGGAAAGAAGATAAATACAGCGCCGGGTAACTACCGGCAATTAGCCCTGTGACAAAACTAAAAGCAATGGCGAACAACCAGAATAACGGCTTGCTCCATAAAATGGTCATATTCTTATTCGTGATCTGGTTAAAGAACGGTAACAAAAGTTGTACAATAACTATGCATAACAGCAATGCAATAAACGAAACCAACATCGATTCGCTGAAAAACTGTTGAACCAATTGTATTCTTCCCGATCCAAGTGTTTTACGAATACCTACTTCTTTGGCTCTTTTTTCGCTTCGTGCAGTACTTAGATTCATGAAGTTGATACAGGCCAGTAACAACACAAAAACGCCGGCGATGCCAAACAGCCTCACAAGTTTTATTAATCCTCCCTCATTCACGCCATTTTTAAAATTACCCTGTAAATGCCATTTACTCATGGGATGGAGAAAGAATTCCGGTTTATATTTAGGAGGATCTTCCCTTTTCATCCGTATGTCTTTTATTTTAGCTGAAACTTTATTTATATCTGCACCTGCATGTAGCTGAGCGAAGATTTGGAATGAGTTTTCATCCCACTGATCCGATGCAAACTTTGCATAGCCATCCATTATTGTAAATAATTCCCAGGAAGCCAGGAAAAATACATTATTGAAAGAACTGTTGTCCGGAAAATCTTTATACACGCCAGCAACTTTTACATCTTCTTTGTTATTCAACCTGATTACTTTATTCAAGGGATCTTCTGTGCCGAAAATCGCTTTTGCAAGCGACTGCGAAATCATCATTGAATGAATAGCCTTCAAACCATCGGATGTTCCTGCAATCATTTCGGGCGTCATCATTTTTGGAAAATCAGGCTCTACGAACATTCCTGTCCGTGAAAGTTTTTTATCACCCGTTGTGAGAATCACGTCCCGGTTATATGTAGCTACACTGACAGCTTCAAATTCGGCATATTTATTTCGCAATTCGGAGGCAAGAGGGATAGGCATTGAATTATAAGAAGACTTTTCTGCATCAAATTTTACAAACTGCCAAACCTGTGCGATGCGACCATAGTTTTTATGAAATTTATCAAAAGACAATTCATCCCATACCCATAAACCGATGACCATCGCTACTGACATCCCTATGCCAAGTCCACCAATGTTAATAATGGAATAGACCTTGCTCTTATTCAGGTTCCGCAGGGCCGTTTTAAAATAATTTTTTATCATGGCTAAAAATTTTTACTCTGTTCGTAGACTTTTGACCGGGTTCATCAAAGCAGCCCTGACTGCCTGGTAACTGATCGTTAGTAAAGCAATAACAATTGCGGCAGCTCCCGCCAAACCAAACACCCACCATTCCACATTAATATGATAGGCATATTCCTGCAACCATTTGTGTGTTGCCCACCATGCTATCGGGAAAGCAATGCCATTGGCTATTAAAACCAGTTTCAAAAAATCTTTTGATAACAATGAAGCAAGGTTCACTACAGTTGCTCCCAATACTTTTCTTACTCCAATCTCTTTTACTCTCTGTTCGGCAGAATATGTTGCCAAACCAAACAAGCCTAAACAAGCAATAAAAATAGTTGCCAATGCTACCCAGATTAACAAAGTTTGACGACGTTCGTCTTCCACATAAAACAACGCAAGCTGATCATTAAGAAAATGATACTCGAATGGATCATCTTTATCATTGTTCACCATGACCGCTTTTAATTTATCGAGTGTGCCCGGGATGTTTTTCGCATCTATTCTTGCTGAATAATAATCGATAACATGAATTGGATTTCGATTATAGGCAAGCACTAACGGTTCAATCTTATCACGCAAAGACTGGAAATGAAAATCTTTTACTATACCAATCACTCTTGGTTTAAATGGGATATTTTCCCGGTTAAGGGGCACAAAAGAACCGCCCCGTGATGCAGCAGGAATCTCAACAATTTGATCAGATGGTTCAGTAATGTTCAGCATTTTAGCTGCTGTTTCGTTTATAATAATGCTGGCTGAATCATTTGGGCTATCGAAATTTCTACCTTTTGAAATTGTCACTTCAAATGTTTTTGCAAAATCCTTATCAGCACCAAACATATAAGCTACCTTAGGTTCATCCGTACTGCCCGCATTTTTTATTTTAATGGTCCGGAACGATTTCCATTCACCCGGCACTCTTGATGTAACCGATACATTTTTTACGGTTGGTATCTTAGCCATTTCATTTTTTACTGCCTCGAAATTTGCCCTTGCTTTATTGGTGTTTACATCGATAACAACGAGGAGATCTTTATTAAAACCTAAATTGGTATTGTTTAAATAACGGACCTGGAGAAAGAGGACAATCGTGCCAATGATCATTACAACTGAAATGGTGAATTGAAATACTACCAAAGCCTTTCTCAACGACAGATCAGTGCTGTTTTGAAGCTTAAAGCCTTTTAATAATAAAACAGGTTTGAACCGTGAAAGCAAAAGTGCCGGATAGCTGCCTGATAAAAGACCAATGATAGTTACAAAAGCAATTGCATAAAGCCAAATACGATAGTCAGATGTGAAACCAAGAGAAAGTTCCTTATTAGTAAATTGATTAAATGCCGGAAGTATAAGATTAACTACACCCAATGCCAGGAAAAAAGAAATAAATGTTACTAATAACGATTCAAATAAAAATTGCCTTATTAAATGGCTTTGAAATGCACCGACTGATTTCCGAACACCAATTTCTTTTAAACGGGCGGAGGCTCTTGCTGTAGTAAGATTCATATAGTTGATACCTGCGATCAACAGTACAAAAAGTGCTACAAATGAAAATATTTTAATATAAAAATTACTCCCTTGTGGAATGGCATCCACATTTGAATTTCTTGCACCATCAACAATATTTTTTGAATTTAGATGTATATCTTTTAATGGTTGAAGACTAAATGAAAAACTTGTGCCAGCAGGTGCATTGAAATTATCATGAACCAGTTTTCCCATTTTCTCCGAAACTGATTTTGAATCTGCATTGGGTTTTAATAGAGCATACACTGAAAAATTATTAGATAACCAGTCACTGGCAAGCATTCGCTGGTAGCCCGTATCAACCCGAAAGGACGCTTCCGACAGTACTGAACTAAAATCAAAACTTGAATTCCGTGGATGGTTTTTTAAAATTCCGGTGATCTTTAATGGTGGTTCCATAAAACTGAACTGCAAAGTTTTGCCAAGCACATCCGTTTTATTAAACAGCCTCCTGGCCAGGTCTTCATTAATAATTATGGAATTGGGTTCTTGCAAAGCTGTTTTTCTGTCGCCGGCAATCAATGGGAAATCAAAAATTTCCAAAAGATGTTCATCGCCAACAGTAACTGTTTCCTGAAAAAAATTCGTGGGATTTTCAGGAGTCAGCAGATTAGCCCGGCCGGTTCTTTGAATACGGGTTGTATTTTCCACTTCCGCAATTTTCGTCTTCGACTCCTCCGCCAATTTATAGCCCGCAGCCGCGATGGTGGTGGCTTCGCCATTCACGGTTTTATGTTCTACTACCCGATAAATTCTATCTGCCTTACTGTGTTGTTCGTCAAACGTGAGCTCATCAAAAAGATAAAGGCCGATCAGCAAAAAGCAGCTGATGCCGAATGTTAACCCGGCAACGTTAAGCGTAGTATAAAGTTTGTTTTTCCAGAGACTACGCCATGCGATTTTGAAATAGTTTTTTATCATAAGCCCCTCCTATCCTCCCCGAAGGGGAGGGATTAGATTGTTAATATTTAATTGTCACGTACTCATATTTTGAACTTCCACAAGCCCCTCCTTCGGAGGGGTTGGGGAGGCCTTTATTCGGTTCTTAAACTTTTTACAGGGTTAGCAAGAGCCGCTTTCAGTGTATGAAAAATCACTGTCATTAACGTGATCAATAATACCACTAGTGCTGAAAGTATAAAAGGTGTCGCCGTAAGACCCGTATTGTAAGGAAATATCTCTAACCATTTATCCATAAAATACCAGGCGACTGGAAACGCAATGAAGCAGGATAATCCAACCAATATCACAAAGTTTTTTGTTATCAAGGGGACAAGTTGTCCGATGTTAGCACCGACTACTTTCCTTATACTTATTTCTTTCTGTCTTTGCTCTGTTGTAAATGCAATCAACCCCAGCAACCCGAGACAAGTAATAAGGATTGTCAGTATGGAAAATGCCGTAAAGATCTTTCCCCGTTTCTGATCAGCCGCATATTGTGAATCGAAATCCTGGTCAAGAAACGTATATTGAAAAGGCAATTCAGGGAAAGTGGCCTTCCATGTCTTTTCAATACCAGCAATAGTAGCCGGGATGGTGGCCGCATTTAATTTCAACTGTATGGAATTATTATTGGGTGAATAAAATAAAAGCAACGGTGCTATCGGGTTATATAACGATTTTTGATTAAAATCTTTAATGACGCCAACCACTTCAAAATAATTACCAGACGTATCACCCGGAAACTTTACTCTTTTTCCAAGGGCATTTTCTCCCCAGCCAAATTCTTTGACCATATTTTCGTTGACTATAATGCTTCGCAATGTGTCTGACAAACCTGAAAAATTTCTTCCTTTGACTATTTTTATTCCAAGCGTCTTAAAATAATCTTCATCCACAGCATAAACGTCTACTCCCTTGTCAACATACCCATTTTTTGATTCAATGGTGAACAGGTTAAAGCTAATACCTCCTCCTGGCACCGCCTGCGAAGTACTTACGGCAAGCACCTGGGGGTTGCTGCGCATTTCATTTTTAAATGAAAGGATCTTGCTGCGTATGTCATTCTGTGAATTGGCGGTTGCAACAAGCACCTGGTCTTTGTTAAATCCAAGATCTTTGTTTCGCAGATAGTTCAACTGATTATAAACTATCCAGGTGCAGATAAGCATTATCATCGAAATGGAAAACTGAACAACCACCAGTGTCCGCCGGAGAATTACATTGCCGGAGCCTTTTGAAAGACTTCCTTTCAGAATATTGACCGGATTAAATTTGGAAAGATAGAAAGCCGGGTAACTGCCTCCGACAAGCCCTACAAAGAGAATTATAGATACTAATATTAATATAGTGTCAGGTCGAAGTAAAGTTTTAAATGCAATGAATTTACCCGACAGCGAATTGAACGTCGGTAAAAGCAATGCAATCAATCCGAGACTCAGCAGTAACGCAAAAAATGCGGTCAGCGTGGATTCTGTAAGAAATTGCGAAACTAATTGAAGCTTGGATGAACCAGTCACTTTACGAATGCCGATCTCTTTGGCTCTTCTTGCCGAACGGGCCGTTGTAAGATTCATATAATTAATGCAGGCTATCAGCAGCATAAAGAATGCAACCGATGAAAAAATATAGATATAAGAAATACTGCCAAGTTCTTCCGGCTCATTTGCCATTTCGGAGTACAAATGAATAGAAGCAATGGGCTGAGCGCCAAACCTCATTTTAATATTATACTGGGCAAAAATGGAAGCGAGATATTTATCATATACCGGCAGCATTTTCTTTTCGAATTCGGATGCACTGGTATTGGGTTTTAGCAAAACATAAGTATAGAAACCAAAACCTCCCCAGTTATTAGCAAAGTCAGCAGGCAACGAGTTTCTTGAAAGTAAAATATTAAACAGGATATGCGAATTTTTGGGAACATCTTCTATAACTGCAGTTATCTTGTACACGTCACCGTTTGCTTGCACAAGTGATTTGCCAACGCAGTTTCCTGTATTTCCAAAATATTTCTTGGCTGATGATCGGGTAAGCACCATTGAATAAGGATCCTTCAACGCTGTTTGAGGGTTACCTGCAATAAATTTATGAGTGAAAACCCGGAACAGGTTGCTGTCTGCAAAAAACACTTTGTCCTCATATAAACGTAGATCGCCGTTTTTATACATTACTTTACCATTGTTGATAAACCGAACAGCCTCTTCTACTTCAGGATAATCCTTTGCCAATGCTGGGGCCATTGGAAATGGCGTAACAGCCCATCTCATTGTATCCTTCTCCGCTTCCTTTATATGCGCGTTAATGCGATATATCCTGTCCACTTTTTCATTGTGCCGGTCATAACTCAATTCGTCCTTGATGTAGAAAATCAAAAACAGACTGAATGTAATGCCAATTGTCAACCCAAGTATATTGAGAAGACTGTACCATTTATCTCTCCTGAAATTTCGCAACGCAACGAGAAAAAGATTTTTTATCATAACTATACTTTTAACCGGTTCCTAAATATTTTCAGTTGTCCCAAATCAAGGCTTTGTATACTTTCAGTAATTCTTTATCATAGCTATTATTTTATTCTGTTCTTAATGATTTTGTCGGGTTCGCAATTGCCGCTTTAATTGCCTGGAAACTTACCGTTGCCGTTGCGATAATGACAGCTATTAAACCTGCCAGTGCAAACATCCACCAGCCAATCTCTATCCTGTAAGCAAAATCCTGGAGCCAGTTGTTCATGACCCACCATGCAACAGGCGAAGCAACAATTAATGAAATAATAACAAGCCTCAAAAAATCTTTGGTTAGCAAGGAAGCAATGCTTGCTACAGTAGCGCCAAGCACTTTACGAACACCGATCTCTTTGATCCGGCGTTGCGCAGCAAGGTGAGCAAGTCCAAACAAACCAAGACAGCAAATAACAATAGAAAGCACAGCCGCTACGCTTATGATCTTTTGCCACCGTTGTTCCTGCTCATAAGATTTCGCATTCAACTCATCCAAAAAATTATACTCATACAAAGCAGTTGGCATTGCTTTCTTATACGCAGCTTCTATTGTTTTCAAAGCCCGCTGCTGGTTTTGTTTTTCTATTCTTATCCACATGCCACCGGAATCCCAATCGCAAACAAGCATCACCATCGGTTTGATAGGCTCATGCAACGAGCCGCTGTGAAAATCTTCAATCACACCAACAATTGTTTTGAGCTCTTTATCAAACCTGTCACTGGTATATACCTGCGTTCCGATAGGCGATTCCAATCCGGCGGCTCTTACGAACGCTTCGTTCACGATAATTGCATGGTGCTTATCAGAGGGAACGGCCGACGAAATATTTCTTCCGGCTTTCAGCTTTAGTTGCATAGCGGGCAGCCGATATTCATCAATCACTTCATGCAACGCTTCAACGGTTTTATTCCCGAGCTTTACATCATATAAATTTCCATCAGCGCCAAACGATAAATATTGAATTGCTGGTTCTTTTGCCAGTTCATTCCTTAAAAACTCCTGTACAGGCTTTAATTCCCGGTCGCCCCTGATATGCGTGCGAACCAGCTGGTAGGGATCATAACCAAGGTCTTTGGTACGAATAAAATTCATTTGCCTGTAATAAATAATGGTAGAAATAATAAAAAACACGGCTAAAGAAAATTGTACCACTACCAATGACCGCCCGAATAGATTCCGCCCTGATAATTTTTGTTTATTATACAATACTTCTTTTGGCTTGAATGCTGACAATACATAAGCAGGATAAAAACCAGTCAGCAATATGATCAGAAACAATATCCCTACAAACCAGCTTAAAAGCCGGAGATCCATGGATTCTGAAAATACCAATTGCTTTTTTACCAATTCATTGAATAAAGGCAAACTGATATTGGTTAAAACTGCAGCTACAACAAAAGCCGTCATGCAAACCATCGCTGATTCAAACAAAAACTGAAAAATGATTTGCCTCTTAGTTCCTCCCGTTATTTTCCTGACGCCTATCTCCTTCGCTCTCTTTAATGAACCCGCAATACTGATATTGATGAAATTAACCGTTGCCATGAATAGAATAAACAAAGCAATGCCCAAAAAAAGCCACGAAAAAATGGGATTACTTTCATTCACAATACCCCCTTCGCGCCAACTACCTGTAAGCCTGGGGTTGAGATGCATATCGGCAACATTTTGCAAACTATAACTGATCTTAGGATCATAGTTGTACAGTTTCTTATTTTCTTCAAGCTGGTGTTTAGCATGTGAAGCAAATACCTGGTCAAATTTCCGGCTTACTTTATCCAGGTCAGATCCGGGTTGAAGGAATACAAAAGTGCCAAGGTATTGGTTAAGCCACGCCGTATCTGTAAATGAAAGTTGCATGTAACGCATTGGCATCAGGATATCAAAACGGATAGATGAATTTTGGGGAAGATCTTTTGCTACAGCTGTTATCATGGACGGTCTGCCCAGCTTAGCTGCCGAAGGACTGGCATCCATATCTATACGTCTGCCAACTACATCAATACTATTAAAAAATTTACGGGCAACTGTTTCTGTGATCACTACCGACGAAATGTCCTTTAGCGCTGTTGTTTTATCTCCTCTCACCAGGGGAAAGCTAAACAGATTGAAAAAACTTTCATCTGCAAAAAGCATTTGCACATTGAGCGTTTTGTTGTTGGCGACAACGTCTCCTCTTATATCACCGCCAAGAACTCTTGTATAGTCCTCTATTTCAGGCACGGCAGCTTTAAATGCCGGTCCCTGTGGCTGCCCCGTTCCTGCCACGGTACCCCTGTTACCTTTATTGTCTGTTCTGGATGTCAGGACGCGATAAAGATTTTCTTTTTTTTCATGAAACTTGTCATAGCTTCTCTCTTCTTTTATATACAAAACGGCCAGTAACACACAGGTAATAGCAATTGCCAAACCAGCCACATTAATAAAGGAGTACAACTTATTATGCCATAAATGACGAATTGCTATTTTGAAATAATTCTTAATCATAACGTTTGCTTTAATAATTATTAATTAATAATTATTAATTACTAATTTATTCTGTTCGTAATGATTTTGTGGGGTTGGCAATAGCCGCCTTAATTGCCTGGAAACTCACCGTCAATAAAGTGATGATAAGCGCAACAAATGCGGCCATTACAAACACCTGCCATTTTATTTCAATCCTGTAATCATAATTAGTAAGCCAGTTATTCAAATAATACCATGCGATCGGTGCCGCGATTACGCAAGAGACAAGAACCAAAACAAAAAATTCTGTTGAAAGCAACCGCCATAAATTGCCCACACTGGCCCCAAGCACTTTGCGAATGCCAATTTCTTTTGTTCGCTGTTCGGCAACAAAACTTGCCATACCAAATAAACCCAGGCAGGAAATAAAAATGGCGAGTATCGCAAAATAAGAAGAGAGTTTTCCTATACGTTCCTCTTTTTTGAACTTATTTCCAAATTCTTCATCTACAAATTTGTAATCAAACGGAACACTAGGTGTATATTTTTTCCAAACCTGTTCAATCTTACTTAACGATTGTTTTGCATTTTGCTGAGGGCTTAGCTTGAATATAAGGTTAAACATATTATCATACCCTGTCGTGTGATATAATGTAGGCCGAACGGGATAAAATGGAGACTCCTGCATGATGTCGCTAACAATACCAATGATCGTAAATGGTTCTCCATTCCATTTCAGTACTTTACCAACCGGTTTGTCAAATCCGAAAAACTTTGCTGCCGATTCATTAATAATAAATGCTGCGGAGTCTGTCGCAAATTCCCTTGAAAAATCGCGACCTTCCTTAATTTTCCACTGCACTGTTTTACCAAATTCGTATGATACGACATTATTGGGAAAATCAACCGCCATGTTGGGATCCTTACCCTCCCATTCAAAGCCGCCATTCGTATTCCATATCTGTGTTAAAGGACTATTAGACGCGGCCATTTCTTCAATCGCGCCGGAGTTTTTTAACTCTGTTCTTATGGCTTCGTAATGATCTCTTATTTCAGATTCCATACCGAGAGTGATCAACCCATTACGGACGTACCCAATTGGCCGGTCTTTGGCATGTTGGATCTGCTGGTAAACGATGATGGTTCCAATGATCAGCATTACTGAAACAGTAAATTGTGTCACTACTAAGACCTTGCGGGGAATTGAAGCAAACTTACCAACACGAAATGTTCCTTTTAATACTTTCAAAGGCTGAAATGAAGAAAGATACAGTGCCGGGTAACTACCGGAGAGCAACCCTGTGATGAGAATAAATGCAAGACTGGAAAACCAAAATAGGGGATTTTGCCAGGGCACATCGATCTTTTTACCCGCTACCTCATTAAACAAAGGCAATAATAATGCTACTAAGATCAAAGACAATACAAAGGCTAACAACACTATTAAATAAGATTCAGCAAAAAATTGTCTTATCAATTGCCAGCGATCTGAACCAACCGTTTTACGGATGCCTACTTCCTTGGCCCTTTTTTCACTTCGCGCCGTGGTGAGGTTCATGAAATTAATACAGGCGAGCATCAGCACAAAAATTCCAATGATACCAAATAACCAAACATATTGAATGTTCCCGCCTTTGTTGATGCCATTTTTAAACTCACTATACAAATTCCATTTACGCATGGGATGAAGAAATACAACCCATTCATATTTTGCTTCTTCCTTACCTACATTGTTCAATTTTGTATTCTTGATTTTTGCAGAAACTGTTTCCATATCTGCATTGTCTGCGATCTGGGCAAATGTTTGAGAATAATTACTTCCCCATGGATCATCCAGTGTTTTTGTCCACTGGTTTTGAATCAACCACAAATCCCATGGCATCATAATTTTTATTTCCCTGAAGGAAGTATTGTCAGGCAAATCTTCGTAAACACCTGTGACCTTTACATCATTTTGTCTGTCAAGTTTTATTGTTTTATTTATTGGATCCTCGCTACCAAAAATGGATGCTGCAGCGGATGCCGAAAGCATAATAGAATAAGGATCTTTCAATCCACCTCTAGTTCCCTTAAGCATTTTAAGTGTAAGCATTTCAGGAGCCTCCGGCTCGAAAAAGGTTCCAACTTGAGTGATATGCTTATTGCCAACCGTGAGTAAATGACGGCCCGTCCATGATGATTGTACAACATATTTAAAATCGCTTCCATACTTATTCCGCAACTCGGGCCCCATCACTCCCGGGTTAGCAACCTGTGTTTCTATTTGACCATTAAAGTTTGCATGCTGCATCACCTGTGCGATACGATCATAATTTTTATGGTATTTATCAAATGTAAGCTCATCATATATCCATAAACCAATCATCATAGCCACGGCCATACCAACAGCAAGTCCGCCAATATTAATAGCGCTGTAGCCTTTACTCTTAATTAAGTTGCGCCAGGCGATTTTGAAATAATTTTTTATCATAATTTATGTTTTTATTCTGTACGTAATGATTTTACAGGATTAGCAGACGCTGCTCTAAACGTTTTAATCCCGAGAATAAGAAATGCAAATGATAACATGATTAATCCACCTGCAATAAATATCCATGAATTGAGCTCTATCCGGTAAGCAAAATTTGCCAGCCACTTATTCGCTCCATACCATGCCAGGGGCAAGGAAATAATAAAAGCCATAGCAATCAACTTTAAAAAGTCTTTCGATAATAATGAAATAATTTGTGCAACAGACGCACCAAGTACTTTACGTACTCCTATTTCTTTAGTGCGTTGATTGCTGATAAATATTACCAATCCCAATAAGCCCAAACAGCTTATAAATACAGACATAGCAGTTGAGCAAATTAATAGCCGCGAAATATTTTGTTCGCTACGGTAAAACTCTTGAATACTCTCCTCTATAAAAGCATATTGAAAATCCTCTTCAGGATAAACTTCCGTAAATGCTTTTTTAATTTGATCGATGGTAGTTTTCCAGGCTCCCCCTTTCGCACCGTTCTGTTGCAGGGCAATATTAAACACAGATTCCTCAGGAGCAGCGGAGGCAATTGCTATTGGTTCTATTTTTTGATGCAATGATTGCTGATGAAAATCGGATACCACGCCAGCGATTGGCGCCCCTTCTATAAATTTCCCAATTGCCTGCTGAGGATCCTGAAATCCCAATATGTCAGCATAAGTCTCATTAATAATATATTCCTTAATGGTATCACTTTGTTGCAGGTTGTTCCCAGCCAGTAATTTCAAGCCATACAATTTAATAAAATTTGAATCCCCAATTTTCACCTGGACCATAGTTGCCAATTTTGTTTTATCATCCTGATAGTGCATGATGAGAGTTGAAGTGAGACGAGTAGTAATTGGACCATCCGATAAGCTAATCGTTTTTATCCCGGGTATAGCTTTAAGCTTATCTCTCAGTACCGTTACCCGGTTACGAACTGTATCATCAGTATTTGCTTCAAAATAAATTATAGCGTCCTTTTTGAAGCCCAAATCCTTATTAAGCGTATAACTTATCTGGCGGCTTACCAGAATGGTTGCAATAATAAAAACCTGTGCTATAACAAATTGCGATATAGTTAATGTTTTACGCAGCCACAAATTGCGTGATTTACCAGCACTGCTAAAAGATTGGTTCTTTAATACAAGTACTGGCCGGTAACCTGAAAGAATCAATGCAGGATAAAAACCCGATAGTACAGTTACTGCAACGGTAAGTAAAAGCAAAAACAGGATTATCTCGGGTTGTTGCACAGGGTTAAATCGTAAACCTTCAGGAATAAAGGGTGAAAAGGCCTTTAATAACAAGGGAGAAATAACTACGGATATGAAGGTTGCTATAAGCGTTAAGAGAAATGTTTCACCTAAAAATTGTACAATCAATTGTTTTTTTGAACTGCCCATTGTTTTTCGAATACCTATTTCTTTAGCTCTTTGTGAGGCCTGGGCTGTAGAAAGATTTATGAAATTGATACAAGCCAGCAATAACAAAAATGCAGCAACGGCCAATAAACCATACAGTGTTGGTTTATGTGCAAGGTGATTACCAAAAGCAGAATATTTATTATTAAAATGTATATCGCTTAAAGGCTGTAATTCATAAGTAGAGATGACTTTGGTTGCTAGATCAGGATAATATTTTTTAAAAAGTGCCTCGACCTTGGTTTGAATTTGTACGGTTGTACTTCCGGGAGCTAGTTTAATAAATAATTGCGACAATGGATCATTATTGCCACTGGAGGTAGTTTTATTTTCGAGTGAAACGTTTGAAATAAATGTTTTAAAAGTCAAGTCAGAATTTTGTTTAAAATCTTCTACAATACCGGAAACAAACATCTGTATCGTATCGTTAAAAATTATTTCCCTGCCTATTGTTTCACCCGGAGGCAATCCCGGGAAATATAAACTAGCATTGGATTCAGACAATACTACCTGGTTTGGTTGCCGTAAAGATGTTGCAGGTGAGCCCGCCAACCACTTGTAGTTAAAAAGGTCAAAGTAATGTTCGTCCGCGTAAATAATATTTTTTTGATTTTTAAATACAGAGATGGTTGACTGCCCGGGCACACTTACTTTTGTTGAATTACCCCACAGTGTAAATAAACTTACTTTATCCAGTCCGGTTGTTTCATTTCTCACAGCTTTACCCATAGGTGATGGCACATCCGACCGGTAATAAGTATCCTCCGAAAGACCAGGTAAAATTGTAGATGATACAACACGATAAATACTTTCGCCTCCTTTATGAAATCTATCAAAACTAAAATCGTGTCGCACCAACAGGTAAATAACCAATGCGGAACTTATACCGATTGCTAAACCGGATATATTTATTATAGAAGAGATCTTATTCTTCCGTAAGTTTCTGATTGCTGTGATGAAATAGCTTTTAATCATGGCTTTCAGTTTTATTCGGTTCTTAATGACTTAACTGGATTAGCCATTGCCGCTTTGATTGCCTGCAAACTCAATGTTATCAATGCAATTAATACTGCTGCGATTGCGGCTACAAAAAATATCTTCCAGCTGATATTTATTCTGTAAGCAAAATCCTGCAGCCATTTATTCATCACCCACCAGGCTACAGGTGAGGCAATCATTATAGCTATTCCAACCAACTTTAAGAATTCTTTGGAAAGCATTGCAATTATACCCGGGATTGATGCGCCCAATACTTTCCGGATACCAATCTCCTTTATTCGCTGATAAGCGGTAAAAGTTACCAATCCTAATAAGCCCAAACAGGCAAGACCAATTGCAAGCAGGGCAAAAGAATAAAATATTTTTCCGGTTCGCATCTCTGCAGTGTATAGCTTGCTGAATTGATCATCTAAAAATTCATACTCAAATGGAAGATGCGGCGCCACCTCATTCCATTTGTTCTTGATAAATGGAAGTGTTTGGGGAAGTCCGTTCGCAGATGTCTTTACCAGTATCTTGCTTGTATTATTACTCAAAAAAATAATTATGGGATTAATTGTTTCATGCATCGAAGCAAAATGGAAATCCGCAACAACAGCCTTCACTATACTGTTTCTGCCCTGGAATTGAAATGTCTTTCCTATTGCGTTCTCATTTGTCCATCCAAAAGAATGTACAGCTGCTTCATTTATTATTAAGGGCCGCTGAATAGTATCAGTACGTGCAAAAGCAGATTCTTCTTCGGCCTTTGTAAAATCACTACCGCTCTTTATTTTCATTCCCATTGTCCTGATAAAATCTCTATCAACTCTTACTCCGCCGATTATAATCTCTTTGTCACCCATGGTGAGATTATATTTACCAGGAATAAACGTAGGCGTCTGGTTACAAGTAGTTACTCCCAGGATGTCAGGGTTAGTGAGCAATTCTGTTTTAATCGCGTTCATTTTTTTCAACACTTCTGCGTCACTACGCAATACAAGGACATGATCATTGTCATATCCGAGTTTTTTATTTTGTATAAAAGAAAGTTGTCCTTGTATGACCAATGTTGAAATGATCAGCGCAACCGAAATAAAAAATTGTATAACAAACAAACTTTTTCTCAGCCCGATACCTGAAGAACTTATGTTATTATTTCCCTTCAGTACTTTTATCGGCTGAAACCCGGACAAAACCAATGCAGGATATATACTTCCCAGGAAACCGATAACAAATAAAATTACGCCCAACGCTATCAAACAGGCAGGGTTCAACAAAAAGTCAACTTCAAGTTGTTTTCCTGCAATCGTATTAAATGAAGGAAGAAATAACCTGACCATCAGGAGACTGATCAGTAAAGAAACAAAAACAGTGATTACAGATTCGCTGATAAATTGCGAGAACAATTGTTTTCGCGATGCACCGATTACTTTTCTTACACCTACTTCCCTTGCCCGTTCGGATGCCCTGGCCGTAGTAAGATTTACATAATTGGCACAAGCAATAATAAGAACCAATAACGCAACAACAGAAAAAATGTACACATAACGATTATCACCTCCGGGCTCAAACCCACCATCAACAACTGCTTTCAAATGCACATCAGTAATAGGTTGTATTCTGATATCGAGATAATTTTTCCCGGGAACCTTGTATCCTTCGTTCTGTGATCTAAAATAATCTTGGATCTTTTTTTCAAGCATCTTTTCCATTC
Source organism: Chitinophagaceae bacterium (assembly GCA_025923075.1). Lineage (GTDB taxonomy): Bacteria > Bacteroidota > Bacteroidia > Chitinophagales > Chitinophagaceae > VBAS01. The sequence goes on from JAICGN010000028.1 coordinate 23,715, forward strand.
CAGGTTTTTTCAGTAGCAGGTACGTATAGTGGCTGGCGTCGGTCCAACTCTCCACATGATAAACGGGATCAGTCAAAGAACTCCAGGAGGCTAAGACATTAAACTTGATCTGCGAATTGGCAGGACAATCCTCGGCAATTCCAGCAACGACATAATCTTTTTCGTTATTAATGCGGAGAATTTTTCCTAAGGCATTTTCATCTCCAAAATATTTTTTTGCCGCTGAAGTGGTTAGTACAAGTTGATCAGGCTTATTTAATACCTCCTTCGGATCACCTCTCAATAATCTGAAAGAAAAGATATCAAAGAATTCAGGGGTGGAATAAACAAATAGTTTTTCCATGAAGAGTTTATCTCCGTAATTGACGGTAGCATTGACCGGATAAGTTCGCACGCCATTTTCCACTTCAGGAAAGACACGTCTGAATTCAGGTAAAACCTTCGTCCCTGTCACAGGCACTTTGGTAAGATTGCCATTGAAATACATTTCCATAGTTGCCCTTACAATGCGATCCGCTTTTTTATGAAAGCGATCGTAACTTTTTTCCTGGAAAACATACATCGCAATAAGGAGGCAACATGCAATGCCAGTAGAAAGACCAAGTATATTAATACCTGATAACAATTTATTTTGTCTCAGGTTCCGCCAGGCGATCTTAAAATAATTTCTCAGCATGGCTATAAATTTTTATTCTGTTCGTAATGATTTTACAGGATTGGCAATAGCTGCTTTTATCGCCTTATACCCTACCGTTATCCATGCGATGATAATTGATATAATAAGTGCGATCACAAAGATTTCCCATCCTATGCCTGTATGATAATAAAAGCCGGATAACCATTCCTGCATTAAATAGTATCCAACAGGAGCTGCTATTAAGAATGCAACACTAATAAGTATTGTGAATTCTTTTGAAAAAAGATAAACGATACTATGTACCGAAGCGCCCAATACTTTGCGAACACCAATTTCCTTTGTCTTTTGAACGGCCATAAAAGAGACCAGTCCATACAATCCAAGGCAAGAAATGAAGATCGCCAGGATCGAGAATATTTTAAACAAACGTGAAGTGATCGCCTCATTCTGATAAAATCGTTCAATTCGATCATCAAAAAAAACCTGGTCATAAATATAAGTTGGATAGATCTCCGTGAATGTCTTTTGAATTTGTGAGAGTGTGGAATTCATCCGTGCTCTATCCATTCTTAAAGCGATCCATTCATAGGATTCGTAAGAGGAAGTTAATACCATGGGTGCTATGCCTGAATGCAAGGACCTGCTGTTAAAATCTTTTACTACTCCAACTATGGGATATTGCTGTCGATCGTCAAATGCAATTGTTTTGCCGAGAATCTCATTCGGTGAACCAAATCCAAGTTTCTTAACTCCTGTTTCATTTATCAATAATTCACGTACCGTATCACTGGGAAAATATGATCTGCCGGCCAGCAATTGAATTCCAAAAGTTTTCAGATAACCTGTATCTGCAAATTGCCATGCAATATTGAATTGTTCTTTTTCCGCCCTATTATCAAAATAAAAAGAATGATTGCGATCAAAGAAATTGGCAGGTGCCTCCATACACAAGCTGGCAGATATCACACCTGGTATATCAAGCATTCGGTTTCCCAATAATGGATATTTAATCTTAAGGGAGCTATCACTCGGTAAATTAATAAGTGCAATACCTTCCCTGTCAAAACCCATTGGACGATTACGGAAATAACTCATTTGCTTTACAACAACGATGGTACCAATAACAAGAAGCTGTGCAATTACAAATTGAAATACCACCAGGGCTCGACGTAATGAAAGAGCTCCGCTAGTTTTAGAAATAAGTTTATTTCTGAAGATCATGATCGGGTTAAACCCTGACAACACCATTGCCGGATAAAACCCGGCAAGAAATGTAACAAGCACGGCGATAACCAACATGAACAAAAGATCCGAGGGCTGACCAATAATATTCAACGAAAGATCCTTACCTAAAAGACCATTCAATAAAGGCAGGCATAATTGTGCGAGCAAACAACCTATGCAAAGAGATATCAAAGTGATAAAACTTGTTTCGAGCATAAACTGTTTTACTAGCTGCGACCTGTTTCCTCCCAATACTTTTCTAACGCCTATCTCTTTAGCCCTGTTCACTGATTGGGCGGTAGCTAAATTGATAAAGTTTATACATGCAACGATCAACAAGAATAAACCGATCAAACCAAGTGACCATAGTTCTTTTAAAGAAAGCCCGTTTGTCCTGAACGTTTCAAAGTCAGTATCAAAATGTAATTTCTTTAAAGGCTGTAGCTTTAAGATCGAATACTCAGTTGCATTTTCTTTTTCTCCGGTAAAATATCTTTTTACAAATCCAGGCAATTGCGCTTGTAACTGATAAGCTGGCTGACCCTCTTTCAACAGCAAAAAACATTGGCCAAATCTAAACTGCCATGCACTTCCATCAGTTGCAAAAACTTCAGGTACCCTGTCTTTAAGTGTAATATATGAAGCCCCAATACGAACGGGAATATCAGTATTACCAGGCAGATCCTTAAAAATTCCAACAACTTGCAGAGGGATCCTGAATGAATAAAGTTGAATTGTTTTACCTAAAGCATTTTCCGTGCTTCCAAAGAATTTTTTTGCAACACTTTCTGTGATTACAGCAGTATTTGGATCTTTTAAAGAAATACCATTGCCAGCGATCCAGGTATAATCAAATATTTCAAACATACCGGGTTCAGTCCAAAACAGTCCGCTATTTTCTATAAATCTTTTCTCAGCCGCACCATCTTTTTGAGGGATATAAAACTGCGCATTTCCCATTTGCAGAATAGCAGCCGTTTTTTCTACTTGTGGAAAATCATGCTGCATTGTTGCCGGTAATGGTGGCGGTACACCTGGCGTATTCAATGAAACCTCATTATTACTTTTTTTATACTTCGTGGTGACAACCCTGTATACTCTGTCCTTCTTACTATGATGGCTATCATAACTTATTTCATTTCGAATAACAAGGAATAATAAAACACTTGCTGCCATACCAACAGCAAGCCCCGCAATATTCAAAAAGGAAAATGCCCTTTTATTCCAAAGAGAACGTAAGGCTGATCTGTAAAAAATATTGAGCATAATAAATATTTATTCTCCCGAATTTTTATTCTGTCCACAAAGATTTTACCCCGAAATAATCGGGATTCCGCCATTACTCACTCTGTTCGTAATGACTTCACAGGATTAGTAATTGCCGCCTTCAATGCTTTTAAACCCACAGTAAATAATGCGACAAGCAATGCCAACGCGCCAGCGACGACAAAAATCCACCAGTATATCTTGGTACGATAAGCAAAATCACTGAGCCAATTACTCATCAACCACCACGCAACAGGAATCGCAAGCAAAGAAGCGATCAATACGAGTTTAATAAAATCCTTTGACAGCATAGTTACGAGCGCCGAAACCGATGCGCCTAATACTTTCCGGATACCGATCTCCCTGATCCTTTGTTCGGCTGCATATGTAGCCAATCCAAAAAGGCCAAGACATGCGATCAGAATTGTAAGCCCGGCAATAACAAGGAATATCACCTGGCGCTTCTGATCGTCACGATAAAAATTGTCCCATTGTTTATCCAGGAAATTGTATTCAAAAAGATGATTAGCGTCTACTTTGTGTAAAACATTCTCAAGTTGCTGCAAGGCTTGCTCAACATTGCTGGTATTAAGTCTTACCGTAAAATAATCAATATTATGAACAGGGTTGCTGCGATAGGCAAGTATCAATGGCGCTACCTTCTCCCTTAAAGAACGGAAATTGAAATCTTTTACAATCCCAACCACTCTTGGCCTGAACGGTGCAGCAAGATTGGATACATTTCCACTAAAATCAACAGATGGAATCTCTATTAGATTCCCGGAAGGTTCTTTAATGCCAAGCATTTTCGCAGCAGTTTCATTGATCATAACAGCGGATGAATCCGCAGCGCTGGCTGAAAAATTTCTTCCGCCTATCAGGCCGACTTCAAATGTCTTGAGAAATTGATCATCTGCTGCCATATAAAACATATCATTCTCCACATTACCGGAACCCTGGCTCTTTACTTTAACTTTTGGAATTATTTTCCATTCACCAGGCACCCGGGAAGTAACACTTACTGATTTCACATTGGGAATCTTTGCATACTCAGCTTTTATTGTTTCCGCTCCACGACGGACAGCCCCACTATTAATATCAACGACAAGCAATTGCTCTTTATTAAAACCCATATCAGCAGTATCTACATATTTCATTTGCATGAAAACAACGATCGTAGAAACGATCATAATAATGGAGAGGAAAAATTGGAAAACTACCAATCCTTTCCGCAGTGATAAGTGGGTTTTGCTTTGCTGAATTTTGTTTTTCAACAACAACAAGGGTTTTAGCCGGGATTGAAATAGCGCCGGGTAAGCCCCCGCAAATAATCCTACAACAAGAACGGCGGCTATAATGCCAAACCATATACGTGGATCGGTTGTCACTCCCAGGTCCAATTGTTTTTCTGTAAATGCATTAAAGGCAGGAAGTAACAATTTTGTCACTCCTAATGAAAGTATCAGGGCAATGATGGCGATTAAAAGTGCTTCTGAAAGAAACTGACCAATAAGATTGCTTCGAAGTGCACCGGTCACCTTACGTACAGCAATTTCTTTTCCACGGTTGGCAAACCTGGCCGTCGTCAGATTCATATAATTGATGCAAGCGATCAGTAAAACAAACAATGCAACGATAGAAAACACGTAGATATAAGAAAGATTACCTTTTCTTTCAGCAGGATTACCTTCTATACCAGCAGAGTAAAAATGAATAGCTGTTAGAGGTTGTAAGCTAAAACTGCGCTTTACCTTATTATCGGTTCGGTTGGCCACCACTAATTGATTCAATTTTTGAGTTGTCTTTTCAACGTCAGCTTTTTTATCAAGGGTTAAGTAAGTGGTGTAATTATTCGAACTCCAGTCACTGGCGATAAAGTCCTCGTAACGTTGTCCGCTCAAACTGCTTTCAGAAAAAAGAAGATTGAAGGATATGTGCGAGTTTGATGGAAAATTTTGCAAAATACCAGTAATGGTATAAGGCACGCTGTCGGCATCGGTTTGCAATGTTCGGCCAACAACAGAGCTTACTCCAAATATTTTCTCAGCGGTCTCTTCCGTAAGTATCACCGAATTAGGCGCCGTTAAAGCCGTCGCCCTGTTACCTTCTATTAGTTTAAAATCAAAAACCTGTAAGAGTTCAGGGTTGGCAGCAGAGAAAGATTCATAAAAAGTATTGGTTGTTGCAGGATCAGATACGTTTACCCTTCCAAAAGTGGTGAACCTTGCTGCTTTTTTTACCTCAGGTATACTAGCCGGCGATTGTTCCGCAATTTTATATCCGACTGCGGCTACTTTTGATTCTTTGCCTTCCGGCGAAACTTTTGTTTCAACAACCCGGTAAGTGTTGCCTGCGTTCTTATGAAAGCTATCATAAGTTAATTCATCAAAAACATATAAAGCGATCAGCAGGAAACAAATTAGCCCCAATGTCAATCCAAAAATATTAATGAAAGAATAAGTTTTGTTTCTCCAAAGGTTTCGCAGAACGATCTTGAAATAATGTTTTATCATAACGGTAAGTTTACTCTGTTTTTAATGATTTTACCGGGTTTGTAATTGCTGCTTTAACAGCCTGGTATCCTACTGATATTATCGCAATAAGTAATATGCATACCGATGCAATTATGTAGATACTCCATTTTATTTCGGTATGGAACATATACCCTGAAAAGTATTCCCTGACAAGCCACCAGGAGATTGGTAAGCCAATAAATAAACTAAGTATGATCAGGTTTGTAAACTCACTACAAAGCATGATCGCAAGATTCCCAACGGAAGCTCCCATCACCTTTCGAATCCCTAACTCTTTGGTTCTCCTTTCTGCGGTGAAAGTTGCTAAACCCAATAGACCAAGGCATGAAATGAAAATGGCTATTACTGTAAAGCTTAAAGAAAGTTTTCCTATTACCGCTTCTGTCCGGTATTCCCTGTTAAAAACATCATCAAGAAAAGTATATTCAAAAGGGTAATCAGGATTATGCTCCCGGAATATTTGACGAACCTGCCCTATAAGCGTGGGCAAAGGTAATCCACCACTTATTTTAATAAAGTAATGAGAACCGACATTTTCAGAATACATGAATATGAGTGGCTGAATGCCGAACCTCAAATTGTCATTGTGAAAATCATCTGTTATACCAATTATTCTCCCTTTTCCATTCCACATTTCAAGTTCCGTTCCCACTGCGTTATCCAGGCTCAATCCCATTGTTTCCATTGCCTTCTTGTTAATGATATAATTGGATGCGTCATTGCTGCTTATAAAATTTCTTCCTGACAGCATGTTAATGTTCATCGCAGGAATGAACCCTGTGTCACAGCGATATATCTTAAACGTAATAGAAGAGTTATTGGGCCTACCTTTCCATACAGGGTCTGTTGTAGTAATGGGAATGGTGAATATATTGTTTCCCCCAAAAGCAACATTCTTTACTGCAGGTAATTGTTGTAAATCATTTTTTATTGCCTCGTAGTTTTTGACAATTCCTTCATTCTGGTCGACGACGATGATATTGTCTTTATTAAATCCCAGGTTTTTTTCGCTGATAAAACCTATTTGTTTATACACTGCAATACTACCTACGACCAATATTACTGAAGCAGTAAACTGTACAACTACAAGAAATTTGCGAAGGACATTTCCAGAGAGTCCAGGTTGAGCAGTTCCTTTCAGTACTTTAACAGGATTGAATCTGGACAAAATAAAAGCCGGATAACTCCCTGCCAATAGCCCGGAAACAATTGTAATACTTAAAATTCCCAGTACAAACACAGGATTGGTTAAGTCTAAACGAATAGACTTGCCCGTCACATCGTTAAAGAATGGAAGCAATAACTTCACCATAACTACTGCAAAGAGCATGGCAATGAAGGATAAAAACACGGCTTCGGTAATAAACTGAGCTATGAGTTGAAACTTTTGAGCACCTACTGATTTTCTTACTCCTACTTCCCGGCTACGGTTTGTTGATCTTGCGGTTGAAAGGTTCATGAAATTAATGCATGCCATCAGAAGAATAAGGATAGCCACGATACTAAAAAGGAAAACTTGCTGAATCCTTCCTCCAGCTTTCTTTCCGTTTTCAAATTCAGAATATAGCCGGGACGCTGCATAGGGAAAAAGAAATGAAGTGGTCGAACAGTCAGAGCAATTCTTTTTAATTAGGTTAATAAGTTTGTTGTTCGCCTGGTCGACCATTGTGACCGATCTCAGCAGCACTACTGTTCGTGTACCGCCGCTTTTCCAAATTTGTGTCCATGGATTTTCCTTAATAAAAAGTTCAAAGGGGATCACAAACTCAAATCGAAGTGTTGAGTTTTCAGGAATATCGGCAAAAACGCTGCTTATCATCAGCTCATATTTTTGTCCTACCGACAATGTTTTGCCTATCGGGTCTTCATCTTTGAACAATTTATCTGCAAGGCTTTTAGAAATAGCAATTGAATTATTACCCTTTAACGGCTCTACAGCATTTCCATTTACTATTGAGAAACTAAGTATTTTGAACAGTGTTGAATCTGCGTAAATACCATTCTCGTTGAACGCGCGGGTTTCGTGTTTCACTAACAATTCTGATTCCATGCTGTACTGGGCGGCTATTTCTACTTCAGGTACTTCACTTTTTATTACATCTTTTAATTTGGCCGGCGTAGCAGGATAGGTTTCTATCCTTCCATCGGGGTGTTTATTATTGATAAGGACCTTGAAAATGCGGTTTGCGTTTGAATGAAACCGGTCATATGAGAGTTCATCATACACCCAGAGGAATATAAAAATACCTGACAGGAGACCGATTGTAAGACCGAAAATATTAATAGCAGAATAACCTTTATTTTTCCAAAGACTACGCCATGCGATCTTAAAATAGTTTCTTATCATAGCTATATTTTATGGTGTCAACATTTGTAATTCTATTTATCGTCCCTTCCGCCTCAGGCGAACTCTTGTACTATATCAATTCTGTTCATCAAACTCTTCCTGTTATGTACCTTTTATTTCCTCATAATCCCTGCCTGCCGGCAGGCAGGATTTTAAAATCTTGTTAATCGTGGTTCTATTCTGTTCTTAATGATTTTGTCGGGTTTGAAATTGCCGCCTTTACTGCCTGGAAACTTACTGTCAACAACGCAACCAACAACGTACACAGGGCAGCAATGATGAATACAGTCCAGTTGATATTTATTCTGTATGCAAAGTCTTCCAGCCATTTATTCATAAAATACCAGCCAACAGGAAATGCAATGATCGAGGCGACAAGAGTAAGTTTTAAAAAATCTTTCGACAATAGTGCAACAACATTCGGCACAGAAGCTCCCAACACTTTCCGGACACCAATTTCTTTCGTTCTTTTCTCCGCCATAAAAGCACTTAGGCCAAACAAACCAAGACAAGCAATGAAAATAGATAGTGCGGCAAATATGCTGAATATACTTCCGAGTCTTTTCTCTGAGCGGTATTGCGCATCGAATGACTCATCCAAAAAACTATAATCAAAAGGTTCAGTGTTAGTAAAGGTTTTCCATTGCCCTTCTATTTGTTGAATAGTTCTGCTGATATTTCCGCCTTTAATTCTTGCCACGATATTTGTTTCACCCCAACCGTAAGTTTTCGAAGATGGATGGAAAAGTGCAAAAGGAGTAATGGCATTCTGTAATGATTGAACATTAAAGTTCTTCACCACTCCTATCACCTGGAAACGTGTATTATTACCACCGGGATATTCCAGCCATTTGCCTACCGGTTCCTTCCAACCGATTTGTTGAACAGCTTCTTCGTTAAGAATCACAGATGCTGAATCATTAAACTCTCTGGAAAAATTTCTTCCTTTAACCACTTTTATATTCAGAGTGGGTATAAAGGCGTCATCTACCATGAAAGAATTCAGGCCGATCTCTGCCGATTTTTTATCCCCTTCATCTTCAGGCTGGTAAGAATCTCCAAAGGTGTCACCCGAGGGAATACTGGTGGTGATCGATGCATTCAGAACACCGGGCATTTGTTTTATACTTTGTTTAAAAGTCTCCTCACCAGATGCTAACCGGTTAGTGCTTGAAATAACCACAACATTTTCCTTATTAAATCCCAGGTCAGTATTACGAAAGAAATGAAGTTGCTTCAACACAACTATGGTTCCAATGATCATAACAGTGGAAATGAAAAACTGAAAAACAACTAACCCATTTCTTAAAAACAATGTCTTTTTTCCAGGTGAGAAAAGATTTTTTCCCTTTAATACTTGTACTGGTTTGAATGAAGTGAGATAAAATGCCGGGTAGCTGCCTGCGAGCAGCCCGACCAATATTGTTAATCCTATCAGCGAAATCCAAACCACAGGAGTAAAAGCAGTTTGAAAACTAACCGGCTCTTCAATTATTAAAGAAAACCCTTTCAACAAAAGCAAAACCAATATAACAGCAATTACAGAAGAGATAAAACTATATAAAACTGCTTCTGATAGAAATTGTTTAATAAGCTGTCCTTTTGTTGAGCCACTTACTTTTCGTATACCTACCTCCTTCATCCTGTTTGAAGCTCTTGCTGTAGACAGATTCATAAAATTTACACAGGCCAGCAGAATAATGAACAATGCAATACTGCCAAAGATGTAGATGTATTTGATGTTGCTGATGTGGCTAAGCCAGGGCAGGTTAATATTTGCAGAACGTAAATGCACATCAGTAAGCGGCAACAAATGAAAATCCCACTTACCGCCACTTTTGATGAATTCATCAAATGGTTTCCCAATCCGTCTGAATCCATTTGCCGCCTGCACCCTGACGACAGCCGGGAATTTTGATTCTATTTTTTGGATAGCTGCCCTATCTGTTGGCACATTTGGCTTCAATTTCACATAACAAACCATTAGTCGCCAAACCCAACTCCAGCTAAATCTTTTCACAACAGGGAAATCAGCAATCGGCGTAAGAAGCTCAAATTGAATGGATGAAGAGGATGGAACATCTTTTAGGACTGCAGTCACGGTAAAAGGCTGCTTGTCCTCTCTCATGGATAATGTCTTGCCAATCGCTTTTTCATCGCCAAAATATTTTTTGGCAATGCTTTCTGTTATAACCACGGACCCGGGCTTCATCAGAGCTGTTGCCGCATCGCCTTCGAGAATTTTAAACCCAAATAGCTGCAAAAAATTTGAATCAACGGCTAAAATATTTTTTTCAGTAAAAAATTCTGATCGGCCATTTTCCTCATACCGAACAACGATGTCATTGGGCTCATAAAACCGCGTATAACTCTCTATCTCGGGAATATTATTCGTTAACGCTGCACCAACAGGTGGCGCCGTGTTGCCACCCCAGAATTCCTGGCCATTCATATTGCCATTCAATACCACCTGGAAAATGCGATTCGCATCCTTGTGAAATTTATCATAGTTCAGTTCATTCTGTATATAAATTACGATCATCAGGACACATGCGATACCAATGCTTAACCCCGAAACATTGATGAAGCCGCTTGTTTTATTGCGCATCATGTTTCGCCAGGCGGTCTTGAAATAATTTTTTATCATGGCTTTCGTTTTTATTCAGTTCGTAAAGCTTTTACCGGGTTCGCCATCGCTGCTTTTATTGCCTGGAAACTTATTGTTGCCAATGCGATCAGCAATGCGATTGCGCCAGCCAACAGAAAAAGCTCCCACCCAATACTTATCCTGAATGCAAAATCCTGGAGCCATTTGTTCATAAAATAATAAGCTACAGGAATCGCTATACCATTAGCAATAATTATAAGTTTCAAAAAGTCCTGGGATAATAAAGCAATAATACCGCCTGCGGACGCTCCTAATACCTTGCGAACTCCGATCTCTTTTATGCGTTGAGAAACGGCAAGACTCACAAGGCCAAGAAGACCGAGACAGGAAACAAATACAGACAACGATGCAAAGAAAATAATAAGACCTCTTGTTACTTCCTCTCTTGCATAAAAACGGGCGAGCTCATCATCATAAAAGGAATACTCAAAAACATCGTTAGGATAAATCGCTTGCCATACCTCCGATATCTCCCTGATCTTGTTTTTAGCATCGAAAGTATTTAGCCTGACAGCCGCTTGCTTGTACCGGGTTTTTAAAGAAAAGATAACCGTAGGTTCTATTCCAGAATAAAGATCAGTATTGTTGAAATCAGATACTATCCCCGTAATTGTTGCGATTTTATTATCTGCATCACCAATCGTTAATTTCCGGTTCAGCGCTTCTTCCGGGTCTTTAAATCCCAGGGTCTTTACAAGTTTTTCATTGATCAATACTTCCCTAATCGTATCTGATGCCACCGGTTTTCTTCCCGTTAAGAGTTTGATCTGGTAGGTATCCAAATAGTTTTCATCCGCGCTTCTTGAACGGACTGGAAACTTTTCCCAGCCGCGATCATCAAGCTTAATTGATCCTCCCCACCCCTCTTTTGAAGAAGGTGGGATGCCTGAAAACGATATATTCTGCACATATGGCTTTTGTAAAAGCTGATTTTTAAAGACGGTCAAATTGTTATTTTCCGGGTTGGGAATTTTGATATGCAGGATCAGCTTTTTAGAAGAACCAATGTCTTTGTTATTGATATAATTTATTTGCTGAACGATCAAAATAGAGAAAGCAATAAGGATAAAAGAGATGCCGAACTGCATTACTACCAATCCCTTTCTCAATGATATTCCCCCGCCAAATTCCTTGCTGTTCCCCTTAAGTGCATTTAGTGGATTGAACCACGCCACCACCAGAGAAGGATAAAAACCTGCAGTAAGCGTGGTAAAAATGACAAGTATAAAAACAAAGATCACAGTCTTAAAATCAAAGAATTGTTTGAAAGTTATTCTAACTGCAAGCCAATCATTCACTACCGGAGTGGCGATGTAGGCAAAAAACAGCGCCAACATAACTGAAACGCCAGATACGATAGCCACCTCGGTCATAAATTGCCAGAACAATTGCGGCTGCGAACTACCCAATGTCTTTCTTATCCCTATTTCTTTAGATCTTCTGAAGGAGTGTGCGGTCGAAAGATTAATAAAATTGATACAGGCAATTACGATCAATAAAATACCGATCAATGAAAAAAATAAGATCGTCGATTTCTTTATTTTTCCATTGTAATCGAGGTTAAAATGAACATCAGATAACTTTTGGAGATGAAACTGGTAATACCTGGCATTCTCACCATAATATTTCTTAGAAAAAGAAGAGAACTGAGCCTCAAAAGTTTCTTTTGAAGTCTTGTTCTTAAGTGAAATATATGTTTCTTTCGATTTGGTAAACCATTGCCAGTCCTCGTAACCAAATTCCGGCATAATAGTTTTCATAGTTGGCAGCGAAATAAAAACTTCTGTTCTTAAGTCAGTATTTCCCGGTATATCCTTCAATACACCTATGACTTTTACATCTTGCTTATTGTTGATGTTTAAAATTTGATTGATCGGGTTTGCCTCGCCAAAATATTTCTTTGCGTATTTTTCGGTTAGCACTGCCATATTCGGAAGATTCAATAAGGAAGCATTGCCAGCCTGCCATTGATAGTCGAAGATTTTAAAATATCCCTCATTAATAAAGGCAGCAAATTCTTTTTCCAGGTACCGATCAGGCGAACTGTTGCCTTTTGAGATACTGATGGTCATTTCATGCTGCCCGAGATATGCCGTGTGCTCGACATTTGAAAAATCGTTTTTCAACGTTTCATGTAAAATAAAAGGGCTACCCTTTTCATGTTCAATACCTTCATCAAGATGTAAATCCATCACAACACGGTAGATGTTTTTAAACTTCTGATGATAAGTATCAGTATCAACATGAAATTTTACAAATTGGAATATAATAATGCTCCCGAAAATACTTAATGATAAACCGGCTATGTTAATAAGCGAGTAATTCTTGCTATTCACAAGTTTTCGCCATCCAGCCTTTATATAGTAGTTTATCATCATAATCTATTCTGTTCGTAATGATTTAACTGGATTTGAAAGGGCCGCCTTGATGGCCTGGAAACTTATCGTTGTTAATGCGATAAGCAACGCAGCCGCGCCGGCCAATATAAATATCCACCAACCCATGTTGATCCTGTAGGCAAAATCTTCCAGCCAGGTATGCATTGCCCACCATGCCAATGGAAAAGCCACAATAGCAGAAAGCAAAATGAGTTTGAGAAAACTTTTTGACAACAACAAGACAATGTTAGAGACAGAAGCACCCAACACTTTTCTTACTCCTATTTCTTTTGTACGCTGAATTGTTGCGAACATGGTAAGACCCAATAATCCCAGACAGGCAACGAAGATGGCTAAGCCTGCAAATATTCCAAACGCTTTTCCGAACAGCTGTTCATTTTCATATTGTCGATTAAAAGTTTCATCAAGAAAGGTGTAGTCAAATAAATTGCCCGGGAAAAATGCCTCATATTTCTTTTTTATTTGCGCAATGGTACCGGGGAGGTCACCTGCTGTAAGCTTAACTGAAATTGTATTATTGGTACCATAAAATGGCATAAAGATCATTGGCTCCAGTGGATGGCGTAGCGATTTCTGGTGATAATCTTCAACAACTCCGACGACATCCCATCTCCTGTCACCACGAAGAATCGATTTGCCGATTGCAGCCTCGGGTGAGCTGAAACCCAGCAATTTTGCAGCAGAACGGTTAATAAGCATTGCACGCAGATTTGCTCCTCTCTGGTTATGATCAGCAGGTTTAAAATTTCTCCCCGCTAGTAATTTTATTCCATACACTGTTAAGAAGTCATAATCAACTCCCGTATGGCGAACAGTAAATTTGTTCGTCGTTGCCGAATCAGCTTGTCTCACATTGAAACTTCTTCCGATATCGCCTCCAGGTACATTCCATGATGTAGTTGCTGCCTGCACATGCGCAATTTGTTTCAGCTCTTCTTTAAAACTATTTACACGGTCAATGAATGTCGAATCCCAGTTCGTAAGCGAGGGAGGGTCTATTACCAGGATCTGGTCCATATTAAAACCAAGCTGTTTCTTGTTCATATACCTGATCTGTTGCATCACAACAAGAGACCCGATGATCAAACCAATTGTAACCGTAAATTGACCGATAACTAAAGCTTTTCTAAAGAATATTCCTTTCTGTGAACTGGCAAATTTTCCTTTTAATACTGCAATAGGTTTAAAAGAAGAAAGTACAAATGCGGGATAAAGTCCAGAAACAAAAATACCAGCAATCACAATTGATATCAATCCAATAAGTATGCTGTATCCATTTAATCCCTTTGTTAAAAGATAGGATAACGACAACTGATAATTCAACAATTTATTAAAGGCAGTTTGCAGTAGTAACACCAGTACTATTGCCAATGCCATACTTATTAGATTAACGATTGCAGATTCGGAAAGAAATTGAAGGATCAATTGGCGGCGTTCACATCCCACCACTTTTCTTATTCCCACTTCCCTTGCCCGTTCTACTGACCGCGCAGTAGCCAGATTGATATAATTTACCCAGGCAATGGTTATAATGAACAATGCAATTACCAATAAAGCCCAAACCACAGTGGCGCTCCCAGTAACGCCAATCTCATACTCAAAATCAGAATATAAATGTGCTTTTGAAAGTGGTTGCAGATAAAATGTCTCGTCACTGCCGGAAACTTTATTTCCCTCAAAATATTTTTGGCTGAATGCTCCCATCTTCGCATTAAGCTGCTTATAATCGGTACCCGACTTAAGTTGTACATAGTGCCAAAAATCTGATTGAGTAAAATTATATTCTGCTTCTTTCCACGCATTTGTTAGTGTCTTGTAGGAAATAAGCATGTTGAATTGCAGATGTGAATTCTCAGGAATGTTCTTTAAAACTCCTTCAATTTTGTATGGCATGGAATCGGTCCAAAGCGTAACTGCTTTACCCACAAATTGATCATAATCCCTCCCTTCGTGATCAAAAATCTTATCAATGAGCTTTTCCGTTAGGAGGACAGTATTAGGCCGGATCAATGCTGATTGCTTATCGCCGGCAACAAGAGGAAAATCAAATACAGCAAGGAAATTGCTGTCGGCAAAGAACAGGTTTGGTTCTGCAATCTTTTTATTATTATAAGTGATGATTGCTTCCCCTGATGGCGCAACTCTTGTGTTTTGAATCACCTCTTCGAATTCGTTATTCATTGCCCGGCCAACACCCGAATAAGTAATCGTGCCGTGCTGTATCAGTTTGCCTTGCTGGTAACGATCATTTACGACACGATAAATATTATCAGCTTTTTTATGAAACTGATCATAACTAAGTTTAAAGCTCACGTATTGTAATATCAACAGGCATGTTGCCATTCCAATGGCAAGTCCGGCAATATTGATCGCTGAAAAACTTTTATACTTCCAGAGATTGCGAAATGATACTTTCAGATAATGTTTTATCATGGCGATGTTTTTATTCAGTTCGCAAGGATTTAATCGGGTTGGCAACAGCAGCTTTAATCACCTGGAAACTGACAGTTATTATTGCAATTGCAAAAACGAATATACCCGCAGCGACAAACATCCACCAGGATATATCTATTCTATATGCAAAATCTGTCAACCAGTTATTCATAATATACCAGGCAACAGGAACTGCGATAACGAATGCAAGCACTACCAGCTTTAAAAAGTCACGGGATAACAAAATGGCGAGACTGTGGACAGTAGCACCTAACACTTTGCGAACGCCGATCTCTTTTACTTTTTGAGATGCGCTATAGGCGGTGAGCCCATACAATCCCAGGCAGGCAATTAACAATGATAACACCGAAAAGTATAAAAATATTCTCGCGAACCTTTTTTCTGCTGCATACTGTTCGCCAATTTGTTGATCCATGAAATTGTAATCGAATAATGCCGAGGGAAAATATTTTTTCCATGCCTTCTCAATAAATGCAATTGATTGATCAGCTTTAGTCAGATCAACTTTTACAGTAATCCTTGAAAATCTTCCTTCCAAAGGGTAAATAGCCAGTGGTTCAATAGCCGACTGCAAAGAATTAAAATGAAAATCATTTACTACTCCTCTTACGATTCCTTTTTGGTTACCCATTTCGAAAGGCTTCCCAATAGCAACTGCAGGATCCTTCCATCCAAATCTTTTAACTGCCTGTTCATTTAAGACAATTTGCCTTATGGTATCAGTAGCGGAATTTGCGGTAAAATCATTACCGGCGAGTAGTCTTATTTCATGAACAGCCATATAATTCGCATCAACACGAAGTCTTGATGTATTTACCTGTAAAGGATTGCCGTTTATATCGACTGTTTTCGCACCGCCCGAGCCTAGTCCCGATGTCAATAACGAATTGGAAGTTGTGATCCCTGATACCAATGGACTGCTGATCAATTCATTCTTAAAGGCATTAAATCCATTAATAACTTCCGTATTTCCGTGCACTCGTAAAAAAAGCAAGGCATTAGCATTATATCCAAGATCCTTATGCCTTATATATGACATTTGAGAATTAATTACAATGATGCCGCTTACTAATATAATTGTGATCAAGAATTGGGATACCAATAACGATCGGCGCAATAACACTCCTTTCGTTCCTGATTTAAAAGATCCCTTTAATACACTGGCCGGCTTAAACCCGGAAATAATAAATGCCGGGTAAATACCGGATAACACGCCAAGCAAAATCGTTACAGCAGTTAAAAAAATTATCAACAGGGGAGATTCAAATGGAGAAAAATTCTTCCCGGTTACTTGAAAAAATAAGGGTTGAAGTAAATAGCAAACCAATAATGCAAGTGCTAATGCGATTAACGAAGTAATTATCGCTTCCATCAGATATTGCATAGTCAACTGTCGTCTTACTGCCCCGACTACTTTCCGTACACTAACCTCCTTTACCCGGCTCATCGAACGGGCAGTTGCAAGATTCATATAATTGATCCCCGCAAGTAATAAGATCAAAAATCCGATGGTAGAAAAAATATATACATTGGTTATACTGCCTGTAGCAGCGATCTCGTATTCCAAATGAGACTTTAAATGAATATCAGCAAGAGGTTGTAGCTGATAGAAATAAATAGACTTCCATACATCATACCGTTCGCCAATATATTTTCCATAAAACTGTGTGATCTTCTCTGAAAATTTTTTATGATCAACCCCTTTCTTTAATAATAAATAGGTATAAAAGCTGGCATCGCCCCAACCATCAACTGTCAATACATCGGGGTTGGCAACCTCAACGGTTTTAAATGAAGCAAGCATGTTAAAGGTAAAATGGGAGTTCTTTGGAGGATCGGGCATTAAACCTGTTACTTTATATTGGGCGCCGAGTCCTGCGCTATCATACATATTTATAGTGAGTACCTGCCCCATTGGATCGGCGTCACCAAAATATTTCTTTGCAGCTGATTTGGTAAGGATTATTGAGTATGGTTCACTTAATGCAGTTGAAACATTACCTCTCGTTAAACGAAAACTGAACACATCAAAAAAAGAGGGGTCGGTAATTAAAATGGCACTTTCGAGCAGTTGCTTGTCTTTAAGACGCACAATCTCTTCACGCATGTCAAACCGTACTGTATTCTCCACTTCCGGATAGTCATCCTTAAGTGCTTTGGCCATTGGTGCACTTGACACCGCAGACGCTGAAATACCCGATTCTGTTTTTGCAATTCCAGTTAACCGAACGATTCGACTATAGTTTTTATTAAACATATCATAGCTTAATTCATCAGTGACCCAAACAGCAATAAAAGCAAAACAAATAAGCCCGGCGGAAAGACCAACAATATTTAATATCGAATAGGTTTTATTCTTTACCAGACTTCGCCAGGTTTGTTTCAAATAATTTAGTATCATAAAAAGGTCTTTATTCAGTTCGTAATGATTTCACAGGATTAGCAATAGCCGCTTTTATAGCCCTATGACCGACGGTGATCCATGCGATTGCCATTGATCCAAATAATGCAAACACGAATAATGCAATGCCAATTTCGATACGGTATGTATAGTTCTGCAACCAGTTATTCATAATGTAGTAGGCAACAGGCACGGCTATCGCAAAAGCAACAATGATAAGTATTGAGAATTCTTTTGAAAGCAGGAATACGATGTTACTGGCGGATGCACCAAGCACTTTCCGGATCCCTACTTCTTTTGTACGTTGTGACGCCATAAACGAAACCAGCCCATACAAACCAAGACAGCTTATAAAAATTGCAATGGCAGCAAAAATTTTATATAATGTTGAAAGCCGCGCTTCCTGCTGGTAAAAGTTTGCAATAGTTTCATCAAGAAAACTATACTGGTATACATAATCAGGATAGGTTTTATTCCATAATTTTTCTACAAATGGTAACACGGCTTTTTCTCTTCCTTCTTTTATTCTGATATTGATCGTTTGATAAACATCTTTCCACGTACTTAAAACAACAGGCGCCATAGGGTCACGAAGTGAAAAAGAGTTAAAATCCCTGATAACCCCTACAATAGGTCCTACTTTATTGCCATCCCAAAAATCGATTTGTTTATTTATGGCTTGGTTTGGATCTGTGATACCTAATTTCCTGAGCAACGTTTCATTGACCACAAATTCACGAACAGTGTCGCTTTCATGATAAGGTCTGCCAGCGACAAATTGGATCTTGTAAGTTTCAAAATATTTTACATCGGCCCATTTCAGGTTTGCACTGAAATTGGTATTGTTTGCAGAATGATCAAATTTGAAATCGCTGTTCCAGTTACCGTCGGCTGATGGGCTTCTA
>JAICGN010000029.1 GCA_025923075.1 Chitinophagaceae bacterium
GCTTTGTGTGTTTTCAATATTCATAATCTGTATTAATTGGCGAAAACGACGCGGAAGGATAAGGGTTCAATTTTTCTGGTTCGATTTTCCGCTATCATCTTCAGTTTAGGATTCAAAGATAAGGTGATGTTTGGTACTATACAAAACATAGTACCAGCTTTTTAAAGGTTGCGGCCGTGTAAATTATACCTATATTCGCAGTTAAGCACTTTGTTTTCATGATTTTACACCTATTTTGCCTAAGGAAAAAAAGATTTTCTTTGTTTGATAATCGGACGTCTATGAGGATGAGTGCACAAGAAATCCTGTTTTTTTGTATAGATAAATTGATGAAACGTCTGGTTACGGCGAGTATGCTCGTGCTTTTTGTATCGTCATGTTCCGACAAATATCTGTCCTACAAAGCTCTTTACAACTTTAAGAGCGAAGACAAAACGCCTGATTATTCAAACTTAAATTATTGGGCGGCCCATCCCTTGAAATGGGATCCTTCTGATAGTATTCCAAAGCCTCTTAGAAAAAATAAAAGAGACTCCCTTGTTGATGTTTTCTTTTTACATCCTACTATTTATACAATGCAATTAAAAGATAGCAATCTGAATGCTGATATTGATGATCCATATCTGAATGCCAAGACAGATTATTCAAGTATTTTATACCAGGCAAGCGTTTTTAATCAACATGCAAGAATTTATGCACCTCGATTTCGTGAGGCACATATCAGTGCCTACTTCACAAAGGATACTTTACGATCGGCAAATGCATTTGCAATCGCGTATCGGGATATCCAATCAGCATTTGATTATTACCTAAAAAACTATAATAATGGCCGGCCGATCATCATTGCCTCACACAGCCAGGGCACCACGCATGCAATGCAATTATTAAAAGATTTTTTTGAAAACAAACCATTACAAAAGCAACTGGTAGCGGCATATCTTGTAGGCATGAGAATTCCGAAAGAGTTTTTTGCATCATTGGAAATATGTGAAGACCCGGCGCAAACAGGATGCTTTTGCGGATGGAGAACCTTCAGAAAAGGATTTAAGCCTGCCTATGTCATTGCCGAAAAAGAATTCTCCCTGGTAACCAACCCTGTAACCTGGAAAACAGATAATGAATATGCCTCAAGAAAAATAAATAAGGGGAGTGTGTTGTTCAAATTCAATAAGGTTTATAAAAGAACCACTGATGCGCAAATTTATGAAGGGGTGATATGGGTCAGGCGTCCCAAATTCCCCTGGAGCTTTTTATACTCAACTAAAAATTACCACGTCGGGGATATAAATTTGTATTATATGAATATAAAAGAAAATATTCGTTTACGAATTGCGAATTATGTTGAAAAAAATGAATGATGATCTTGCTAAACTGAGTTTTCCAATGCGTTTTATTTCATTGCTTAATACCAAAACAGCTACTGTCATTTGTATATTGATTGCAGTGTCCTGCCGTATTGTTAATGTTCTTTTTGTTTCCTTCATTGGAAGAGACAAAATAATACTGATGCAGCAAAGCAGGAATTTGCTTGAAGGAAAAGGGCTTTCAATTGCGCGGTATTTTATTCAGAATACGGAAACGCCGGTTTACGATTACACCCCTTTTTGGCCTCCGGGTTATCCCATGCTACTTGCTCCTTTCCTGAAAATTTTTAATTACGATGTATACTGGGCAACTACGTCGCTTGATCTGATTTTCGCGGTTGCTTTTATTTTTCTTGTGAGAAAAATAGTCATCGAATTAAATTTTCCCGCGGCCGCAGTTAATATAATGACTTTGGTTGCCGGGTGTTTTGATTATGCATTTATTTCTAAATCATTGCCAACGGATATCCCGGCTTTTGTTCTTTTTCTCGTTGGATTGCTTATGTTCATACGCATTATTAAAAATGAAAAGTTTCAGGGGTTGCATTTGTTTTTAGCTTCTATATTTCTTTTTCTCCCATGTACCTTTCGGTATTCCTATCCGCCGCTGAGCATTGGGGTACCACTAGCTGTTATTTTCCTGGGATGGCATTTGAAGAGAGGGATGCTTAGAAAAAAAGGATTCATAAGTTTAGTTATTGTTTCAGCATTAGTTATTACATTTTTAGTTTTATTGAAAAATCTTACAGGTTCAGCCGGATATATTGTGGATACGGGACGAGGATTTTTCCCGGAGAACTTTATACATTGGACACCGTTTGTTACCGAATCATTTATCAATAGAATTTTTAGCACAAGCCAGTTAATAAACAAAACCGGTATTTCTGTTAGGCAAAGTCTTAGGATATTGGAACTGTTGAGTGCGGGCCTTTCTATCGGTCTTATAATAGTTTTTTTCCTGCTTTTTTTTAAAAAAAATTTTTTTAAGCAAGGCAGTTATTTTTCCAATTTTTTATTAATAGGGTTTATAATTTCTGCAGCGACTTGCGCCTCACTTATCTATCTCACAATTACCTATAAACCCCAACCAAGTTGGGGGAATTATTTGGGGGAGCCAAGATATTTTATGTTTATTAACCTGTTTCTCCAAATTGCATTTATTGGATGGGTGTTTCTTTATCCTTCATGGAAGAAAAGTCCTTTTCAAAAAGCTGTCGTTTTGATTTTTTCGCTGATCTTGTTTATAGAAATTACTCACAATATTTATTTCCATACAAAAGTGGTAGTAAGTCCGGGGAAATATGTAGCCCCTGACGAAGAGCCTGATTATGTTTACTTTATTTCGGTTACGGATTCAATTTCACGAAGTAATCCTGACGCTGATATTCTTGTAGTTTCCGACAACGATGAATTTTTTCCTCTGATGACCAACTACCTTGGTCATAAGGGAATTTATGATGGCGATAATATGTTGAAAACAGGGCCCGCCGTAAATCGAAGAACTATTTTAATTCTTGCGCTCTATGATATGGAGATGGCAAAATATCAATCATTCCTTACTGAACGGAAAGCACAGTTTTTAAACCGGGTAGGGTTTGTTAATTTTTATAAAGTGGAGCTTTTGCCTTGATTATTTTTAGCAGGGAGTTTAAGTAGGGTAATTTACTTTTGAGCATTCATGAATAAAATCTTTGCATTTTTTTCGTCACGATTAGCATCAATAGCTTGTCTTGTCATTGCAATTGTTTCAAGAATTGTAAATGTGTGCTTTCTCTCCTACGCGGGAAGAGATAAAATGTTTTTAGTAATGCAAAGCAAAAGTTTGCTCGACGGAAAAGGGTTAGGTATTCCAGAATATTTTACGACCAATCCGGATATTCCTGTTTATGATTATACCCCAATGTGGCCGCCCGGTTATCCTGTTTTACTGGCACCATTCTTAAAAATTTTTAATTATGATATTTACTGGGCCACGACGATGCTGGATATAATCGCATGTATTGGCTTGATTTTTATCATAAGGAAGATTTTCATGCAACTTGGATTTTCAATAATAGCCGTTAACCTGATGACCCTTGTTGCCGGTTGTTTTGAATATTCGTTTATCAATGACTCAAAGCCGACCGATAATGTTCCAATTGTAATTTTTCTTTTAGGCATAAGTCTTATTATCAAAGTAGTTTCGTCAGATCGTTTTTCGTTTGCTGCAGTTCTTATTACTGCATTCGTTTTGTTTCTTCCTAGCCTGTTTCGCTATAGTTACCCACCGCTTTCAATTGCTGTTACATTTTCAGTTCTACTGACAGGTTTTTTAAAGAAGGAGAATTTGCTGAAGAAAAAGGGTGCATGGTTATTTGCAAGTAATGTGCTGCTGACTGCCCTTTTCTTTTTGGCAATGAAATCAGTTACGGGTTATGCCGGTTATGCGGTGCCTACTGCAAGAGGCTATTTTCCGGAAAATCTTGCGCATTGGTATCCCGTCGTTCCTTCATCTTTCATGAATTTTATTTTTTTAACGAGCCAGGCATTACATGTAGCTGGTTTATCTGTAGAAACAGTAATGAAAATACTCGAAGTGATAAATGTCGTTGCCGTTTTCTCTTTGACAATTGTTTTTTTGCTTCTTTTTTTCAGTAGAAAGTTTTTAGCAGTCCTCACCCCTTTTAAATGGTTTCTAATTACAGGCTTTTTTGCATCAGCGGCGACATTTGTTTCGCTGGGATATCTTTCATTTACGTATGAAGCACAAACATGGGTGCCGTCATGGAGCTATGTGGGTGATCACAGATATTATGCATTTCCTGTGGTGTTTATCCAGATGACTTTTTTGGGCTGGATCTTTTCAGATAGAAATTTTTTTAAAAACGTTTTTTTAAAAGTAATTGCAATTCTTTGTGGGGTAGTTCTTTTTATTGAAGTGGCACACAATATTTATTTTAATACAAAAGTGGCTTTCAATTTTAAGAAATATAAATCAGAAGTTTATCGTGAACAGGATTATGTTTATTTTGTCAAATTGATAGGCGAGCTGGAAAAAAAATATCCTGGTTATGAGATTTGGGCAGCAGCTCCCGGCGATGGTTTTTACCCTTATACTGCTGTCTATTATGGACATACTGGCATAGCAGATGCTGAGAAGTTTAAGAACAATACTGTCAGCGTGAAAAGAAAAACTATTCTTGCCATTATGTTATATGATGATGAGGTACCGTTATACAATAAGTTTCTATCACGCTCAAAAATTTTGTTGACGAATAAAATACACTATTCGTATTATTATGTCATTGAGTTATTGCCCTGATCTGTTCTGCAGAAAACTTAATTCGTTTGCCCCAGGCTCTAAAATTGCATATTTCTTGACGTCATTGATCACAGCTTCGTCCAGCGCGTCCACTACGTTTTTATAGCTGGATTTAGAGCCTGGCTTTATTAAAAGCATTACGCCGCGCCGCCCATCCGCAAATCTTCTGCTGGCATCAATCTCTCGTTGTTTCTGTCGTATTATTTTTCCCAGCCCAAAGGCTGTCGAATAGCCGGTCTCAAAAATGTTGTTTGCTTTTTTCGCTTCAGTAAAATCACCATGATAATAATAGATCTTATTATCATCAGCCAGCAACAACGTCAATGCAAGACTTTGAGGCAGTGGGTTTTTGATCATACCGTCTTTCGGCATGTATAGATCTGTAACCGTAGGACTGGAGATCGTTGTCGTAAAAACAAAAAAAGTGATCAGCAGAAAACCAAGATCTACCATTGGCGTCATGTCAATTGTAAGTGGCTGTTTCTTAGCGCGACAAAAAGATTTTCCTTCTTTCCAATCCGGTCATTTTCCATTGGTGCCATAGGCGGCGTTTACTCTTAGATGCTGTAAATCAATGTCTCCATAATATCAATCACGATGTATGCTGATCCAGGTCATTCCGATGGCTTGGTTATTGTTCTACATTTATTTGCACTAATTATTATGATCATGAAAACGATAATTGTTCCAACCGATTTTTCGCCAACGGCTACAAACGCAATGAATTTTGCGGTTGATATGGCGGCGAATATTAATGCCAGTTTAATGCTGTTGCATGTTTACCAGGTGCCGGTTTCAATGTCGGATGTCCCTGTTGTGATGGTATCAGCAGAAGAATTAAGAAAAAGCAGTGAAACGAAACTGCAGGAAATAAAATATGAATTAAGGCATACGACGGGAGGAAAAATTAAGATTTATACGGAGGCAAAAATGGGAGATGTAGCTGACGAGCTCGAAGATGTTTGCAAACACATGCAACCATTTGCAGTGATTATGGGAACAAAAGGAGCAAGCGGTGTTGAGAGAATTTTATTTGGAAGTACTACGTTGACTGCGATTCGTCACCTTACCTGTCCGGTTATCGTTGTGCCTCCCGGAAAGACATATGGCAATGGAATAAAAAAGATCGGATTTGCATGTGATTTTCGGAAAGTTGTTGAAAACACTCCGGTACAGTTTATTAAAACCATGGTTAAAGAATTTGGCGCGGAACTGCACGTGTTAAATGTAGATCATGAAAGTAAGCATTTCAGACCCGATACACCGGAAGAGTCAATGCTCCTTCACACCTTGCTTGAGGATCTAAATCCCAGCTATCATTTTATTGATAATCCTGACATTGAAGATGGAATTAATGGTTTTGTGGAAGCCAATAATATTGATCTGCTGATTACAATACCCAAAAAACATAAATTGCTCGATAGCTTATTCAAGAAAAGTAGCACGAGGCAGCTGGTCACACAATCTCATGTTCCAGTAATGTGTGTACACGAATAAATGTGAAGGTTGGCGAAGAATACAAAAGCCATTCCGTGAAAATCGGAATGGCTTTCTTAAAAAAATGTTTTACCGGATCGTGTAATTTAAAAGGCGTGTCGTATCAGTAGATGATACACCAAAAAAGCTAAAGCCAAAATAGGCTTCGATCAAACCTACCCCTTTTGCATAATAATATTTCCCCCCGCCAACGCTTACTATGGGGCCGCCAAGCGGGTCGTCAACCGAAAAATCATAAGTAAGTTCTATAACAGAATTATATGTTTTTCCAACCACGGTGTGCTGAATATCTCTTTTTGAAACCGTGTATTTATGGTAGTTACTGAAACCACTAACGGAAATCGTATTCGTCCAATTGGAGCCAATGGCTTCATCCTTCAGGTAGATAAGTTCCACTACCTGGCCGGCTGGATCAAAATCTCCATAGGTGCGGTAAACACCATTGACTTTGCTTATGTAGCCTCTTTCTGTTCCGGCGCTGGTAGTCTTATCAAACTTATAATAGCGCAGGTTATTTATCATGGTATCTGTACCAAGTGCGACCGTATGTGATGAGCCCATGGTTGTCGATAAATAATCCCATTCTGAATTTGCAGACACTGGTTGATAGTCTGATGCGGGGTTATTACCGCCACCGCCACCGCCGCCACTGCCAATGATGTCGTCAACTTCTTTCTGACAAGAAGCCAACACGACTACTGCCAAAACAAAAAATAAACTTCTGCTCATAAGATTTTAATTAAAACTCTGCATTTCCCGGTGTTCTTGGAAACGCTATCACGTCACGAATATTGCTCATGCCGGTTACAAACTGAACCATTCGTTCAAAGCCAAGACCAAAGCCAGCATGTGGTACTGTGCCGTATCTTCTGGTGTCCAAGTACCACCACATTTCTTCAATTGGAATATGCATCTCTTTCATTCGTTGTTCCAACTTTGCCTGTCTTTCTTCTCTTTGCGATCCGCCAACTATTTCACCAATGCCCGGGGCAAGTATGTCCATTGCTGCCACGGTTTTTCCGTCATCATTCTGCCGCATATAAAATGCTTTTATCTCTTTCGGATAGTTGGAGAGTATAACAGGTTTTTTAAAATGTTTTTCTACCAGGTACCTTTCATGCTCGCTTTGCAGGTCCATGCCCCACCCGGTAATGGGAAACTGGAATTTCTTTTTCTTGTTGTGATTGCTCTCTCGTAATATTTCAATCGCGTCGGTATAAGTGATCCGTTCAAAATTATTATTTAGAACGAATTCGAGTTTTTCGATCAAACCAATTTCACTTCTTTTGTCCTGGGGCATTTGTTTTTCTTCATCTGTCAGACGTTGGGCAAGAAAATCTAAATCCTCAAGATTGTTTTCCATCACATGCCTGATAATGTATTTAATGAATTCTTCAGCAAGGTTCATGTTATCTTCCAGATCATAGAAAGCCATCTCCGGTTCGATCATCCAGAATTCAGCAAGGTGTCTTGGAGTGTTACTGTTCTCTGCACGGAAAGTTGGACCAAAAGTATAAATCTCCCCGAATGCTGTTGCGGCTAACTCACCCTCAAGTTGTCCGCTAACGGTGAGATTGGTTGGTTTTCCAAAAAAATCTTTTTGAAAGTTGATGGTTCCATCGTCATTTTTTGGCGGCTTGTCGATCGGCAATGTAGTTACCCGAAACATTTCACCGGCACCTTCTGCATCACTGCCCGTAATGATCGGGGTATGTAAGTACAAAAAGCCTTTATCATTAAAAAATTTATGAACAGCAAATGCCAATGCATGACGGATACGAAATACCGAGCCAAATGTATTGGTGCGAAAACGCAAATGTGCAATCTCTCTTAAAAACTCCAATGAATGTTTCTTTGGTTGTAAGGGGTATTTTTCTGCATCACAATCACCGAGGATATCAATTGAAGTTGCATTCAAATCCACCTTTTGTCCCTTGCCTAATGAAGGAACAACATTGCCCGTTATTTTCAATGAAGAAGAAGTAGTAATTCGTTTCAGCGAGTCGTCTTCTAATTTTCCCAAAGCAACTACTACCTGCAGGTTATTATTCGTGCTACCATCATTCAACGCTATAAACTGGTTGTTTCTAAATGTGCGAACCCATCCCATTACCGTTACTTCCTGACCCTTTGGCTCCTGGGTCAGCAGGTCTTTAATTCTCGTTCTTTTGTTAAACATCTCAATTTTTTAAGAGGGGCAAAGATAAGCTTCATCAGGGAACAGAACCCGGAACGGAGCGTCGCAAGGGACGTCAAATCAGGGCACTAAAGGCGGTCCTATAATCAAAATTTGCGTTTTTGAGATTTTGCACTAATATTGTAGCGGAAAAACCGTTAAGTAAAGTAAGTCCTCAAGATTCAGTCCATCGTTGCTTCGGTTCCTTTCAATATAAATTTCAAAAATTAATAGCTAATCAATTTTACCGGAAGGATGATTCCGGCCAATCAAGTAAGTTCAGTGATTCAAGATTATGTGATTAACCTCAAGTTTTTTGTATGTATGACATTCTACAATTGAACGACATGCTCGTTCCCGAACTGCTTGATATTGCCGAGCAGTTGAAGATTCCCAATGCTAAGAAACTCAGTAAACAGGACCTTGTTTATAAGATCCTTGATGGCCAGGCAATAAAAGCCAGCGAAAAAAAAGTAGGTGATGCTGAGGATAAACATAAACGCAAGCGAATTATTAAAACGTCTACGAGCCTTTCGACAGAAGAGGCAATTGTTGAAGAACCCGATAATGATAACACTATGGCAAAAAGTTCCCGCATTGGCGGACCAAAACCCGCAGCTAAAAAAGAAGAGAAACCAATCTTAAAACGTGGTCGTAAAAAAGAGGAACCAATTAATGATGAGACCCCTGTGGAAATAAATGTACAGGACGAAGAAGTAACGCCTGGCCCTGATACCGGAAATGTTTCCGATAATGTCTCGGGTATGACTGTTGAAGCAGAACCAACAGTGCCAGATCCTAACATAGCACAAAAATTTTATCCGCCCCGTCGCGACCAGGTATTTAATATTGAATTTGATGGTGTGATACTTTCGGAAGGTGTTTTGGAAATGATGCCGGATGGTTATGGTTTCCTTCGTTCTTCTGACTACAACTATTTATCCTCGCCGGATGATGTATATGTTTCTCCTTCGCAAATAAAATTATTTGGTCTAAAAACAGGGGATACTGTTTATGGCGCCGTTCGCCCACCAAAAGAGGGGGAAAAATATTTTGCATTATTAAAAGTTGATACGATCAATAATAAAAAGCCAGAGGAAGTTCGTGATCGTGTACCATTTGATTATCTCACTCCGCTTTTTCCATTTGAAAAATTGAACCTTTTTGATTCCTCGGATAACTATTCAACGAGAATAATGGACCTGTTTACACCCATAGGTAAAGGGCAGCGGGGATTAATTGTTGCGCAACCAAAGACAGGTAAGACCATGTTGCTGAAAGCAGTAGCCAATGCCATTGCAAAGAATCATCCCGAATGTTACCTGATGGTGGTGCTTGTAGACGAAAGGCCTGAAGAAGTAACAGATATGGAACGTAGCGTAAAAGCAGAAGTGATTGCATCCACATTTGATGAGCCCGCAGAGAAACACGTTAAGGTTTCTACGATGGCTTTGCAAAAAGCAAAACGTCTTGTTGAATGCGGACACGATGTAGTTATATTGCTTGATTCCATTACACGTCTTGCCCGTGCCCATAATACGGTTGCTCCTGCGTCAGGTAAAGTTTTATCGGGTGGCGTGGAAGCAAATGCAATGCAGAAGCCAAAACAATTTTTTGGTGCTGCCAGGAAAATTGAATTTGGCGGATCACTTACTATCATTGCTACTGCGCTGGTTGATACGGGAAGTAAAATGGATGAGGTGATCTTTGAGGAATTCAAAGGCACAGGTAACATGGAATTGCAACTGGAAAGAAGATTATCCAACAGGAGGATTTATCCTGCAATTGACCTGGTTTCCTCATCCACCCGTCGCGATGATCTGCTGCTGGAAAGAGATGTATTGCAACGTATGAACCTGCTGCGTGTTTTCTTAACTGATATGAATGTAGAAGAAGCGATGAATGAGTTGCTTAAACGAATGAAAGGCACTAAAGATAACTTTGAGTTTTTGGCGAGTATGAATGGTTAGAACCAGGGACATTGCATAAGATTATTCGGATAGTAGAGTTCGTCAATATGACGGACTCTTTTTTATGCAGTATTTTATTAATTTTCCGCAAAATGCCTGCCTACCGCAGGCAGGGATTTTGATCATATTAATCCGGAGTTTTGTCCATAGAAAAAATAAATATTGAATACTTCCTTGAACTGTCAAAGCAGAACCCTGTCATTGATGTTCGTAGTCCGGGTGAATTCAATCATGCACATATTCCCGGCGCTTATAGTGTACCGTTGTTTACCGATGAAGAACGAGCTATCGTGGGAACAGCTTACAAACAGGACAGCAGGGAAATGGCAATTAAGCACGGACTTGATTTTTTTGGAACGAAGATGAAGAAGATGGTGGAAGAAGTGGAAGAAATTTTAAACTTACGCCGAACGATTACAAATGGCAAACCCAACAAACTCGAAATCCCAAATGGAAAACCTAAAATAGTTCTACTTTATTGCTGGAGAGGAGGCATGCGGAGCGGGGCGGTGGGATGGTTGCTTGATGTATATGGTTTTAAAGTCTATACGCTTACCGGGGGCTACAAAAAATTCAGGAACTACGTGCTTGAGACTTTTAAGCTTCCTTTCGATTTAAAAATTCTTGGCGGTTATACCGGATCCGGAAAAACAGAAGTAATAAAAGAGTTGAAGAGAAAAGGAGAGTTAGTCATCGATCTTGAAGACATAGCGAAACATAAAGGCTCTGCGTTTGGTAGTATTGGCATGCCCAGGCAACCCACACAGGAAATGTTTGAAAATAT
The DNA here is from genome assembly GCA_025923075.1 of Chitinophagaceae bacterium. Taxonomy (GTDB): domain Bacteria; phylum Bacteroidota; class Bacteroidia; order Chitinophagales; family Chitinophagaceae; genus VBAS01. The sequence continues at coordinate 11,093 of JAICGN010000029.1, forward strand.
TTTAAGTTGCGAGCTTCGAACCTTGCGCTATGAGCCAAAAGCCAAGGGTCAAAACTCCAATCCACAATTAATTATTAAGCATTCGCCAATCTGGTTAGAAGACGAATCACAGCGCATTGGTCTTATTAATTTGCCAAACGAGCTTTGGTACACAATCCGAAAATCAGCAATCTATTTTATTGATATCCCTTTTGAGGAAAGACTGAAACATCTGGTAGAGGAATATGGCGCCCTGGACAAAGAAAAAATGGTGGATGCGATCATCAGAATAAAGGAACGGCTGGGAGGGCTCGAGGCGAAAAGGGCTATTGAGTTTTTAGAACAGGATAATCCAATAGAAAGTTTCCGCATTTTGTTGAAATACTACGATAAATGGTACGCAAAAGGCTTGCACAATCGGGAGAACATAAATTCGTTATTACATACGATAGTCTGTGACTCCGTAACTCCTGAAAATGCAAAAAAATTAATCCAACAGCCTGTGTATCATGAAAAACCTTAAAACCTTTCTGCTTCTTTTTTTCTTTCCTTTCTTTGGATTTGCTCAATCTTTGAACGGGGTCTATACAGGGGTTCTGTCAAATGATAGCACAACCGTTCGCCGGGATCAATCTTTTGAGATGGCATTGACTGAATATAATGGCAAAGTGTATGGCTACGCATATTCGACTTTTATTGTAAACGATACGCTTTATTACATTGTAAAACGAGTAAAAGGAAAAGTTGAAGGCGATATTTGTGAAGTGGAGGATGATGAAGTGATCTCTCATAATTTTCCTCAAAAACCCGAAAAAAAGGTTTACGTTACTTATACGTTAAGACGAAACATTTCAGACAGCACATGGAAATTAGATGGAAACTGGAAAACTAACCTCACAAAAAAGTATTATGCTATTTCCGGTAAAGTAGAAACGAAAGAAGAAAAAGACCTGAGTAAGTCAAAATTGTATGAACACCTTGGTGATCTTGATCTACAGAAAACCCTTGCACTGGAAAAACCAAAAGAAAAGACGCCCGAGAAGAAACCTGCAAAAAATAAGGACGATAAGAATGCAGTCGCAAAAAATAATATAAAGAAGGAAGAAAAGAATATCATTCCTCCAACAGCTACGAAGCCAATCGACAAGAAGCCGGATGCTTCTATTGCCAAAACAGATACGAAAGTTCCCGAAAATAAAACTGCACTAGAAACTGTAAATAATCGGCCAAATCAACCTGAAAAGAAAGAGACAGCTGTATCAATTTCGAACCCTGTCGCCAAAAAACCTGAAACCAGTATTGCAAAAACCGATACTAAACGTCCTGAGAATAAAACGGCATCGGTTCCGGTAAATAATTTACCGACTCAAACTGACAAGAAAGATGTAGTTGTTACAAATTCGAATGGGGTTGATAAAAAACCAGAAACCACAATTGCTAAAACAGAAGCCAAGTTTGCCGATAATAAGACGGGTTCAGGCCCGGTGAATAACCTGCCAGTTCAAACAGAAAGTAAAAATGTTGCCGTAACAAATACGGCTGACAAGAAAAACAATGCCCCGATAATGAAAACAGAAGTTAAGCAACCTGAAAGTAAAACTGTTTCTGGCCCTGTTACCAATCAATTGCCCCAGAATACTAAAAATGCCACTGTAACTAATACCTACCAGTCTGATAAAAAACCTGATGCTCCAATTGCCAAAACAGAAAATAAACCTGTCGATAGCAAAACGGCTTCCACGAACAATCAGTCAACCCAGCCTGACAAGAAAGAAGTGGCGAGTACAGATAAAAAAGCAAGTGGCGAATTTGAGTTCCAGGAAGTAAAGAGAAACAGAAAATTAAAGCCGGCGGCTTCTTTGGTTGATGGTAGAATATCTATTCCTTCCGAAACTATTTATTTTAAATCCGATAGCCTGTCAATTGCTTTGTATGATAATGGTGAAGTGGATGGTGACACGGTAAGTGTAATTATCAACGATGAGATGTTCATAGCAAAACAGGGATTAAAGTCTTCTGCTTTCAGAAAAACGTTTTATGTCCCGCAGCAGGACACTGATTCTTTACTCGTAGTCTTATATGCTGAAAACCTGGGAAAATATCCACCCAACACAGGGCTATTACAAATAAAAGATGGCGAAGAGATTTTTTATGTTCGTTTTAAAGCTGATCTTGACCGCAATGCAGCGATCGTACTGCGTAGAAAATACAAATAAGAAATATCATCGTATATCCGAGATTTGCGGATATGAACGCTGAGTCGTCAACTTCCGAATCAATAAAGCTCACACAGTATTCCCGCGGTGCCGGTTGTGGCTGCAAAATTTCTCCAAAGATTTTGGATGAGATCTTAAAAACGAATATTTCCATTCCCGATGATAAGAATCTTCTTGTTGGCAATAGCAGTAAGGATGATGCTGCAGTGTATGATATGGGAAACGGAATGGCACTTATTTCTACTGCGGATTTTTTTATGCCCATTGTTGATGATGCCTTTGATTTTGGCAGGATCGCTGCGGCCAACTCTATCAGCGATGTATATGCAATGGGTGGGAAACCGTCAATGGCCATTGCAATATTGGGCTGGCCGGTTGAGAAACTTCCGGTTGAACTGGCACAAAAGGTTATCGAAGGCGGAAGAACAATTTGTAAAGACGCGGGCATTCCGCTTGCAGGTGGCCATAGTGTTGATTCGACTGAACCGATATTTGGTTTAGCCGTAAGCGGATTGGTTAATAAAGAAAATTTAAAAAAGAATAATACTGCAGAAGAAGGTGACTGGATCTTTCTTACAAAACCACTGGGCGTTGGAATTCTATCTACTGCACAAAAAAGGGGTTTGCTGAAAGATGAACATTTGCAAATAATGATTGAGCAAATGACAAGCCTTAATAAGATCGGTGGGGAGTTAGGCAAAATCAAAGGAGTAACAGCAATGACAGATGTAACGGGATTTGGTTTGCTTGGTCATTTAATTGAAATGACTGAAGGCAGCGGTCTTACTGCAGAGATCTCATATAATAAAATTGCTGTTGTTAATGGGGTAAAAGATTTTATTATTCAACGCATTTTTCCCGATGCTACTACAAGAAACTGGAACAGCTACTATGAGAAAGTAAGATTTGAAAAAGGGGTGAATGTAATGGAAGCATTTACATTACTTCCCGACCCGCAAACCAATGGAGGGCTGTTATTCAGTGTGAAAGGAAAGGCGAAAGAAGAAATAATTACCTTACTGAAAAAAGAGGGGTTAACTACTTTTATTGAACCAATCGGAAGATTTATTGCAAAGGGGGAGAAAACAATTGAGGTAAAGAAATAGCTATGTCAATAGAATACAAGCCAGAGATCATTTCCGCATTGAACGAAAAAATTGATGCATTCAATAATTACATTGCGCCACTAAGCAAAGAACAATTTGAAGCAACTCCAAATGGTAAATGGAGTGCCGGACAAAACCTTGATCACCTTATTCGTGCAATAAAACCCCTGCAACTTGCTTACAGGCTTCCGAAATTTGCTTTATTGATCTTATTTGGTAAAACCAATCGACCTTCCAGAACTTATGATGACCTGGTAACAAAATATAAGACAAAACTTGCTACAGGTGGCAAAGCAAGCGGACCCTTTATCCCGCCTGTTATCAGTTTTGAGAGGAAAGAAGCATTGATAAGAAAATATAAAGAACAAAAACAAAAATTGATCGCTAGAGTTGAAAAACAGGAGGAAAAAGACCTTGATACCTATATCTTACCACATCCTTTATTGGGTAAAGTAACGTTGAGGGAAATGCTCTATTTTACTATTCATCACAATGAGCATCATCTTCAATTATTGAAGAATCGTATTTGATTATTTTCTTTCCAAAAAAATTTCCGCCATCATACACCGTACGCTGCCACCTTCAGTTTGTTCAATCACAGGGATTGGGATGGGCAATAAGTTAGCTCGTGAAGAAAGCTCTTCTTTCTGATCGTTGTATAGTGAATCAAACGCAGTTTGGCTCATTACCAGGTATTTTTCTCCCCTAGCATTTTTTACGTGTAACATGTTACCCGCAAAAGAATGCATCTGGTCTTTTGTGATCCTGATCACATCATGGCCACTGCTATCGAGCAATTGTCTTACAGCAATTAGTTCCCACTCTTCTGCAATCGCTTCTTCGCAGAGCACTGCAAAATTTTCACCAAGGGTCATCACCACGTTAGTGTGATATACGGGGTAACCATTTTTATCTGTAGCCAAAAAAGCTATGGCCCTGTATTTATTTGCATTGGCAAATTTTTCCAATATGGACATGTCCGTTCGGGGTGAATAACATGTATAGATCACTTTGTTGTCATGATCGATCACCATGCTTCCTGTACCTTCTAAAAATTTCCCTTCAACTTCAAATTCACTCCAGTCCTGGATGTCCTTCACGACAAATCTTTCTGTCAGCAATTTTAATATGTCTTCTCGTTTTTCGGGTCGGCGATTAGGAGCATACAAGGGAAAAATGGAAGCAATTCCTTCGGGGGAAGTGGTGAGCCAGTTATTAGGAAATATCGCGGAGGGCTTTAAGGGGGTTGGTGTATCATCAATCACTAAAACAGTTATACCATGCCTTCGCAGAATATCGACCATGTTGTCAAACTCTTTTACAGCTGATTGCTGAATAGACCGGCTACTTATTTCTGAAATTGGGGTTTGAAAAAAATTTGTTGCTGCCGTTTCTTCATTTGCGCCAAATGCGGCAGGGCGGATCATAAGTATGGTATCAGTTATCTGCATGGTTTATAAAAATAACTAAATGCAAATTATTTTCAGCGGATTTATATCATTTGAACCTGAGTAAGAAATATGTTTTACATTAGAAGGAAGTTTTTGACAACTTTAGAGATGCAAAACCATCGGCGTCATCTTGCTGCGATTCTTTTTACTGACATTGTCGGATATACTGCCATGATGCAACAAAATGAAACGAAAGCGGTTGTTGTCATGAAAAGATACACCGCCGTTTTGCAAAATGCAGTATCAACCAATTCGGGGCAAATTCTTAACGATTATGGCGATGGAAGTCTGTGCAGTTTCCCAAGTGTTACAGATGCGCTGAAATGTGCACTTGAATTGCAGGAACAATTACAAGCTGAGCCTGTTGTTCCTTTACGGATTGGACTCCATATCGGCGAAATATTTTTTGACGACGGAAAAGTGATGGGCGATGGAGTGAATATTGCATCGCGAATTCAATCTTTGGGACAGGCAAATACCGTTCTTTTTTCAGGAGAAATAAACAATAAGATCAAAAATCATCCTGAATTTAAATCTGTTTCACTTGGACAGTTTGAATTTAAAAATGTGGATGAACCAATCGAAGTTTTTGCGTTGGCAAACGAGGGACTTCTTATTCCCAAAAGAGAACTTCTAAGCGGAAAGCTTAAAAAGACTCAAAAAAAGTATTCGACTAGAAAAACAATTCTGCCGGTTGCACTGATATTGCTGTTGATCGTTGCAGCTTTTCTTTATAAAAAATCTTCCGGCAATAACGACCTTAGTGGAAAGGAAAAAACAATTGCAGTTCTTCCGTTTAGAAACATAAGTGTACAAAAAGAAGAGAATGAACCTTTTTGTGTAGGGGTAGCGTTGGAGCTTCAAAGAAAACTGGAATGGCTTGGTGGATTGATACCTATTGCTCCACAGTCTGTTGAAAAATACCGCGACACAAAAATGTCCCCAGTTGATATTGCGAACGAGTTGGGACGTATAAGTTTTCTTGTACAAGGTTCGGTCTTAAGAGATAAAAATAAAGTCAAAGTATTTATCTCACTCATAGATGGGCTCACAGGTAAAGAAAAATGGAGTGCTGATTATTCAGGGGAAGTAGAAGATGTTTTTTCATTGCAGGAAAATATTGCCCAGGAGATTGCTTCGCAATTGCAGGTAAAAATCACACCGGATCAACAAAACCACATTGGTAGAGTATCAACAAAAAGCGCCAGGGCAATCGATGCTTATAACGAAGCCCTGACATCTTATGTAAACCTTGTTACGGCGGTTCACCCGTTATATTGGGACTCGCTGCCTTCAAATCCCCAACTCAACTCGAAATACCGCAAAACTCTTACTCTTTGCGATAGCGCAATTAAAACGGATCCTTCAATGGCCGAAGCATATGTCTTAAAAGGGCAAACGTACTTTTATAGCATTCATGATTGGTATGAATCTGCTGACCAAAAGGCTTTGATTTTAGATAGCATGAGGTTATTGGGAAATACGGCACTTCAAATCGATAAATCCTCTGCCGATGCATATTTATTAATATCCAGATGTTTTAATAGAAGCGATTCGGCTTTAGTTTATCTTGAAAAAGCCCTTACCATTAATTCAAACAGTTTTGATGTTAACCGGGAGCTGGCTGACTATTATGCGTCAGCTGACCCTGAAAAAGCAATCCGCTTAAGCAAAAAAGCAATCCGCCTCAGCCCACTTTCTATTTGGACACCTTCTGTTTACCAAAACCTTGGATTCGCCTATCATAATTTTGGCGAATTTGAAAAAGCCGAATCATATGGCAAAAAAGCGATCGAGTTATCAGATAATTCCATGATCGAAGTTGAGGCTATGCGTAATCTGACAATTATTTACCTCCACTGGGGCAAGGCTGACTCTGTTATTAAATATGCGAGTCAACACCTAGACAAGGAACCTAATGCATTATATGAAATAGCAGAAGCGTATTGCAATTTAAAAAATGACTGTGCAAAAGCGTCGGAATTATATGAAAGGCTTTGGAACAGGTATAATAATCACAGTAACCCACACCGGTGGGCAGTTGCGTTGATAAATATTGGCAAAACTAAAGAGGCAAAAGAAAAAATAGAGCTGGCGATTAAGGAATATAAAGAAAAAAATGATACGCTTTCCTATGATTATGCCGGTATTTGTGCTTTGAGCGGTCAAACAGCAAGGGCGCTGGATATCCTTAGGAAATTTGACTGGCAATGGGGTTCGCTTTATCTTATCCAATATGATAAGCTTTTTGATAATGTCCGGAATGAAAAAGAATTTAAAGACATTGTACGGAAAGCCCATGATGAAAAAACAAAACTGAGAGAAAAAATAAGAAAAATCGAAGAAAGAGGTGAGCTATAGGGCATCAATTTTCTTTGCCAGTTGTTTGTCCTTATCTGTGACTATATTTCCGGCGCTGTGGGTATTCAGCCATATCTCAACCGTATTCCAGGTGTTTGTCCAGGTGGGATGATGATCCATTTTTTCAGCTTCGATGGCAACTCTTGTCATAAATGCAAATGCTTCGCTGAAATTCTTAAAAGTAAATTTCTTGTACAGCTTATTATTTTCTTCTTTCCACATAAAAAATTGATTTGGTGATGTGATGATTTGGAGATCTTAAAATAGAATAATCAACCGGACGTTATCAAATTTCCAAATCACCTAATTAAAATACAAGATGTTCCTTATTCTTTATCTTTTCATTCGTCAGCTCCATTACCAATTGTACCCCCGAAATTGATCTGATATTTTCTGTTTGTTGCTGCAGCATTTCATTCGTTACAATATCGCCTTTCATCAGCCATAAAAAATCAAGGTGTTTGAATTCGGGTAAAAGATATTCTCCATCAAACTGGTTGTTGTAAATATAATGCTCGAGTGCTGTAGCAGGTTCATGATACTCGTACAAACTGAAAAAATAGTTCCTGTTTCTTTTCTTTAGTTGAATTTCAATTTCATTGTTAACACGGAAATCAAGTCCAAGCATATTGTTGATTTGCCAACAAAACTGGTAATCTTTAATTGGAGCCATTATACCCAGCAGACGGGTGTCTTCAAAAAAACCATCAGTGATATCCTGTGTATCTAAAATGAGTTTACTCAAAGTGGTTTTGGTTTTTTTAAAGATAAAAGATCAAAACTGAACTTCTGTTTCGATCTCTTCGCTCCCTCTTTTGAATTTTACTTTCGCTTTTTCGCCTTTCTGAAATTTTCCAAGTGTTTGCATATAAGTTTCCATGGAGCTCACATTGTAGTCGCCAATTTTAACAATTACATCTCCTGCTTTCAATCCTGCTTTCTGGGCAGGTCTTCCATCAGTGACCCCGTCGCAACGAACTCCAGCGCCGGAAAAAGTATAGTCAGGCATAATGCCCATAGTAACTCCGCCGCTCCGCATAGATGAAGTAGTTTGGGTTTCTCGTGTTTTTGTAAAAGCTAATTTCTGCCCCGTACTTATTGGCGACTGAACAATGCCGCTGATATAGTTAACGATCCTTGTTTCCCCGATATAATTTATTTTGTCAACATCATCGCTTGGCTTATGATAATCTGTATGCAAACCAGTAAAGAAAAACAAAACCGGAATGTCTTTTCGATAAAAAGAAGTATGATCACTGGGCCCTGTACCGCTGCTGTCAATTCGGATCGCGAATGGATTTTTTTTATCGGCCGGGTTTATTAAAGAGCCCCATTGTGGCGAAGTGCCAAAACCGCCAATAGTTACTACCTGGCTGCTGTCATTCAGTCGTCCTATCATATCCATATTGATCATGTAATTGACTTTGCTAAAATCGACTGTTGGATTTTCTGTGAAAAATTTTGAGCCATTCAATCCAACCTCTTCTGCTGAAAAGGCGATAAAAAGATAATTACTGTTTTTCTGTTTTGTGTTTCTTAAGATCCTTGCAAGCTCAATAAGCGCTGCTGTACCGCTTGCATTATCATCGGCGCCATTGTGGATCATTTTTTCGCCTGTACGCAACATGGAATTATTGTCTTCGCCATAACCGAGATGATCATAATGTGCTCCAAGAATTACAGTTCCGGCTGCTCCATTATCAATGTAGCCAATTACATTGCGCCCGTTCCTTTTTTTCTCGCCTACATCAATTTTGATTTTAATATCAAGAGTAGCTGCAGGGTCGCTGAAATATTTTTTTGATGCGTCTTTAGAAACATAGATTACAGGAATATCGAGTTTATCTGTTCTGTCTTTTGGGTCAAACTTCAATTTATCATCGATTGCAGAAGTATTGTAAAGAATAACTGCGGATGCACCGCGGCTCTTTGCTTTTTTTGCATTGTTTCGTATAAACTCATTTAAATCGAAGTGCGGATTGTTCTTATTTTCTTCCAATGTTTCTTTCAGATCAAAAAACCAGGGCATGTCCGCTTCCTGCACAGCAATGGCGGGTAGAGATTCAATGCTCAGATTTTGTGAAAATGGAAATGGAAAGAAATCTTTTTCCAGAGCAAGGGTATTATCATTAACAATGAAATGTGTGGCCTGGTTTATTTGCTTGCCATCATAGATTTCAAACGACTGAAAAAAACCATCGGCGCCTTTTGGCTGCAAACCGATTTCCTGGAATTTTTGACTGATATACTCACTGGCCAATTTTTCACCATTAGTGCCGGCTCTTCTTCCTTCCAATTTGTCACTGGCAAGATAGCTGATGTGTGATTGAAGATTTTTTACCATCGCCTGATCAGCTTTACTCAGCTTCGGCGATTTCCTTTTTTGAGCGAAAGAATCCTGAATAAGGAACAGTAAAGCAAATAACAACACCGCACGGATACTATTCATAAGAATTTGAAATTAATTTGGAGCAAAGTTATTGAATAGAGCAAATTGAAAGAGGTTAAAGTTTTGTAAGCATGACGCGCATCGGCATTCATGGCTCAACAGTATCCCGAGCATATCCTTATAGCTATCGGGACGACGCAACAAAACCTGACATTAGCACAAATGCCCGGTACATGATGAAAATCATCGTCTAAAAACCCGATTTCGTAAACTGCAACGGGCTCTAACTTTTACATTTGTAAGTTACAGTGGGCGGAAAAATCATACATATCGGGCTGGTTGGAAATCCCAACAGCGGAAAGAGTTCGCTGTTCAATTGTCTTACGGGCCTGAATCAAAAAGTAGGCAATTTTCCAGGTGTAACCGTTGAATTGAAAGTTGGAGAAGCTAAAATTGATGATAATCTCTGGGCTGAATTTCTTGACCTGCCGGGAACCTATAGCCTTTATCCGCGGCGACATGATGAACAGGTAACGTATGATGTACTGTTAAATGAAGAACACGAGGAACATCCTGATATTTTGGTTGTGATCGTTGATGCATCGAACCTGAAACGAAATCTGTTATTTGCTTCGCAGATCATAGATCTGAAAATTCCAACTGTTGTGGCGCTGACCATGATGGACCTTGCAAGGAAAAAAGGAGTGGAGATTGATGTAGCTGGATTCGAAAGGGAACTTGGTGTTCCTGTGATCCCTATCAACCCAAGAAAGAATAAGGGCATTCCTTTGCTTAAAAAGACATTGTCGCAGGTGATGGCAAGCCTCTCTCCAAATTCTATCAGAAATTTTGTTCCCGATGCGCTTTGGGGACGGGGAACAGTGCAAGCGATTAAAGAAAGACTGCCGCAACTGAGTGATTATAAAGCATTGCATCTTGCATTTAATTACAAGGAGCTTAATATAAACCCGTCTATAAAGCGGGTTGTTGAAGATTCAATAAAAGATATTCCGTTCAATAAAACGTTGTCCCAGGCTGAAGAAATAACCGATCGCTACGCGCGAATTAAAGCAATTATGCAACAAACTGTGGTGGAGCCGGACCCATTGCAAAGAACTTTATTTACTGATAAGCTGGATAATGTTTTATTGCATCGTCGCTGGGGTTACCTGATCCTACTTGCAGTTCTATTTTTATTGTTTCAAAGTGTTTTTCTTATTGCACAATACCCGATGGATTGGATCGAATGGGGTTTCGTAAAGCTGAATTCATTTTTATCGGGGATTTTGCCTGAAACCTGGTGGAGTGATTTGATCTTAAACGGCGTAGTGGCCGGCTTGAGCGGTATCCTTGTGTTTGTGCCACAGATCATGATTTTGTTTGGGCTGATCACTGTGCTTGAAGACAGTGGTTATATGGCCCGTATTAGTTTTCTCTCTGACCGGCTTATGCGAAGCGTTGGATTGAATGGAAAGAGCGTAATGCCAATGATCAGCGGATTTGCCTGTGCTGTGCCTGCCATTATGAGTGCAAGAAGTATTGAGAACAGAAAAGAAAGACTGCTGACGATTCTAATTACACCATTGATGAGTTGCTCGGCACGATTGCCGGTGTTTACAATTCTTATCGCTTTGGTTATTCCGAATAATTATCTTTTCGGGTTTTTAGGTGTTCAGGGTCTTGTCATGATGGGGCTTTATTTACTGGGATTACTGATGGCATTGGTTGTCGCTTCAGTTGCACGGTGGTTTATAAGAATAAAAGAAAGAAGCTTTTTTATTCTTGAATTGCCAACGTACCGATCGCCCAGATGGGGTAATATATTGCAAACGATGGTGAACAAGGCAAAGATCTTTGTTTTTGATGCGGGCAAGGTGATCATGATAATAAGTTTAGTCCTTTGGGGATTAAGTTCTTTCGGTCCGGGGAAAAAAATGAACGAAATAAAGGCGGGGATCGACCATATAAAATCACTGCCTGGTACAGATCAGCAATTGGCTGACAACATGTACCAGACACTTAAACTGGAAAATTCGTATGCAGGTATCCTGGGAAAATCAATCGAGCCGGTAATACAGCCACTGGGTTATGATTGGAAAATTGGTATCGCTCTCATAACATCGTTCGCAGCGAGGGAGGTTTTTGTTGGCACAATGGCAACACTCTACAGTGTTGGTGAGCAGGATGAAAATGAATTAAGACTTCGGGATAAAATGAAAGCTGCTAAAAAGAAGGACGGAACGCCAGTTTACACACTGGCCTCAGGTTTATCCTTAATGATATTTTATGTATTTGCCATGCAATGTATGAGCACACTTGCCGTCGTAAAACGCGAAACAAGAAGCTGGAAATGGCCGCTCATACAATTGGTTTATATGACAGGGTTGGCTTATGTGATGAGCCTGATCGTATACCAGCTGTTTAAATGATGATTATCTTGTCGGGGGTTCCCATTTATCGGTTTCTTCAAAATATCTCCAAAGCATTAAAGAAATTTTTCTTGCCATTGTCCATGCTTCATTATGATGGGTCCATTGCGCGTCTTTGTTATTCTTGGTAAAAATGCTGAAGATATAGGGATTGTGCGGGGCATTCACAAGCAATACTTCACTACGACTTGCATTTACGCAGCCGTTCTTGCTGAATACTTCAATATAGGGTGGTATTTGAGAAATGGCTTCATTCAGGTCCCAATAATTCCTTCCAAGGCATCGCATCATACGATCACAGGCCGCAACAGAAAAAACTTCATTGCGATAAATTTTTTCGAAAAGGATTCCCATTTCTTTGGGAGTGGTTTGTCCCCAGCCATATTGTGTTCTGTTATTTTCTCTGCCGGGAGTTCTAGAATTTACCCTGGTGTAAATAAGACCCAGGCTGTCGAGTATTTCATTTATTCTTGTTCCTTTCCCCGCAAGGCTTTGTAACCATAAACTTGCAGTATTATCGCTGGTCGAAAGCATCAGCATCATTACTTTTTTCAATAATACCTTTTCGCCGTTCTTGAAAGAACCAAGAATATCTTCTCCTTCGTAAAGCAATGAATCTTTATAAACCAATGTTGAATCATAAGCCAACTCGCCGCCTTGAATTTTATCCATAATTCCGATAAGGATCGGAACTTTTACAATACTTGCAGTTGGGAAAATAGTATCTGCATTTAAAGAAGCCGTTTTACCAGTACGAAGATTCTTTACATAAATACCAATATCACCATTGAATCCTGTTATTGCTTCTTCTATTTTTTTCTGAAGCTTGTTATCTACTTTTTGACCAAATGATAAAACCGGGTTGCCAAAAATGAGAAAAACAAAAAGAAATTTTTTCATATTTAAAAAGGCTTCTTGTTTGGAGCTGCTGGTGTGGAAGTTGTTGACATATTCATATAGTCAAAAACAAGATTGCAAAATGCCTTAATACCTGTTTTCATTCCACTTTCATCAATCCAAAAATCCGGTGTATGATGAGGAAAAACTTTTTTAGGGTCTACACCAATTTGCTTACCCCCGATAAAAAAGAAAATTGATGGAACTTTTTCAGCGAAATAAGAAAAATCTTCAGCTCCGGTTATGGGAGGGATCTCAGCAACATTTTCCGCACCCGCTGCCTTTACAAGACTTGGCAGCATTTGTTTGGTAAGCGTGGGCTCATTATAAGTAACCAGCGTTTTTGTATCAATTGTTGTTTCGGCTATTGCTCCTGATGCTTCCGCAATTTTAGAAGCTGTTAGTTTGACCTTATCATGAATTATCCGCTGCATTCCGGTATCAAGTGTTCTTATTGTTCCGGTCATTGTTACTTCTTCAGGAATGATATTGGATCTTACACCTCCATTGATAGTGCTTACCGTAATCACTGCCGGATTTTTTGTGAGATCTGTTTGCCTGCTCACTATGGTTTGAAGCCCATTAATGATTTGCGCAGATACTGCAACGGGATCAATCCCAGCCCATGGTTGCGAGCCATGTGTTTGCTTACCTTTCACCCTGATAGTAAACCAGTCTGATGCAGCCATAATTCCACCGCTTCTGTAAGTAATCTTTCCAACGTCTGTTTGCGAACCGATATGCAGTCCAAACATTACATCCACTTTTGGATTGTCAAGGACACCCTCTTTGATCATTAACGGCGCACCGCCTTCCTCACCTTCCGGAGGGCCTTCTTCTGCCGGCTGAAATATAAATTTTACTGTTCGCTTCAATTCATTTTTCATACCAACTAAAATCTCTGCAACGCTCATTAATATGGCAACATGTGTATCGTGTCCGCAGGCATGCATTACACCTACTTCGTTTCCATTATAAGTTGATTTAACTTTTGATGCGAATGGTAAATCAACTCTTTCAACAACCGGTAGCCCATCCATATCTGCTCTAAGGCCAATGCATGGACCCGACTTAGGGCCTTTTAGAATTCCGACTACTCCGGTCTTTCCAACGCCTTCTTTTACTTCAATACCGAGGGAACGAAGATGGTCGGCAATTAATTTGGCCGTTCTAAATTCATTATTTCCTAACTCGGGGTTTTGATGAATATCTCTTCTCCACGCAATACATTTTGATTCAATTTTACTTGTGGCTACATTAATCCTCTCCGTTAAGTCACTATTTGTTTTCTTTTGAGCACTAAGAACAAAAGATATCTTGAGAGAGAGGAGAACCAAAATGAACAGTTTCATAATCTAAAATTTCATGAATTTACCGGAAATAATTTTTCAATTGAGCAAATCCTAGGGCTTGAATTATATTTTCTATTTTTAGTCAACCATGCTGCTTCGCCACGTTCCTTTTTTAAAAGCTGTTTTTGTTCATAGCCTGACTGCATTTGGCGGCCCGCAAGCGCATATTGGAATGATGCTAAAGACTTTTGTGCGCAAAAGACCATATGTAACTGAACAAGAATTGATGGAGTATACAGCTTTTTGTCAATTACTTCCCGGAGCATCGTCTACTCAAACCATTACGCTGATCGGGTATAAAAGAGGCGGTGTTGTCCTTGCTGTCCTGACGCTTATCATTTGGATATTACCAGCAAGCATTTTAATGGGGGCGCTTTCTTTTCTATTGCATTATATCGATAAGAAGGCACTTCATGTAGATATTTTCAAATTTATTCCGCCAATGGCAGTCGGATTTCTTGTGTATGCCACCGTGATGGCATTTAATATTTCTATTAAGAACACAGTTACATGGATTATCATGGGTGTTTGTGCTGTTGCGACCTATCTTTTATTTAAACAACCATGGATATTTCCATTGCTTATTATTTTAGGAGGAATAACAACCAATCTTAGCCGCAAACGGATACCACAGCTCGAACAAAAACCAAGAAAGATCAAGTGGTGGAATTTTTGGCTGTTCGGAATTATTTTTATTACGGCTGGTCTTTTTAGTGAGATCGCAAGAAAAAATGATTGGCCAAATCGTGCTCCCATAAATCTCTTTGAAAATACATATCGTATGGGCAGTCTCGTGTTTGGCGGGGGACAAGTATTAATGCCGATGATGTATGAACAGTTCTCTGTTCGTCCGGATGCCGTAAAATCTAAGGACCCTGAAGTTATAAGAATTGATAAAGATGATATGTATACTGGTATGGGAATCGTGAGAGCTTTACCCGGTCCGGTATTTTCAATCGCTTCTTTTACTGGAGGAATGGCGTTACAAGATTATGGCAAAACCCAGGAAGAACGCGCTTTTATGCAATTCGTTGGCTGCATAATTGGAACGGTAGCGATTTTTTTGCCAAGTGCTCTTCTGGTTTTATTTTTTTTTCCTATCTGGCATAATTTAAAAAAATACGCCGCGGTTTATCGTTCCCTGGAAGGTATTAATGCAGTTGTAGTTGGGATAATGATCGCCTCTACATTTTATTTAATGAAAGATATTTCGTTACTGGATGTCAGACTTGGAAGCTTAATGAATGCAATTGTTATTGCGGGGACATTTACTTTATTACAATATACAAGAATACCTCCTCCATTTATTGTAATTGGGTGTTTACTTCTTGGTTATATATTCTAACCTTTCTGTTTATAGAATTTTCTTGTTTCAATCTCCTCTCTTACAATTTCAGGGACAAGGTAGCGAATTGATTTTCCAGCTTTGATATGATCCCTAATTTGTGTGGCCGAAATTTGAATTAGCGGGGCGTTTAAGATCGTAGGTTCCCTTCCCCAGGGTTTATTTATCTCGTAACCTTCTCTTTTATAAACATAAATCGAATAATTAGAAACGATTGTTTCGAAGTTTTTCCATTTGTCCAGATTTTGATAACTATCGCTCCCCATTATAATTGAAAACTTATGTTCAGGGTATTTTTCAGAAAGAAAGGCTAGCGTGTTCGCGGTAAACGACGGCCTGGAAAGATTAAATTCGATATCGGAGCACTTCATCCTGTTGTCATCTTGCACTGCAAGCCTAACCATATGGAGCCTGTCAAACTCATTTAATAAGGAATTGCTTTTTTTTAATGGGTTCTGTGGAGACACGATAAACCAAATTCTTTCAATATTTGTTTCATTAAGAACATGGTTTGCGATAATAAGATGGCCGATGTGTATGGGATTAAACGATCCAAAGTAAAGCCCTATGTTCATTTAATAATTTGATAATCAATTAATTACCGTAACATTAATGTGCTGAGCCTCGTTAAGCCGGAGGCTGAGTGAATACCCCGAGATTTTTATGGAAATCGGATCTCCCAATGGGGCCACCTGCTCGAGGTATATTCTTTCGCCCGGAACACATCCCATTTCCATAAGTTTTAGAAGTATCTCACTACTGTCAAATTCATCTATGATTGCTTCCTGTCCGGGCTTTAAATCTGATAATTTCATATTCAAACAATAGTTACAAAGCTAAATTCACTGAATTACATTTTCTTACGAATTTTGAAATTATGTCTTTTGAGCTCAAGAAAACTATTCACTTCTTCTTCGATGGTATAAGGCCCACGCTTCGAAACCGGAAAGACCTTAGGCAGTTTTTGGAGTTGATTTTCGCATCAGAAGGCATCGAATTCGAGTCAATAAACTTTATTTTTTCTACTGACGAAGCGATATACCATATCAATAAGAAATTTCTTGGCCACGCATCGTTTACCGATATCGTCACATTTAGTCTCTCAGAAAACGGGAATCCTGTTGTGGCGGATGTTTATATAAGCATTGACCGGGTCCGGGAAAATGCATTGCGCCACGGAGAGCCATTTGAAAGGGAGTTACACCGGGTTATTTTCCACGGAGTCCTGCATCTCTGTGGTTACAAAGACAAATCAAAGTCACAAACGAGGGAGATGAGGAAGAGGGAGGACCATTATTTATCTGCATATTTTGGATAATGTTTCACGTGACACACTCGCGCCAAAATAGTTCCTGAAAATTTATAGCTAAAAAATACCTTTGCGGCTCATGTTTTCGAACTATGATATAATCGTTGTGGGCGCCGGTCATGCGGGGTGTGAGGCAGCCGCTTCGGCTGCGAACCTGGGGTCTAAGGTTTTGCTCATTACTATGAATATGCAAACCATCGCTCAGATGAGCTGCAATCCAGCCATGGGTGGGATTGCCAAAGGACAGATTGTTAGAGAAATTGATGCTTTGGGTGGTTATTCCGGTATTGTAACGGACGAGTCCCTCATTCAGTTCCGCATGTTGAACCGGTCCAAGGGGCCTGCGATGTGGAGTCCCCGGGCACAAAATGACCGGATGCTTTTTTCCGCCAAGTGGCGGGAGTTGCTTGAGCGAACCTCAAATCTGGATTTTTATCAGGACATGGTTAAGGAACTCATCATCAGTGAGGGGAAAGTTGCCGGAGTCAAAACCGGGTTAGGGCATTTGATTTATTCCAGGGCAGTGGTGTTGACGAATGGTACTTTTTTGAATGGGCTTGTTCATATCGGCGAAAAGAGTTTCGGAGGAGGAAGGATTGCCGAGAAAGCAGCGACTGGGATAACAGAACAATTAGTTTCATTGGGATTTGAAAGCGATCGCCTGAAAACAGGAACACCACCCAGAGTGGACGGTAGGAGCCTGGACTATAATAAGATGGAGGAGCAGCCAGGCGATGACCAGATAGTCGGGTTTTCGTTCCTTGAGACCAGAAAGCCTGATAGGCAATTGAGCTGCTGGATCACTTACACAGACAAACGGGTCCATGATATCCTAAGAACGGGGTTTGACAGGAGTCCCATGTTTAGTGGTAAGATCGAGGGCATCGGCCCAAGGTACTGTCCAAGTATTGAGGACAAGATAAATCGGTTTGCCGAAAGGGACCGTCATCAATTATTTGTTGAGCCGGAAGGGTGGAATACCGTTGAGGTTTATATCAATGGCTTTTCGACATCCTTGCCGGAAGAAGTGCAATACGAAGCGCTTCGTAATATAAAGGGGTTTGAAAAAGCAAAAATGTTCAGACCGGGCTATGCCATCGAGTACGATTATTTTCCTCCAACACAATTAAGATACTCACTTGAAACAAAATTGATTGATAACTTATTCTTTGCCGGACAAATAAACGGAACGACCGGCTATGAGGAGGCAGCTTGTCAGGGATTAATGGCAGGAATAAATGCACATCAAAGAATAAACAATCTTGATCCATTGATCTTAAAAAGAAGTGAAGCATATATTGGCGTTTTGATAGATGATTTAATCAGTAAAGGAACTGATGAGCCATACAGAATGTTTACTTCAAGAGCCGAATTCAGGACGCTACTCAGGCAAGACAACGCAGATCTTCGACTTACAGAATTGAGTTACAGGCTTGGCCTGGCGTCACAAGAAAGAATGGAAAAAGTAAGAAGCAAAAAGGAGGGTGTTGAAAAAATAAAGAATATTCTGAATAGTTTTTCTGTTTCTCCTGATGACATCAATTCATATTTTGAAAACAAATCTTCTTCCCTCATAACGGAAAGACAAAAAGCATCGAAGCTTTTATTGCGTCCTGAAATTGAACTTAATGACTTGATGAATGTATTGCCAGGTTTAGAGAAAGAGTTAAATGTGTTCTCCAGCGATATTATTGAACAGGCCTCTATACAAATAAAGTATGATGTTTATATTGAAAAGGAAAAAGAGCTTGTTGAACGAATGAGCCAGCTTGAGAATCTGATGATCCCTGAAACTTTTGATTATAAAAAGATTTTGTCGCTTGGTAACGAAGCAAGGGAGAAGCTTTCGAAAATAAAACCGTCAACTCTTGGACAAGCAAGCCGCATTTCAGGAATTAATCCGAGTGATGTCCAGATATTGATGGTTTATATGGGCCGTTGATTTTCCTGGAATTCAATCCAGGCAACCACTAATTTTATTTCTCCGTAGCTCACAACACTGCCAAGTTTTTCTTTTATAGGCGTTAAGGATCCTCCCGAAAATGTTTTTGCCACCGGCTCAATTAGTAAAACTTTTTCCCTGGTGACCAGCTCGTCAATATTGATTTCACCCCTGGAAACATAATATGCCAGATGTCCTTCGATAGTTTGCTGTGTCAAATTTCTTTCTTGTGCAATTTCATCAACTCGTTTTCCTCCTTTATATAATCTAAACGACTCCGCTTTTGTATCGACTCTGTTCTTTTTTGCATCTCCGGTTAATTGTTTTTCTTTTTTTGGTAGCTTATTATGTATCAGGGAGGAAAGATTTTTTTCACTGCAATACTCAAGGATAATGTTTAGAAATTGTTCGCCATACTTTTTGGTCTTTGCATCGCCAAAGCCGCTGATCTTTCTTATCTCAGATAAAGATTGTGGTAAATACCGCACCATTTCATCCAATGTATTTGTACCCGCAACAATATAAATTGGAAGATCTGCTTTGGAACAAATAGTATCTCTGAGCTTTCTTAATTTCTGATGCAGCAATGGATGCGGATTTTCGGATCGCTGATTCGTTGAGCCTGCATATACATTCACACCGAAAGCCGGGAGTATAAAATTTTTCTTTCGTTGTTGATAAGTTTCAATGTCAAATTCTCCGTGGAGGCCTTCCATCAAATATCTTTTTAACGAAAGGGCACCAAAGATTTCTTTCAGGGTTTCATTAAGTTCTTTGGCATGAATACGGCTATCAGTGCCTGCAGGGCAACCAATCAATGACTCGTTAAGTTTACCCTGCTCCATTGAAAAGTAAGTGGCGCCAGCCTCAATCCTTGCTTTTAATAGTTCCTTTGTTTCGCTGTTCTCCTCACGACAAAAAATTGAACGGAGCTGATGCTGAAATTTTTCAGATGTTGCATGTAGTTTTGTTGCTGCAATTAAGTATTCATCAGTCCATTTTCCTGCTGCTTCGTTAAAAGAAGATCTATTTTGCAACACGTATTGATTGAGTTCTTTTGCTTCGGCGACGACTTGTTGATAATCGAAGACTGATAGAAGTATTTTAAGCTGATAATTTCTTTTTGAGTGAAGCAATTCTTCTTCAATACAATTTTTAGAAGAATTGGTTTTGGAAAACTGGACAATTCTATCATCCGAAAACATGTTCGTTGGCCTGATATGGCTTTGTAGCACTATTCCGTCCAATGTTGTGCAACGGCTTAACGCAACATACACCTGGCCGGGCGCAAATGCTTCGCCCGCATCAATAATTACCTTTTCAAATGTCAGTCCCTGGCTCTTGTGAATGGTTATTGCCCATGCAAGCCGAAGAGGATATTGGGTAAATGATCCCAGGATTTCTTCGCGAAGCTGACGGCTCGTCCTGTCGACTGAATAACGAATGTTCTCCCATTTTTCTTTTTTTACTTCTATTTCACCCGTCTCATCCTTACATTGAACAAGAATCTTTTCTTCATCCAGGACGGTTATGGTTCCTATTTTACCATTAAAATACCTTTTGATTCTCTCCGTATCATTTTTAATAAACATAACCTGTGCACCAACCTTCAATCGTAACTCTTCCTCTGCCGGATAAGCGGACGGGGGGAATTCACCTTCAATTTCAGCCTTGTAAGAATATGACTCCTTACCAAGCGTATTCAGTTCTGTTTCATTTTTATTTCTTGCTTTCTCATTATGTGTTGTAAGGATAATATACCCATCATCCTTTTTTCTTATAAAACCAGGTGAAAACCGGTTTTCCAACAATTCCTTGCTGTGATCGCTGAGTTCGTTATTCCTTACCTGGTTCAGAACCTTAATGAAACTTTCCTCGCTTTGCCTGTATATTTTAGTAAACTCAATATAAACAGGCGACTCTTCTTTTATTACATTGCTATCAAAGAAATAAGTACTATTATAAAATTGTTTTAGCAACCGCCATTCGTGTTCTTTTACTACTGGCGCCAACTGAAACATATCTCCGATAAATAAAACCTGGATCCCTCCAAATCTTTCATTATATCGGCGACGAATATGTCGCAAAACCGTATCAATAGCATCGAGGGTATCACAGCGAACCATACTTATCTCGTCGATAATGAGCAGTTCGAGTTCCTGTAAGATCTTTTTCTTTTCTGTTGTCATTCTCAACTTACTAAGCAGGCTGTTCTTATTCGTGGCTTCTTCAGTTTGATGATCAAAGTCACGTGAACCGGGAATAAACGGAGAGAAGGGCAATTGAAAAAATGAATGTATGGTGACTCCACCCGCATTAATGGCGGCTACCCCAGTTGGCGCTACCACTGCGACCTGCTTGAGACAATTTTCCCTGATATATTTCAAAAAGGTCGTTTTACCTGTACCTGCCTTCCCCGTGAGAAAGATATTCCGGGAGCTTTGGTTTACCAGCTCAGCCGCCAATCGAAACATATCATTGTTAAAATCATAATCCATACATCTGCTTAGGCGCCAATAAAAAAAGCCCCGGTTCCTAAAACCAGAGCCTTTCAGTGGTGTGGGGCGGGATCGAACCGCCGACACAAGGATTTTCAGTCCTTTGCTCTACCGACTGAGCTACCGCACCTTTTAATCCCGTCCCGATAGCTATCGGGATCATTTCGGGAACCCTTATTGGGGCAGCAAAAATAGTTGTTCTGCGGCAAAGGGTGAAAAAACGGACCTTAAAATTTTCTCTGGCTAAAAGTTCGCGGCTCAGTTCTTTATTTCAATATTCTCTGGTTTCACTAACGAATCTCCCTGCAATTTTAAAAGTATCTGTGCTGCTGTTACTACATCTTTTTGGCAATAATTTACGATTCGTTTTAGGTCCTTATCATTCCAATACACGCTCCATACTTTGCTGCCATCAATATCATCTTTTGGAGTAGGAATGCCAAGCGTATGCGCCAACAGATTCAAAGAAGTAAAACTTTTATAATCGCCAAACTTCCAAAGTTCGAGTGTATCGAGATGACAGACTTCCCAGGGTTTTTTACCGCTGGCATTTAAAACTGCCGGAATGGTAAGTTCATTGATAATAAGCCGCCGGCATAAATAGGGAAAATCAAATTCTTTTCCATTATGCGCACATAGATATTTCTGTTCAAAGTTTGCCGTCCACTTATTGATCATATCACAAAACTCAACAAGTACTACAGCTTCATTTTCTCCATAAAAAGATTTGATAATGATCTTCTTCTCCAGTCCATTGCCCTGGATAAATCCACAGCTGATGCAAATTATTTTTCCAAACTCAGCATAAATGCCAGCGCGATGATAAATTGTTTCCTTGGTTTCCTGTTCGTGATATTTCAGAAGTGAAGTTGCTTTTGTATCCCATAACTCTTTCCAGTCTTTTGGTAAAGAATTATAGTCGGCATACTGGGGAACCGTTTCTATGTCGAGGAATAAAATATTATTGACAGGAGCGGCCATAATTTTTCTTGCTTAAAAATAAATCCCTTCGCTCAATCTCAAATACTACTTATAGGTATTTATCTCCCTTATTTCTCTTAACCTCAGCGACAAAATCTTTTATTTCCTGCTCCTTATCTTTTTTGCAGATCAACAGAGCGTCTTTTGTGTCCACAACAATAAAATCGTCCAGACCCTGCAATACCATTAGCTTACCATCTTCCGCATGTACCATACATTTGGTGGCATCCATGATCATTACGTTCTTGCCGGCTACTGCATTTCCTAAATAATCCCGTTCCATGTTATCCCAGGCGCTGTTCCATGTTCCAAGGTCACTCCATCCAAATGATGCCGGAATACTATAGACATTATCTGCTTTTTCCATGATACCAAAGTCAATGGAAATATTAGTGCATTGCGGGTAAATCTGGTCTATCGCCTCCTTTTCATCCTTAGTATTGAACTTTTCCTTTTCCGCTGCAAACACTTCATACATTTCAGGCAGGTATTTTTCAAATGCAGTAATAATGTTTTTTACTTTCCAAATAAATATCCCGGCATTCCATAAAAAGTCGCCGCTCGCGATAAATGTTTTAGCTAACTCTTCATTAGGCTTTTCTGTAAATGTTTTCACTTTATATATATCCGGCGCTGCCGCGGTGGTATCATGCTGAATATAACCGTACCCGGTATTAGGATGTGTGGGCTTTATTCCGAGTGTTACAAAAGCATTTATATGATTTACAAAATCAAGTGCTTTTTTTGAGGTTTTTATAAACTCGGCTGTTTCCGTTACCAAATGATCAGCCGGTGCCACAACAAGGTTTGCATTTGGATCCTTTTTCAACAGCTTAAAGGAAATATAAGCAACGCAAGGCGCAGTATTTTTTCTGGATGGTTCGCCAAGAATATTTTCGTCGGCAATCTGCGGTAATTGTTTTTTTACAATTGGTATATACTCGCTCGACGTAATGATATAAATGTTTTCCTCCGGCACCAGCTTTTTATACCGCTCATAAGTTTGTTGTATCAGCGTCTTGCCGGTATTTAATATATCGAGAAATTGTTTTGGAAATGCGGTTCGGCTCATTGGCCAGAAACGACTGCCGATACCACCAGCCATTATCGCTACATAATTATGTTTGCTGCTCATGTCTTTTTATATCAATCCTTCACGGATAAGGTCATGCAAATGTATAAATCCAAGGTATTTTTCTCTATCAACAACTACCAACTGCGTGATCGATTTTTTTCGCATCAGGTCCAATGCATCAACAGCCAATTCCTCTGCGCCGATTGTTTTGGGTGCCGGTGTCATGATATCTGCTGCTGTAACGTCATTCAAAGAAATGTTTTTTTCAAGCATTCGTCTAAGATCTCCATCTGTAATTATTCCCAGGAGTTTATTATCGCCGTCTACCACCGCTGTTGCTCCCAAACGTTTTGATGAAATTTCAACGATGACTTCTTTTAATGATCTTTCCTTCGTGAGTTTTGGCTTTTCATTTTTTATGTAAAGGTCAGCTACTCTTAAATATAATTTCTTACCCAGGGTTCCACCCGGATGAAATTTTGCAAAATCATCGCTATTGAAGCCTTTTAGTTCCATTAAACAGATAGCCAACGCATCACCCATTACCAATTGTGCGGTCGTACTACTGGTTGGGGCGAGGTTATTAGGACAGGCTTCCTGCTCTACAGTTGTATTTAAAATTATGTCTGATTGTTTTGCAAGATAAGAATCCACGTTCCCGATCATTCCAATCAAAATATTTCTAAAATTCTTTATCAAAGGAACCAACACTTTTATCTCGGGACTTTCTCCGCTTTTGCTAATGATCATTACGATATCGTTCTGCTGCACGATGCCAAGATCGCCGTGAATGGCATCGGCGGCGTGCATAAATATCGAGGGTATACCGGTAGAATTGAAGGTTGCCACGATCTTTTGTGCAATGACTGCACTTTTTCCTATCCCGCTTATCACCAACCGGCCCCTGATATTTGCAATTTCGTTGACCGCCCTCTCGAAGTCAGAATTGATAAATTGAGATAATCCACTGATAGACTGGGACTCCAGCTCGATAGTCCTTAAAGCAATCTGTTTTACTGACACTGTCATTTGAGTGGCCAAAATTATAGGTTTTGTTATGAAACCGCCGCAGCGCAAACGTTATAATTAGCTTTTTCGACTTTAGTAAGTATTCATGCAAATGAATCTGTAAATTCGCAGCTATCGTCTGTTGAGGGTATCAAAAGGAGCGACTACCGGGATGAATGGAGAGAATTAATCAGTTATACCTTCCCTATTTACAATCCCGCCACACTCCATTTAAATCCACAGAAGCTGTCGTTTTGTGCAAAAAATCAGCTCATAGCAACGGTGTCGTTGTTATAATTTCTGTATCTTAATCAGATAACTATCTTAAAAGGCGATTAAAAGATTTGAGTAATGGCTACAGCAGCAGCAAAAAAAACGATCAAGCCGACAAACGGCAAGTCAGTCATTAAAAAGAAATTTGACCTCCATTCGGCTTTACAGGAACATTTTGGGCACAGTTCTTTCAAAGGCAATCAGGAAAAAATTATTGAGTCCCTGCTTGCCGGTCATGATACGTTTGTTATTAAGCCCACAGGTGGCGGCAAAAGTTTGTGTTATCAATTACCTGCCCTGGTAAGCGAAGGAGTTGCGATTATTGTTTCTCCACTTATTGCATTAATGAAGAACCAGGTAGATCTTGTTCGCAGTTACAGCAGCAAAGATGATGTAGCGCATTTTTTAAACTCTACGCTTACAAAAAAAGAAATAAAAGAGGTACATGATGACTTGACTACTGGAAAAACGAAAATGTTATTCGTGGCTCCGGAAACATTGACGAAACAAGAGAATCTTGAATTTTTCAGCGACCTGAAGATTTCATTCTTTGCTGTTGATGAAGCACACTGTATTTCTGAATGGGGACATGACTTCCGTCCCGAGTACCGCCGCTTGCGGGAAATGATGATTCAAATAAATCCTGATATCCCGGTAATTGCTTTGACCGCAACAGCCACACCAAAAGTTCAAAGCGATATAGTTAAAAATCTTGATCTGAGGAATCCGAAGGTTTTTATTTCATCATTTAACCGCCCGAATCTTTATTATGAGATCATACCAAAGATCAATAAAGATGATACGCTGAAAAATATGGCCAAGTTCATCGTCCAGAACAAAGGAAAAAGCGGGATCATTTATACCACGAATCGGAAAACAACCGAAGAGCTTGCCGATATGCTGATGGCAAATGGTATTAAGGCTGTTGCATATCACGCAGGGTTTGATAGCAAGTTAAGATCCGAGAGGCAGGATCAATTTATGAATGAGGATGTACAGGTGATCGTGGCTACGATTGCATTCGGAATGGGAATTGATAAACCAGATATTCGATTTGTCATTCATTACAATATTCCTAAGAGTATTGAAAACTATTACCAGGAAACCGGCCGAGCTGGTCGGGATGGGATGGAAGGGAAATGTATTCTTTATTATTCGCATAAAGATGTGGCCAAGCTTGAACACCTGATGCGTGATAAGCCGCTTAGTGAAAGAGAAGTAGGAAACCAGCTGATCAGCGAAACGGTTGCTTTTGCGGAAAGCGGGGTTTGCAGAAGAAAGATATTATTGAGCTATTTCGGCGAAGAATACGAAACAAATAAATGCGGCAATTGTGATAACTGTAAACATCCAAAAGAAAAGATTGAAGCAAAAGAGGAAGTTGTTTGCGTGTTGAAGACGATCAAGGCACTCGACGAACGTTTTGCAACCGAGTATGTAGTCAACATTCTTATTGGAAGGCTTACTCCAAATATCACGATGTACCGGCACGAGGGGCTTGATGTGTTTGCCTGCGGAAATGAAAAAGAACCACATTTCTGGAATTCACTGGTTCGTCAAATGTTGCTCGAAGGATTGCTTCAAAAAGATATTGAGGAATATGGCGTACTCAAGTTTACAAAAAAGGGTCTTGACTTTCTGAAGAAACCAAAGTCATTCAAGATTGTTCTTAATAATACCTATGATGAAGCAAATGCAGATGATGATGAAGGCGCTGAATCAACCGAAGGAGCAGCAGCCGATGAGAGATTATTTGAAATGCTGAAAGAACTTCGTCAGAAGGAGGCAAAGAAAAAGAATTTACCGCCTTTTGTGCTTTTCCTTGAATCCTCATTGCAGGATATGGCTACACTTTATCCCATTACACTGGCGGACCTGGAAAAATGCCAGGGGATAAGCAAGGGGAAAGCAATGAGGTACGGAAAACCTTTCATCGATCTTATTTCAAGATATGTAGAGGACAACAATATTGTGCGACCGGATGATTTCGTGATGAAGAGTGTAGTAAATAAAAGCGGTAACAAGGTTTTTATCATTCAAAATATTGATAAAAAGATCCCGCTGGAAACAATTGCAAAGAATAAGGGTATGAAGATGGATGAGCTGCTGGAAGAAATGGAAACAATTGCGGCTAGCGGCACCAAGCTTAACCTTGACTATGCCCTGTCACAATTGCTTGATGAATACGACCAGGAAGAGATCATTGAATACTTTAAGAATTGCGAAACATCTTCACTGCAGGTAGCACAGGAAGAACTATCCGAACATAATTTCACATGGGAACAACTCAAAATGATGCGCATAAAATTTCTTGGTCAGTATGGAAATTAAGTGCCTGCACCACCAATTTAATAAAATGGCCCCGTTTTACCGGGGCTTGCCTTTTTAAGTTTTTTTCGGTTCCAGCAACTGGAAAAATTGATCTAACTGTGGTAAAATAACAATTCTTGTTCTACGATTAATTGATCGGTTCTCTGCTGAAGTATTTTCAGCTACGGGATTGTATTCACCACGGCCGGAAGCTGCCATTTTTTTCGGATCAAGACCATAGTCTTTTTGCAGGATCCGGACGACTGATGTTGCTCTCTTTACACTCAGATCCCAGTTGTCAAGCAACACGCCACTGCGATATGCGACATTATCCGTATGGCCTTCTACCATAAATTCTATATCGGGTTGATTCTTCAATACCGCCGCGACTTTGCCAAGTACCGTTTTTGCCTGTGACGTTAACTCATACTTTCCACTTTTGAAAAGAAGCTTATCCGAAATATCAATATACACTACTCCTTTATCTACTTTAATATTGATATCCTGGTCCTCCATATTACCAACTGCGCCTTTGAGATTCATCACCAATGCAAGATTAAGTGAATCCTTACGTGCCATTGCAGCCTGCAGGTCCTGGATATATGCATCTTTAGCGCCAATATTGTCCAATGATTTTTTAATGTTTTCTGCCTGGGAGGAAGAAATAACAGAAAGGTCCTGTAGTTGTTTTAGCACAGTTGTGTTATTCGCTTTTAAAAAATCGATCTGTTTATTCAGATCTGCTATGCGGTCATTAAGACCTGCCTTATCATTTTCCAGCGATGTTTTTTGACGGGCGAGCTCCGCCTTTTCATCGTTGCAAGTATTGAGGGTGGTTTGCAGTTCTGTGTGTTTGACTTGCAACGCGGAATAGTCAGCTTGCGATTTCTTAAATTTCTTACTGCTTACACAGGAGAAAAAGAAAAGAGAGGAAAGCAATATCATTGCGGCTAATCTGTATTTCATGGTAAATGGTTTTGGATGAAGAAAAAGTGATTGTCTCAAAAGTATCAAATTACTTTACATCAAGTGTCAAACGTTGAAAATTGAGTGAGGGAATTTTTTTTGTCCCGGTCTATTCTATGATTTTAAAATAAAACCCCGCAGTAGCGGGGCATTGTTTTTAAGTTTTCTTCGGTTCCAGTAGCTGAAAGAATTGATCAAGCTGTGGCAGGATCACTATCCTGGTTCTCCTATTGATTGCACGGTTAGCGCTTGTGCTGTTATCCATAACCGGATTATATTCACCCCGACCTGACGCGGCCATTTTTCTGGGATCAAGACCGTACTGATTTTGTAAGATCCTTACAACAGCAGTTGCTCTTTTTACACTCAAGTCCCAGTTATCAAGGAGTATACCACTGCGGTAAGGAACATTATCGGTGTGTCCTTCAACCATAAATTCAATATCGGGTTGGTTTTTCAGTACCATCGCTACCTTACCCAGTACTTCTTTTGCCTGTGATGTTACTTCATACTTGCCGGTTTTGAAAAGCATTTTATCTGAAATGTCGATGTAAACGACGCCTTTATCAACTTTAATATTAATGTCATCATCGTTCATATCCCCAATTGCACCTTTCAAATTCATAACCAGTGCCATATTCAACGAATCCTTTCGGGCCATTGCTGTTTGCAGATCAATTATATAAGCATCCTTCGCCCCGATATTATCCAATGATTTCTTTATGCTTTCAGCTTGCGAAGAAGAAATTACGGAAAGATTCTGCAATTGTGTTAGCACCGTGGTATTATTCTCTTTGAGAAACTCCATTTGCTTGTTCAGGTCAGCGATACGGCCATTAAGACTTGCTTTTTCAGCTTCCAGATCAGATTTGTCTTTTGACAATTTTGCCTTATCATTATTGCAGTTACTCAGGTCCCCTTCAAGTTGAGAATGTTTAACTTGCAAATTCGCGTAGTCCGCTTGTGATTGCTTGTACTTTTTACTGCTCACACACGAAAAAAGAAAAACGGTAAAAAATAATGAAGCGGTTATCAATTTGGGCTTCATAAACCTTGTTTTTTGATGAAAAAATAAGTTCCCCGAAAGGTTGTCCAAACCGGGTGCCAACATTGAGAATTTATCAAAAATATTCAGTACAAATAGTAACTTAGAACCAACTGAAATCGAACCGATGAGAAGTTTGCTGACTTGCTGCCTCTTGGTAACGATCTGCTTGCACGCAGCTTCACAAAGGGTAATAGATGTCAACAAAGAAGATATCAAGTCTGGGGCACTAAGTTATTTAGTTGTCGGTGGCGGTACACCATTTGTAAATGCCAAGTTTGCAAAACTGGTATCGGGCTCCCCATTTTTTAAGGAAGAACTTATGCCCGGAGTGCTTATTTCAGCTAATGGTACCCAATACCGAAATATCATCATCCGGCTTAACTTATTGGAATCGCAGGTAAATTTCCTGAATAATCAGGTGGAAATGATTGTAGGAACGCCGCTGAGGGAAGTAATAATCTGGGATACGGTCAATAATAAAAGCTATCGCTTTGTTTTTTCTGAGCATATTGAAACAACTGATAAGCCCGAAAAAGATTTTTATGAGTTATTAGAGACCGGAAGAGCACAGCTATACAAACAATATAAAAAGATAATGAGAGAAGATAGGCCCTATAATTCTGCAACATACGAACAGACGATTCAAACTAACATACGATATTTTGTTTTGATAGGAGGCCAATGGAAAAAGGTGGCTAAAATAAAAGATCTTTTAACCGTGCTCGCTGACAAGAAGAGTGAAGTTCAACAACATATCAGCGCTAAACGTATATCAGGTGATAGCCAGGAAGATTTTCAAGCTGTGATCAGTTATTATAACAGCCTTTTTATCCAACAACAATAGGTTTTAATGAAGGTAACGTTATTCGGCCCTCTCTTAATGTTGATACTTATCCGTAACTTAGAAATTACTGAAACATAGCTGTATGAAGCGTCTGTTTATTTCTTATGCCTTCTCTGTTATCTGGCTCAATTCCATTTCGCAAAAAACGGTTGATGTAGATAAGCAGGTCGCCAGTACTGATAGGGCGGTTAATTATATGTATACGGTAGCCGGAACGCCTTTTGTTAATGCAAAATTTGCGAGGGTGGTAGAAGGCTCCCCGTTTTTTAGTGAGCAAATGATGCCTGGGGCCATTATTTTGAGCGAAGGCAGGGAATATAAGAATATAAAGGTGCGACTTAACCTTTTAGAAGCCCAGGTGAATTATATCGACGATAAGCAAAATGAAATGATCGCTTCATCACCGGTACGGGAAGTCGTGCTTTGGGATACGATATTAAAAAACGATCACCGGTTTATTTTTTCAGATTATATCAGGTCGTCACAGAAACTGGAAAAGGATTTTTATGAATTGCTGCAGGCTGGCAGAGCGGAGCTTTATAAGCAGCATAAAAAAAGTTTATTGGAAAACAAACCTTATGGCTCTGCTACAGTTGAGCAAATAATTAGGACAGACACCCGTTATTATGTGTTGGTAAATGGCCAATGGACAAAAGTGAAAAAATTAAAAGACCTCACAACGCTTTTTCCTGATAAGAAAGATGAAGTATTCAAATTTATAAGTGATAAAAAATTATCAGGGGATAGCGAAGCCAATTTTGCAGCCATCGTTTCGTATTATAATAGTCTGGCGATCCAGCAATAAGTTCCTTTGATTTAATTGGCAAGACCATTACTCCGCTGATCGCTCCCCGGCCCTCAGTTGAGCAGCAATTGTATTCGCATTCAATCGTCCAATATGTAAAAATCGGACAGGCTTAACTTTTATTAACCCCATTCATCTTTTCATTTTGCTTCCTGTCATTTAACGATACGAAATGGTTCGTTTAATGTCCATTTTTGTTGTAAAGTCTCTCTATGCAAAAATGGACGTTACTACTCATAGCATTTTTTATTTCATCTGGGATACTAACAGGTCAAACAACTGAGCGCGGAAGGATCAATGGTAAGATAATAGATGAACAACAAAAAACGATTGAAGGGGCAACAGCCGAATTATTAAGGGGGAAAGATTCTTCGTTAGTTAAAGTCGCAATTAGTAATAGATCAGGTATAATAGAATTCGAAAATATTCAGTTTGGTTCATATTTTATAAGGATAACTCATGTAAATCATGAGAGATCATTTTCTCCAATCATTCATCTTTCAACTATTCAAAGCACAATAACAA
>JAICGN010000030.1 GCA_025923075.1 Chitinophagaceae bacterium
AAAAAAAATGGGGCCCGGATAGAAATCCAGCCCCGTTTTTAAAATCCAATATCCTATGAAAAACCGAAATAAAAGTACAACATTTATTGACATTTCCTATACCCGCTATGGGGTATTTTTTAAATTATCAATAATATAGACTTAGTTGTTGAAACAAAAAAAACAGTCTCGCCTTAGGCGAGACTGTTTGATAGTATTTTTACGAAGATGTTAGATTAATACTGCCAGAGGTTTTGTTCATAATTGAAGATCTTATCCTTTGTATTATCTCCTTCAAGCAACCTTAGAATCGGATCATTGATCAGATTACGGATAAACTTATTCGTTGGGTTATCTAGCGTAGACTTAATTATATAACTGCTAAACATTCTTGCTTCAAACAACTCTTCCCATGTCATTCGGCTCATTCCCATGTTCTTTGGATTATATACTTCATATCTGGCTAAAACGCTACGAACATCAGGATAGTAGATCCAAAACAAAGGAGTAACTCCTCTTTCAGTAATTCCATCCTGTGCCATTATCGTTCTCAAAGGTGCTATACCAAGAATTCTAACAAACATGCGGCTGGCCTCACGATCAAATACCCATTCCTCTTTAATCCTAAACTTGATTACATCATCTGGATTTAGCTTATTACAATTGACAACATACTTAACGATTTTAGTGGGATCATTCAGGTCATACACTGCATTAGTATCGCACTCTCCTCCACCCCCAACTGCTTTTTCAAAACCTGCTGAATCAAGAAAGGTTGTGAACCTGTCGTCATCAGCGCTGAAAGCAATTGCATTACCTTTCTTCAATTCTTCCTTTACAGCTTTTACCAGTATGCTTACGAAACGCTGATCACCATTGTCGTCATTTGCCTGGTAACGGAATGGAAGGTTTATTTTTTCCCGAATATCAATATCTCTCCATACCCGCTGTGTATATAAAGCGTCATCCGCCCTCAGAAATTCATAATCCAGGGGAATACGATCTTTGAACATTCTCCTTTCAGTAGCACCATCATTCCTGAGTGAAGGACGAATGGTGTCATTAAATCCACCTACCTGCGGAGCCATTTCAAGCGGTACATTTCCATAGGGATTATAACTCTGAACACTGGCAGGGTTCGTATTTTGCTGAACATTCTGCTGCTGGGGCCTCGTCGTATCAGGTCTAGCTGTATTTCCTCTGGTCGTTCTGCCGCGACGTTGCGCATCAGCGGCTGTAACAACAGTTAAGAGTACAGCAGAAAAGATCAGGCATTTAAAAAATTTGTATCTCATTGCTCTTTTATTTCAAATTATAAATAAGCGGGGTAAGCTTTCTTCTTCTGCCGTCCGGGCCTACCGCATAAATATCTTCAATTGTGATAAACGACCCGGGTCTGGCCCTATTCACAATATTTCTTGCTTCATTCCATTCTGCACCCGTGTTATTTGCTTCAAGAATATCATCAAACCCATTACCATCGCCTGTTATACGGAAACTGGTAACATTAAACTGGGTTTTATAGTAGAAGTTTTCAACCATAGCACGAACACCTGCCTGGCTCTTAAAATATGATGCTGGGATGTTACCACTCTTATTTGTACCAATCATTGGCGTGGGATCAGGAATCGAACGGACACGGAACTGAACTCGTGTAGTTTTTCCATCAGGTGTTGTTACTGTTATATAGCATTCATCAGTTTCTTGTGATACCCTAACACTGCGTTTTGCACCACCACCGCTTAACACACCGCCACCGCCTGATATAGATGCCTTAATCTGATCTACGCTACCACTACCTGAAATAGTAACCGGGTTATCAACACCAATAAATAACACGTTCATATTATCAAGCTGTACGGCAGCGCTGGATTGACCAACTGTGTACTCAACGGGTACAGTTTTATCTTTTAGATTTCCGTCCTGGTCGCGGTAGGTCACTTTTACAAGAACCCTTCCACTTGAATTGACTCTTTGCTTCCAAACAGCTAAGCCTTGTGCGTCCAAAGGAACATTTGCGCCATTAACAGTCACTGTTGGCTTTTGATCACTATTCATGGCCGCAAGACCAGCATGAATTTCTAATTCTTGTCCTGCTAATAATACATTGGAATTTTGGCCAACAATGGCTTCATACTGATTGAAGCGGAAAGATACTTTTCCGACTTGCTCATGACAGAAAGTAATAACCTTATTTTCTGATGTCTTTA
The DNA here is from genome assembly GCA_025923075.1 of Chitinophagaceae bacterium. Classification (GTDB taxonomy): domain Bacteria; phylum Bacteroidota; class Bacteroidia; order Chitinophagales; family Chitinophagaceae; genus VBAS01. The sequence continues at coordinate 2,190 of JAICGN010000030.1, forward strand.
CATCATTCTGAAACTTACTTAAAATGGTAAGTGCCGCTACTGTAGGAACCATTCTGAAATAAGCAGCTTCCCATGTGTTATTCCCTTTATTTTTTGTTTTTGGTTTTTCCAGGTGCACAGGAAGTGATTTGTCGAACGATTTAGCAATTTCAGGATCTACAGCAAGGATGTCTTTTTTATACTGTGTTAACTTAGCAAGCAGGTTTTTACCTTCGCCATGCTCCACCATTAACCTGGTAGCGATATCAAGGTTGTCATCTTTGTAAGCAGAATCGCTTGTTGTTCTCTTAGAATAGTCAGCACCAGCTTCAGTTAAAATTTTATCTTTTAATCCTTGTATATAGGTATTAAGATCGCCTGTCAGCTTCTGTACTTGCTGCGCTTTTGGAAGCCAGATCTTTGCTTTTTCAGCCGTTCCGGCATCTTTCAATTTCTCCTGAAGAGATGTCATTACATCGGAAGTAGATTGATTCACTACCCTGTTAGTCTCTTCAAGACTATTGTTAACCGTTTTAAAGGCATTGAGGATCTCGGATGATACGTTGAGTGCCAGCAGGGCTGTCAGCACCAGGTACATCATGTTGATCATCTTTTGCCGGGGCTCACGAGGTAAAGCCATGGTTTATGTTTTTTCGTCCCGATTTTCCGGGAACTGGTTATAAAATGGTGACAAAAAATCACGGATACGGATTTCGAATTCTATAAAACGAAACCTTTATTACTTTCTTACGCTCTGCCTTGCATTGCGCTTAGCATATTACCATAGATCTGGTTCAGCTTACCAAGATTGCCTGCCAGTGTTGAAATCTGGTCATGGGCTTTCTTAGCATCATCCACACTGCCTGACATTGCATCTGAAGCCTGTACCAGGTTATTGTAAAACCTGTTCATTGCTTTCAGGTGATTGTTAGTATCCTGGAGTTCCAGTTCGTATATGGTATTTAACGAAGAAAGATTTTTCGTAAGCACTTGTACCTGCTCATGAAACTGCTTAGTACCTTCAGCTGCATTATTAAAACTCTGAGCAGAATTAGAAGCACTTACATAAGCTTCTTTCATTTGCCCAAGAGCAACTGCTGCTTCACGGGTTTTTGCAGAGTAATCGTTAGTTGCCGAAATCGCATCGCTAACATCGCTCATTTTATCTACCGTTGTTCCGAGTTTCTTAAAGTTTTCGCCAAGGCGGCCAAGATTAGCCGGAGTGATATCAGCTGCTGACAGCATATCTTCCAACTTAGTCAAAGCAGGATTACCATTTGCGCCCGGTAAAGTAAGCGGGGTAGGTTTAAAGTTAGGATCAATGTCAGGATGCACATTGATATCAGGGAAATAACGTTGCCAGTGTGGTTCTTCCGGAGGAGGCACTAAAAATGCCATGACACAGAATACTACAACTTCTGACAATAAACCAATCGTGATCATTTCATCGGCAAATGGCCAGTGACGGATCTTGAATAAGGCTCCGAGGATTACCACGGCTGCAAAAAAAGCGAAAATAAAGTTGAGGACTACCTGACCTCGATGTGTTTTAAAGAATAGCATAAAGGGCTCGTTTTATAGGTTATTAAAGATTGTACAGTTTGGTAAGTCAGTTCTGGAAGTAAGACGCAAAATCAAAGAAGTTATTGTTCCCTCCTTATTTTTTGCGCCCTTTTTGCGGTGCAGCTGGTAAGTCGATTACCCTGCGGAATCCGATATAAGATTTGGTTGAATCCTGGTACTCATATGTACGGGTTCCTGTTTGCAGGTAATAGCCAACATCTTTCCAACCCCCACCACGGATAACTTTTCTCTTCATGAGGGGAGGATCAGATTCTTTTGCATTCCAGCGCACATCCGGGTTCATATCATGCTGAAAAGTGAAAGAACCTTCGTAGAAAATTGATGAGGTCCATTCTGCAACATTTCCCGCCATATTATAAAGTCCAAAATCATTTGGCCAATAAGCGTCGGCACGTACTGTATAGAATCCACCATCTTCAGGATAGTTACCACGACCTGGTTTAAAGTTTGCCATTAAGCAACCTTTCTTATTTCTCAGGTAATAATTACCCCAGGGGAACATTGATTGTGAACGACCGCCACGGGCCGCATATTCCCATTGTCCTTCCGTTGGAAGGCGGAAATCCGATTCTTGTGGTCTGTTTTTACCGCTAAGGAATGAGTTCAGGTAATGTGTGCTCCATTCGCAAAAGGCTGTTGCCATATGCCAGTTAACACCCACTACAGGATAATTTCCAAAAGCCGGATGGTTGAAATATCTTTTTGTCATCGGCTCATTGTAAGAATAGGCAAAGTCCCTTATCCAAACTAACGTGTCGGGATAAATCGGAGTTTTCTTTTCTAGAATGAACTTAGAGCGCGGCTGACTTGCATTTTCTCTTTTAGCCGCTTCTTTAAGGTCAAAGGTTTTTGAGTGGTAGATCAATTTTCTTGGATCGAGTTCAATTCTTCCAAAAATTCTGTCATCCGGAGGAAGTATTAGACTTGTTTGACCCAATTGCTCAAGGAATTTTGGATCGTTCCATTTGATGGTCTTCATTTTCTGCCAATCAACGTATTCATTTCCGTCTTTTCCGGGTTTTAAGAATTTTAACTCAGCAGCTGTTACTGAGTCACGAACCCAGAATACGAACTGACGATACTCGTTGTTGGTAATTTCAGTGGCATCCATCCAAAAACCGCTGATCGAAATAGAACGATTTCTTGCGCTGAATGCATAAGCAGGATCCTCATCGCTGGGTCCCATATGGAAAGTTCCCTGCGGTATGTAAACCATACCGGGAGGCTTAGGCATAACGTACTTATTGCCTGGCGCAATACCATGCACCTGGCCATCATTTGGCAGGGTACTACCTTTGCTGTTCTTCTTTCCAAAGATTCCACAACTGGATAACGCTAGTGTTGTCGCTACCACGAGGAGAAGGCTATAAAGGTTTTTCATTTTCATACACTTAAAGGGTAAAGGACAAATATAAGATTTTGAATATAACCGAATCACAAGGATAATATTTATTTTTTTGAATGACAAGCCTCATTTACGAGGTAAAAGTTCTAACGGGTTTCACACTCTTATATTGTATAGCCTATCAACTAATTTTTAGTTCTTTACGCTTTATAAGTGCTATTAAACCATCTACAGAAGAAACAGGTATTTCACACGCGTAGTTTTGGCATAGGAATATCGAAGTTTGAGCTGTTTTTTCCTTACCGGATAAAAGGGGAAAAGAGTTGCTTCCACCGGTCCCTGACATTATTATTTTATGAGGAATATATTCTTTAAGGGCTTGTCTAAGAACTGCGTGCGGTTCTTCCGAGATTATGGCAATTTCGGTTGTACCAACTGTTAGTTCAAGTAAAAGACAGGCCCAAACTCCAAAGGACGTGGGATAACGAATCACAGCGTTTCCCAGAGAATTGACCATACCGCTGCTTCTTTCCCTCCATTCACTTTTGTCCAAATAAAGCCCGAGACGATGCAGATTTTCGGCCATCACCGCATTGCCAGAGGGTTGTGCCCCATCGTATACTTCTTTTTTTCTTACAATAACGTCTGCCTGGTTTGCATTCGTATAAAAGAAAAAGTCACTCTCCGTATCGTTGAAATTCTCAGTCACATAATTAACCAACATGCTCGCTTTTTCAAGATAATCTGTATTCCCCGTCGTTTCCTGTAATTGAATTAAAGCCTGTATCAGAAACGCATAATCGTCAAGAAAAGCTGGCTGTTTTGCAATATTATTTTTCCAGCTATGAGAATATTCGCCTGGATTCCTGCTTGAAAACTTGTCTATCAGGAATTGCATATTGTCGATTGCCAATTGCCTGAAAGTTTCATTACCTGTTGCAGCAAATGCTTTACTAAGTGCCGTATTCATTAAAGCATTCCATCCCAAAATAATCTTATCATCTGTTTGCGGTCTTACCCTTTCATTTCTTTTTTCCAATAATAATTTTTTTCCCTTCCGGATAATTTTTTGCAATTTCTCCTCTGAAATACTCTTTTCACTACAAAAAATTTTTTCTTCTTTCTTTCTCCATAAAATATTTTCCCCTTCCCAATTGCCACCCCGTTTAATATCAAAAAAATCAGAGAAAATAATTCCATCATCTTGTAAAACATCGTTTATCTCTTCGTATTTCCATACATAGAATTTTCCTTCCTCCCCTTCACTATCTGCATCAAGCGCTGCATAGAACCCGCCTTCCGGATGCATCAACTCTCTTTGTATAAATTCAACGGTTTCTTCAATGACTTGTTTGTATCTTTTATTGCCTGTCAGCTGATAAGCTTCGCTAATAACAGAAATAAGTAAGGCATTATCATATAGCATTTTCTCAAAATGTGGCACGAGCCATTCGGTATCTGTTGAATATCGGGCAAACCCTCCGCCGACCTGGTCATATATCCCCCCATCGATCATTTTATCAATGCTGACCAATGCCTGTTTTAATGCTTCGGCACTTTCATTTACATAATGAAATCTTAACAAGTATTGAATAATGAATGATTGCGGAAACTTTGGAGCTCTTCCAAAACCTCCCCAAACCTTGTCAGCGTTTTTCATTATGTTGGTAAACGCCTCAGTGGCTTTTTCTTTTGTAAAAAACTCCGCGGCGGCAGGAGAAGAAATTCCAAAAGAGTTGGCTTGTGTGAGATGCTCAGTCAGATTTTCTGCCTGGGCATTGATCTCATTTCTTCTTTGATTAAACGCATCTTTGACACCTAACAGCACTTCCTTCCATGAAGGTCGGTTGAAGGCCTTTTTCGGGGGAAAATAAGTTCCTCCGTAGAAAGGTTTACCTGCTGGTGTGAGAAACACATTCAGCGGCCAACCCCCGCTACCAGTCATGGCCTGCACGGCATCCATGTAAATATGGTCAAGATCGGGTCTTTCTTCCCGGTCTATTTTGATATTTACAAAATGTTCATTCATTACCGCTGCCGTTTCTTCATCTTCAAAGCTTTCTCTTTCCATTACATGACACCAATGGCAGGCAGAATAACCAATACTAACAAGAATTGGCTTGTCTTCATTTTTCGCGATGCTTAATGCCTCCTCACCCCAGGGAAACCAACTAACTGGATTATGAGCATGCTGAAGTAAATAAGGACTCGTCTCCGTAATAAGCTTATTTGTAAATTGGTGCATGAAGTTTTGTTGAACTGAAGTTCGTATTTAAGAAACAAATAAAAAAGGCACTCATCAGGTGCCTTCAATTATTTTACCAAACTCAGCTTTACTTCTTCTTATTTGCTAAAATAAACTGCTCCAGCGCAGCAACCATGCTTGGAGTTTGTGGCTGCGGAGCCTTTATGTCGAGCTTTAAGCCCGCTTCCTCCACTGCGCGCATAGTATTGCTGCCAAATGCTCCTATTACAGCTCCATTCTGTCTGAATTTTGGCAGATTATCAAAAAGACTCTTGACTCCGCTTGGAGTAAAAAAACAAATAATATCGTATTCTTTTTGTTCAAGAAGAACCTTCACATCATTGCTGCGTGTACGGTACATGAATCCCAAAACAAATTCGCAACTATTATTCTTTAGCCAATTCACTATTTCATTATCCTGCTGGTTTTCTGAACATACATAGAGAAATTTCTCGTTACTCTTGTGCTTGTTGATCACATCGAACAAACTCTTATTTGACCCATCGCCACCATAGAATACTTTACGTTTCCTGTACAGAATAAACTTTTGAAGATATAGCGCAACGGCCTCTGTAATGCAGAAGTATTTTGTATCCTGCGATACACTTATTTTGAGTTCTTCGCATGTACGGAAGAAATGATCGATAGCATTGCGGCTTGTAAAGATCACCCCGGTATAATTCTGGATTTCTATTTTTTGCTTGCGAAATTCTTTTCCAGGAATCGGTTCGAGGCGGATAAATGGATGAAAATCGAGTTCCAGGCTGTACTTCCTGGAAAGCTCATAGTACGGCGATTTATCGCTTTCTGGCCTGGGTTGGGTAATCAAAATCTTTTTCACTTGTTTAGCTGAAGTATCAGCTTTCCCGTTTTTTACCATACTGGTTCGGCTAAATTGAAATTGAGCGCAAAGTTAATAAGTTCTTTTTAAAATATGAGCAATAACAGCTTGTAAATCAGCAAAAGTGGTACAACTTCAAATCCGATGATATACAAAAGGAAATGAAAAGAGTTGAGCTTTACCTCTTTACGTACTGCACGATAGGATAAAATAAACCTGTAAAGGAGAAGCAAACCGATGCCAAACCAGGAAAAAATCATTGCCGAACTATATAATAGACCTGTTGCAAATCCAAGCAGAAGTAAAAACGGTAAAAAGTAAACGCCCAATATCTTATTAATAATAAAAACGATAAAAATATACGCATCAGTAGCAGTGCTCACATTAAATAGCCAGCCTGTAATCTTCAACCCGATAAATTTTACGATGTAAATCGAAGCGATGGCGACTCCACAGTATAGGTATTGCAGCCAAAAATTTTCTGCGATTGAAATCTCAAAATACTGAAGAAGAAAATTGACATAAAGTCCTGCAGACAAAACAAAAAAACCATTCATAAATACCGAGGGCAATGGTGCCTGGAGCAACTGCTCCTGTGTTTGCCGCTGTTTTAATGTGGTTCTAAAAAAAACACGGAAGAGATCATAAAAATATTTCGCGAAAACCCGCCGCAGCAAACCAAATAAAATCAATAAGAAAACTAAATAATAAAATAAATATTCCTTCCCACGAAATACCTTCTTATCTCCTTCTTTTAAATCTTGAGCCGGCAATCTGGCTGCATTCGATTGCTTTTGAACTGAATCAGCGACGCGCAAATACAGGGAATCTTGTATCCGAAGTGAATCTTTTATGCGCAGGCTATCGGTTTTGAATATTGAAGAATCAATTTCAGCTTTTGGCTTGCGAATTCTTACTTTATTAAACCTTGACGTTAACGAGTCGTTTTGCAGACTATCCCTTTGGCCAGTTATAGAATCTGTTTGAGCAAAAATGTCAGCAGGGTACAAACAAATAAAAAATAAAAGTGGATAGAGGTGCTTCATTCGAAACGCAAAAGTATTAAAGTGTTTATCGTTTAAAGGGAAAAAGAGCGCTAAAAATAATTCACGAATCCAAAGTGGATTTTTGACTGCCTCAGGTTAAATGGGGTGTCATCTCTTTTACCAACAGCCCAGGCAAGATTAAAAATTCCGGCCTTTGTTTCCAGCGCCAGCCCAAGCCCCGTGCCGAAATAGGTATGACTATAATTTGCGTTCTGGCTATTATTTCTTGCCCATCCACCATCAACAAATCCAAAGAAAAATGAATTCAACCCGATCAAGAAACGATACTCTAATGTGCCAACAGCATACTGAGATACATACTGACTCTCCTCGTCAAAACCACGCAGTAATTTATAGCCGCCAATCTGGAAAAGTTCATTTCTAAAAATATTATCGCTAAAAATAGTACCGCCGTAAATCGCTGTTTTAAAAGTTCCTTGTTTTCCAACCGGGAAATATTTTGCAACAGAGCCGATCGTTTTAAATTGATAAGATTTTAACTTGACCGTATCGTATAATGCATCAAAATCAAATGAAGGATCAGATGGGTCTTTTAATTCCAGTATCTCATTGTTTTTCTTAACCTTCTTGGATCCAGCCGAACCACCTAATCGAAATTCAAAACCATTTCTTGGATTATAGCGATAATTAGTTTTACTTTTTTCATACTCTAAACCAATAGCCAACGAACTCACATCGGCGATATCAGGTAATGTTTTTGTGGCGATGACAAATGCATCATTAATGCCACCCTGGCTGACAATGGTTTGAAAATGGTGGAGGAAAATTTTCCCTGATTCCGACTCTGAAAGTACATAACTGGCACCGAGATCTAAATTTATATTCAGGTAACTGCTATCCTTTCGAAGCATGTCGAAAGAGAAATTAATCCCTACTGGCGAGTTAAACAAGTAAGGATGCTGATAATAAATATTGAGTCGCGGGGATTTGACCTGTAGTTGCTGCCAGTTAAGCCCAAGAGCTTCACCACCACCAAAAGCGTTTCGAAGATTTATATTTGCCTCACCCGTTATCAGTAGTTTTTTTGAGGAAAGCTGATCATTATTTGGCAAAAAGCCAACAATTGCATTTACCTGGCTGCTTTTCTTCTGTTTTAGATACAGATTCAAAACAGAACCGGTGCCCAACAAACTCATATTCGATGGCTGTTCCTCCTCTACAAAACTCAATTCCTGAATCTTTTTTGAAATACCGGTCAATTTTTCCCGGTTATAAATACTTCCATTCTGTATTTCAAGATAACGTTGCAAGAAATCATTAGAGATTTTTGCACTGCCATATACACGGATACTATCAATTTTATAAAGGGGGCCTTTATCTATGATAAGATTTGCTGTTACACTATCCTCGTTAAGGTTAATGCTGTCAAGAAAAATTTTCCCAAATGGATATCCGTTGTTTTCGAGGTAAACAAGCATCCTTTCCTTGAGAGTTTTTAACTGTTCAAAGTTGATTGGTTTATTGGCAAATAATTTCTCGTTCCATCCGGAATTTGCCAGGACCTGCGGATCTGCAACCGCGGTGTTTATATGAGCCCACCTGTACTGTTGGCCGAGATACACGACCAGTTTTGCAGATGCGGTATCAAAGAAAATACTATCGAGAGAGGCTGCTACAAATCCCTTTGCCAGCAATACCGAAGGAAGTTTGTTTACATACTCAATACAGCTAAGGCGGGTAGCAAATTCTGTTTGGAGGCCAATCTCGTTTTTTAAAAACTCAGGAGGTTTATCAACTGATCTTGCATTTAAAAAATAATTCGATTGACCAACTGAAATGGTTTGAAATAGAATAATAAATAAAAACAGCAGGCCTGACGGCAGAGGGCTTTGTATTTTTGCAGAATTAGTCATTCAAAGGACACTCAAAAATATTTTATTTGGCCGGGATTTATGTACATATTCCTTTTTGCAAGCAAGCCTGTAACTATTGCAACTTTCATTTTTCCACTTCATTGCGGTATAAAAACGAATTGCTGGCAGCTTTATTGAAAGAGACCGAACTCCAACGGGATTATTTGAAGAACGAACCGGTTGAAACGGTCTATTTTGGTGGAGGAACACCATCGTTATTGACAATTGAAGATCTAAAATTGCAACTTGAAAAGCTAAGTGAAGTATTTGATATTTCGACTGATGCGGAGATCACTCTCGAAGCAAATCCCGATGATATTGATGATGATAAACTGACTGGTTGGAAAAAAACCGGCATTAACCGGCTCAGTATTGGTGTTCAAAGTTTTTTTGAAGAGGACCTTTTGTGGATGAACCGTGCGCATAGTGCGCAACAGGCAATTGGCAATTTGCAGTTAGCCAGTAAGCAATTTGACAATATAACAATTGATCTCATCTACGGCCATCCACTTCTTACCAATGAAAAATGGAGGCAAAACGTAGAGCAAGTGATTTCACTTAATATTCCCCACATTTCCTGTTATGCACTTACAGTGGAACCGAAAACCCCTTTGCAAAAATTAATACTTGAAAAAAAGAAAGAAAACATCCAGCAGGAAAAACAGGCAGACCATTTCTTATTGTTGATGCAATGGCTGCAAGATGCGGGCTATGAACACTATGAGATTTCAAACTTTTCAAAACCAGGTTTTCGCAGCAGGCATAATACATCTTACTGGCAGGGAAAAAATTATCTTGGTCTTGGCCCGTCCGCGCATTCGTATGATGGCAAAACCAGGCAATGGAATATTTCGAACAACACTACTTATATAAAATCACTTTCAAAAAATGAAATCCCTTTCGAAAAAGAAATTCTTACTCCTGTTCAGCAGTTGAATGAGTACATCATGACATCATTGAGAACAAAAGAAGGTTTGAATTTGGAAAGAGTTCGGAGTTCAGCGTTCGGTCCCGATAGCCATCGGGATCAGAGTCAAGACCTCGAAATCAGGAGCCAAAAATTTATTAAAGAAGGAAAAATGCTTTTAAGAGAAAATAAATTAATCCTTACAAAAGAAGGAAAATTATTTGCCGATGGAATCGCAGCCGAGCTATTTATTGATCCGGTTTAAACCAGTGATTCTTCAATCTGGCCGAATCCTTCACCCGGCGAAAGCTGTTCCCACAAAATTTTATACACTGTTTCGGCAATTGGCATTTCAGCTTTTACATTCTTATTAATAATATAGATGCTTTTCGAAGCATTATACCCCTCTGCCACCATATTCAGTTCCACTTGAGCAGATCTTACTGTATAACCCTTACCAATCATTTTTCCGAAGGTCCGGTTACGGCTGTACAACGAATAACATGTAACCAGCAAATCGCCAAGATAAACTGAAGCGGCATAGTTTGCTTTTCTTTTATGAGTCACCGGGTCTTCACCTTCGTGCTTTCCAACTTCAATATTATGGATACCCACATTGCGAAGAAATCCAGCCATCTCATCTGCACTATTTGCAATGAATACACTTAAAAAATTATCTCCGTAGTCCAGGCCATGTGCGATACCGGCGCCGAGGGCATAGATATTTTTAAGTATCGCAGCGAATTGCACTCCATATATATCGTCATTTACCACTGTATTCAGGTAATCATTTTTAAAATAAGTGGCAATCCCAACAGCGGTCTCTTCATCAACTCCTGAAAAGGTGAGATAAGATAGTTTTTCTGCAGCTACTTCCTCGGCATGACAAGGACCCATGATCGTGAAATAATCTCTCAGCTCCACATTGAACTGCTTCTCCAGGTAATCATTCAACAAAATATTATCCTGTGGGATAATTCCCTTAACAGCCGAAATAATTTTTTTCCCTTCAAAATCTTTTTTTGATAATACTTTCAACGTATCTGCAACATAAGCCGAAGGTGTTGCAATAATAATATGATCCGAAGCAGCAACTACTTTCGAGACATTTGTATCCAGCTGAAGCAAGGCTGTATCAAAAACAATGGAGCTTAGATAATTAGGGTTTTGCCTGTGTTTGCTGATGGATTCCGTCATCGCATCCGTTCTAACCAGCCAGTTAATGTGATGATGATTATCTGTAAGAATTTTTGCCAATGCCGTTGCCCAACTTCCGCTGCCAATGATGCCAAACATAAACCAGGATTTGTTTGATTTTAAGGATTCTGAGGAAATAAAATTAAGTAAGCTGAATTTTCTTTCCTGAAATAATTTAAAAACCAAAAAGAGTCTTGTTTTGAAAGACTCTTCTCGATCTCCTCATTAATCTTTTCAATCCCGGCAATCCTGGTTCAGTTCTCAAACAGCTTTTCCTTTGGCACCACCTTTACCGCAGTTCCTTCTTTCAGTGTTTTGCTGATCGCATTAAAGGGCCCGGTTATCACTTCATCGCCATCTGCTATGCCCTCTGTTATTTCAATATAATTAATATCCTGTATATCGGTTTTCACTTTTGCCTTTTTTACTTTACCATCTTTTTGCACTACAAAAACTATTTCCTCCAACTCATCACTATCTACGGCAACGTTTTCGTCAGTGTTTCCTTCCACCCTCTGCTTTTTCTCTTCCTCTTTCTTTTTATCGGCAATTGTTTTATCGCTGCCGATCACTCTTGTTGTCACAGAATTGATAGGCACTGCCAATACATTATCCCTGCGTTTAGTTTTGATATCGGCGCTGGCGTTCATCCCGGGACGAAAAGGAAAACTCTTTGGCTTTGTTGGATCGATCAGATCAATGTAGGAGCTTTTATCAAGGCGGATCCTTACTTCATATTGTGTTACATCGGTACTGGTTAAAGCACTTGCGGATAATCCGCCTTTTGTACTGCTTGCAATTTGCGTTACCACTCCTTTGAACTTCCTGTTATTATAAGCATCCACCTCCACATCTGCGCTGTCGCCAAGATGTACTTTTACTACATCATTTTCTCCTACATCCACTCTTACTTCCAGCACACTCATATCAGCTACCCGCATCATTTCGGTGCCAATGCTGAAACTATTACCAGCCACCCTTTCTCCCTTTTTGATAAGCAAAGATGAGATCACTCCGTTCATGGGAGCCACCAGGGTTGTTCTTCCCAAATTTTTATTGGCTGAACTTAATCCGGTTTGTGCTCCCTGCACACCTGCCTGCAACCCTTTTATATTTTGTTTTGCTGCATTATAGTTGGCCTGTGCTGATTTATAGGTTGTTTCATACCCTTCAAACTCTGCACGGGAAATCACTTTATCATCGTACAATTTTTTATTTCGATCATAAGCTTGCTTGGCCTGATCAAGGGATGCCTGTAATGCCTCCAGGGCCGCCTTACTATTCTCCACTACTGCCGCAGACTGGTTTACCCGTGAAGCCGCTTCATCTCTTTGTAAGGCATAGATATCAGCAAAAATTCTTGCAAGTATCTGTCCTTTTTTTACACTGTCCCCTTCTTCGACATTTAATTCAACCACTTCCCCGGAAATATCCGGGCTGATCTTTACTTCAACTTCAGGATATACTTTACCGCTTGCATTTACGGTTTCAATAATTGTCCGGCGACTTGCTTTTTCAGTTGACACTTTTACGCCTTCATCTTTATTACCAGCAATCAATTTAAATCCTACCAGCAAAACGATCACCCCAAGCAATCCAAACAATATCCATTTAACAGTTTTACTCATTTTATAGAAATTTATTTATGTACTTAGCTTTTGAAACTCTATTCAGCTTCCGTTGCAAGTTTAACTTGAGTTTATCGAAGGGCACTCTTCTAGCAACATAATTATTCAGCGTTTACTGACTCCGAACTCCTGACTCTGAACTCCGAACTCACAACTTAATCCCCTGTCCTTTAAAATACTCCAGCAATTTCATCTTAAAAACATAATCGTACTGCGAATACAACGCCTGTATCTGGGCACTCAGATAGTTATTCTGACTATTGATAAGATCAAAAGTCGATAACAGGTTCTGCTCGTATCTTTTTTGCGCATACTCGTAAGACTTTGCTGAGGTCTGTACACTTTTCCTGTCCGCATTGTATTTCTGCATGGATGACGTAGCATCATTGTACGCTCTGTAAATATTCTGTTTCAAGGTCTGGTTGTCCAGTTCTTTGGTCAGCTCCCATTGTCTTACCTGGAGCTTTGTTCGTTCCCAGTTAGCACGGGCAGAATGGCCATTAAAAATAGGGATACTCAAACCCAGCCCGATATTCTGGCTGAGGTTTGTGTTTAGCTGGCTCCCAAAAGGAGTAACCCTTTCACCGATTTGAATAACACTTGGAGCTAACACATTGTAAGTGCTCGGTCCGATCGTTACATATGCCTCTGTGGCCTTATCCGGGCCCGGACCCAATTCTGGCCTTTTGACATTTACATAACTGGTGCCAATTCCTCCAAACGCGGTGATCTGCGGATACATTTGTCCTTTTGCAACTTCAACATCTTTTTTTGCCGATAGCAAGCGAAGGTCGATCACCTTGTTTTGAGGAAGATTCTTTAATGCCATGGCATAAACAGCCTCTGGTTGCAGATCGGCCAAACTTTCAACCGGCACTTTATCTACCGATGGCGATTCAATATCAAAGGCAACGCCAGCATCAAGATTAAGCAGTGCTTTCATTTGCAAAATAAATTGCTGAACACTTGCTTCTGCAGTTATAAGGGATGAGCTGTCGCGGCTAAGCTGAGCTTCGAGTTCAGCAGCATTCAACTCTGGTAAAGCGCCTGCATCAACTCTTTTTCTGGTATTATTTAATTGCTCGTTAGTTGTCCCTATCTGAACTTTTATAAGGTTTGCCTGTTCTTTTGCAAGCAGTATTTGCAAATAGGCGACAGCTACATTCAACGCAATATCATCCTGCACTTTTAGCACCTGTGCTTTATCAGCTTCATTAGCCAACTTGTTACTTTCAACAGTATTCTTTCTCACAAACCAGTTGAACAAAGTAACTCCCGATTGAAGACTGAAGCTGGAGCTTAAAAAATTATTATCCTCAAGTACGCCGGTTGCAGGGTTTTCTGAACGACCAAAACGATATCCCGTACTGTTTTGAAAGTTCAAGGATGGGTATTGTGCACTCTTGCTTTGTTTATAAGTTACATCAGAAAAACGGGTTTGCAGGTCCGCCTGTTTTACAGAAATATTGTTTTCAATTGCATACTGCACACATTTCAGCAAATTCCATTTTTCCTGGGCTTGGGATGAAGCGGCCATAACGATAATGGCCAGAAAAAAAAGACTTCTTTTAAACATGGCGCAAAAATAAGAGAATTGATTTTCTTGGTGACTGAATTATGACAAACGGGTCGTTAATTAATGATCGATTTTTCCAGGGCCTGGTCCAAATCTTTAATCAAATAATCAGCCTCTTCCAGCCCAACATATAATCGAACATATCTGTGTTCCGGGTTTATCGCGTCAAAATCAGTTACCGGTATTCCGGCACATTTAGGGATCACCAGACTTTCATGCCCGCCCCAGCTTACCGCCATCATAATATGCTGAAGTCCTTCGCAGAATTTCACGATCTCATCCCGACTTTTGGTTTTTAAAACCATCGTCATCAAGCCACAGGCACCGGTCATCTGTTTTCTGGCAAGCTGATATTGCGGGAATGATTCATCAAAAGGGAATATCACTGATTCAATTTTTGGATGTTGCTTTAAAAATTTAAGTACTTCAAGTGAAGTCTTAGTGATCCGGTCAAGACGGGCAGGGAGTGTTCTCAACCCCCGAATCAGCAACCATGCGTTAAAAGGTTGAATGCCGCTGCCGATATTTAAATACTCGCTGTCAAAAATTTTTTTCATCATAGTCTGGCTGCCACTTAATACACCACCCAGTGTGTCGCTATGTCCACCGATATATTTTGTAGCAGTTTGCATTGCCAAGTCAATTCCCATTTCGATCGGCTTTTGATGAATCGGTGTGCAATAGCTGTTATCAATAAAAGTTGTTATGCCTTTCGACCTTGCTGAACTTGCAACTTCCTTAATTGGTTGTAATGCAAAGTCCCAACTGTTTGGAGATTCGAGATAGTATAAGGTCGTATTGTTCCCGGTCGCCTGTTCCCAGTTGCTGATTTTCGTTCCATCAATATATGTAGTAGTCACTCCAAACCGGGGCAATACGACATCAAACATTCGCTCTGCCCATGTGTAAGGAGCTTTTACTGAAACAATATGATCCCCCGATTTTACATTGGCAAGCACCCCGCCAAAGATGGCGGCTGCCCCGCTATTAAAAACAAGACAATCTTCGGCTCCATCCAGCGCTGCTAATTTCTTTCTTAGAATTTCCACTGTTGGATTTAACCCGCGACTGTAGAGATAACCGGCCATCTCATCTTCGAATGCTTTGCTTAAGTCGGCCACCGTTTTAAAAGCGAAATTGCTGGTCTGTATTATTGGGGGAGAAATGGCATTGAAGTAATTTTCTCTTTCTTCTCCCAATTCATTTAATATAAAGGACAAATCCATTTTACGTATTTTGTTTTTTCATTCCACGCGTAAAAAAATAGATCAGCATAAAAAGCAGGATTGATCCAATCCCAATTATTGCGTAGCGAGGTGTGCTGATAGCAATACTTGCAGCTACAAAAATATAAGCAGCAATAAAGATCACCGGCATTAAGGGGAAAAGCTTCATGGTATAAATGCCGGTGCCATCAAGATGTTTTGTTCTCTTTCTTAAAATAAAAATGGTGGCTGCAGAAAATGCCATGCCGAATGAATCAAGAAAAATAGTAAAGCTTAAAATCTTATCAAATGTGTCTGCTAAAAATAAAACAATAACACACATGGCTGCAAATACGGTAAGACTGACCGTCAGCACATCTTTTTTCTCATCTTTCCGTTTAAAAGCAGCGGGTAGTATTCCATCCACACTCATGGCATACATCACCCGGGGGTTGCTGAGTAATAAAACATTTACATAGGCGAGGACAGCAAGAAACAATAATATGGAAATGACATAACGACCCGGCGGACCGAACATTTTTTCAGCAACGATGGCTGCAATTCCTTTTGAAGTTTTTAATTCTTCAAATCCGATTATTTTATAATAAGCAAAACTTACCAGCAGGTATAATACAATAATTACAAGTATTCCGATAAAGATGCCGCGGGGAATTGTTTTACGTGGATTTTCGATTTCTTCACCAAAGTTTATGGTTTGCTGGTAGCCACCGTAGGTGAATGACACCGCAATTAATGCTATTCCAAAAGATTTTATATAATCATTCCATGACGGGTCCGGCACGATGGCTGATATAGTCTGTGAAGCATAATTAGCAGGGAAAAAAAGTGAGCTGATCAGCAGAACGACCAAACCGATCTTTATGATCATTAGAACATTCTGTGTCCGCGAACTCATCCTTAACCCCATCAGGTTTACTCCATAAAAAACGATGATCGCGGACATGGCGATCAGGGCCTTCACAAAAGATGAGGGCTCTGTGCTAAATATTACCTGGGAAATATATTCACTGCCGATCAATGCTACTCCGGAAAGCGATGCTGCGTTGGATATAAGGATAATACAGTTAATGGCAAAAGCGATCGAAGGATGGTAGCATTCGGCAAAAATTTTATAATAGCCGCCCGTAACCGGGAACCGGGAACCGATCTCGGCATAGGTCAATGCCCCACATAAAGCAATAATCCCGCCGGCAACCCAGGCAAAGAAAAAAACGTTTGGTGTTAATGCCGCCCTTGCAGCGTCTGAGGATGTTCTGAAGATCCCCAAACCTATCACCAGCCCGATCACAATCATTGTAAGAGAAAAAAGATTGAGCTTATTTGACTTCATGGAGGGAAGATAAAGAATATTGAGGTTAACTTTACTCTTCCGATTTATGAGACACTATGTTACAACCATACTGCTTTTATTGCAGATAAATTTTTTATCCGGGCAAGTAGTTACCAGTAATGATTCAGTGCAAACGCTGCAGGAAATAACTGTAAAGGCCTATGAGCAAAACAGGAAACTGATGCAGGTGCCAACAGCTATTGCTGTAATCACCCAGCCACAATTATTACGTTTTAATAATACTAATATCTTACCTGCATTGAATAGTAATCCCGGAATAAGAATGGAAGAGCGTTCGCCCGGAAGTTATAGATTAAATATTCGCGGCAGTTCATTGCGTTCACCATTTGGTGTAAGGAATGTAAAGACGTATTACAATGATATTCCATATACGGATCCCGGTGGTAATACTTATTTAAATCAATTAGGATTTTATAATATTCAATCTGCCGAAGTGATTAAAGGACCGGGCAGTAGTTTGTATGGCGCCGGTACCGGTGGTGCGTTATTGTTAAAAACAAACCAGGCGAACTGGCAGCCGGGACTTTCATTTGATTTCAGCGCCGGCAGTTTTGCCCTGAATAACCTTAATACCAATCTCAGGCTTGGAACTGATGCAGTTCAAAATACACTCAACTACCTGCAGGTATCTTCCAATAGCTACCGTGATAACTCAGAACTTGACCGCAAAGTTTTTACCTGGGATCTGAATGCAAAGCTTTCTGATAAAGGGAAAGTCACTGCACATTTCCTATGGGGTGATCTCTTTTATCAGACCCCCGGTGCATTGACACTGACTGAATACATGGCAAATCCAAAGGGAGCAAGACCGAGAGTAGGGCCAATACCGGGTGCTGCAGAAAACAAAGCAGCCATCTTTCAAAAAATATTTTTAGCAGGTATCACCTTTACTCAACGATTTTCAGAGCATCTACAAAACACAACATCATTTTACGGAGCATCTACACGATTATTGAATCCTACTATCCGCAATTATGGACGAACCAATGAACCGCATACCGGGGGCCGTACATTTTTTCAATTCGACAAAAAAATTGGTGAGCGATCAAAATTAAATATTGTGACCGGTGTGGAATTTCAACAAGGAATTTCGTCCGTAAGGATTTATTCAAACGAAGATGGCAAGCCAGACACGCTGCAAACCGATGATGAGATCAACAATCGTGTTTTCTTTGCATTCGCACAAGCCACTCTTGAACTTCCCAAAGATTGGTTTATTACAGCGGGTGCCAGCATTAATTCACAGAACTTAAATATAACCCGTTTATCAACTTCGCCAGTTATCGAACAAAAAAGAAAATATGAAAATGAGTTAGCTCCACGACTTGCAATTTTAAAACAATTCACAAGATCATTATCCGTTTACACAAGTGTCGCAAGGGGTTTTTCCCCACCAACAACTGCAGAGATTTTGCCATCAAGCGGCGTCATCGGCACCAGTCTTGATCCTGAAGATGGAATCAATTATGAAGCAGGACTTCGCGGCACATTGAATCATGGCAGAATTTATTTTGATGTCAATGCTTTTTATTTTGCATTGAAGAATACAATTGTGCAAAGAAGAGATGCAAATGGCGCTGATTATTTTGTAAATGCAGGGAGTACAAAACAATTGGGTCTTGAAACTTATTTATCATGGCAACTACTACGCAACTCAAAAAAGATGATCTCTGATCTTAAGATCTCATTTAGTCATACATGGAATGATTTTACATATAAAGATTTTAAGCAGGTTAATACAGACTTCTCCGGCAACGAACTTCCAAGCGTGCCACCACAAATAATTGCAGCAGGCATTGACCTTATAACAAAACCTGGTGTTTATTTGAATATTAACTACTACTATGCCGATCCTATCCCTTTGAATGACGCTAATACTGAATATGCAGCCTCGTACAACTTATTAGGAGCAAGAACAGGTTGGAAAAAACATCTTCACCCGAAAGTGTTGATGGATCTATTTCTTGCTGTCGATAATATTTTTGATGTGACGTATAGCCTGGGAAACGATATTAATGCCTTTGGGGGAAGATATTATAATGCTGCTACTCCGTTCAATTTTGCCGGTGGCATTGCACTGCATTTCAATTTCAAGTAATTTTTTTTGCCATTGTGTTTAAAATTATTCTTCGTTCAAAACCTGTATCCCTACATTTGCTGGCGATTTGGTTCTTAAGTTAATTATTGCTGCGTAGGACTAATGCAGTAAAAGAATTCGACGGAACGAATGGGACAATGAAAAGAATTCCGGACGTTCGGTACCTAATAATTGACGCGATTAAAAGGGAAGTCAGTCAAAATCTGACGCTATCCCCGTAGCTGTAGACCCCCTAACCTCCGCCATGGGCGGAGAAATTAGGAAATCTAATTCTTCATGCCACTATCCGCCGCGGCGGATGGGAAGGCCATTAGGTTGGGGTTAAGCCAGAAGACCTGCCAGATCATAAACAATTTTTTGCTTTCGGGTGAAAGGCAAGAGATGTAATCGTCGCAAGGCTTTTATATTTCTATCTTTTTTTCGGAAGCAGTCACGCAAAAACTTTTTACATGAAAAGGAAATTTTTTGTAGTGGCTGCGATTTTGATCGGCAGTCAGCTACAGGCACAACTTGTCCCGACTATTCGGGAACAAGACACATCATTACTGGATGAAGTAGTGATCACCGCAAACAAGTACCCCAACAAAACTTCATTGACAGGAAAAGTAGTAACAGTAATTACAAGAGAACAATTGGAGCGAAGCGGCGGAAAAGACCTGGCACAGATCTTAACTGAGCAGGCTGGGATCTATATCGGTGGTGCGAATAGCAATGCGGGTAAGGACAAAAGCTTGTACCTGCGTGGCGCAAGGGTCGATCATACATTGATAACAATTGACGGAGTGCCTGTCTATGATCCCAGTGGCATTGGTAGCAATTTTGATATCCGGAATTTATCCATTGATCAAATCGAAAGAATCGAGATCTTAAAAGGAAGTCAATCTACTCTCTATGGTAGTGATGCCATTGCCGGTGTGATAAATCTTATTACAAAGAAAACTGGCGTAAAGCCATTTGGAGCAAATGGATTACTTAGCTATGGAAGTAATAATAGTTTGCGAGCGAATGCTGGCATGAATGGCAAATCAGGTATGATTGATTATAATCTTGCTTATTCATTGTTTGACACAAAAGGAATCAATGAAGCAATAAGCAATGCCCCAAATGTCGATAGAGACGGGTTTCAGCAAAATAGCTTGCAAGCCGGGTTCGGCTTACAAGCCACAAAGAATACTCGGATACAGCCCTATTTCCGTTATAATAAAATAGACGGCGATATTGACCAGGGAGCATTTACAGATGAACTTGATTACACATTTACACAAAAAAGCTACCAGGTGGGAGTTCGTAATGAAATCACATTCGGAAAACCAAAGTTGAATGTTCTTTACAATTACAACCATATTGACAGGTTATATATTGATGACTCTGCAAAAAGCCAGAATGGCTTTGATAAATATTCCCGCGGATCGTATAAAGGTGCAGAACATTTCATTGACGCATATATAACAACGCCGGTCGGTAGCGGTTCGTCTAAATTAACAGCAGGCGCAGATTTCAGAACTTCAAATACTGACCAGGAATATTTTTCCATTGGCTTCTTTGGACCTTATACTACAAAATATTCCGCTGATAGCCTGCATCACAATCAATTAGGATTGTATGCTGCATTAAATATAAACGCGAAAACGGGTTTTAACCTTGAGTTAGGTAATCGTCTGAATATTCATTCAGCCTATGGAAGCAATTATGTTTTTAATATTAACCCATCCTATTTACTGAATAACAAATTCAAATTATTTGCCAATGTTTCTTCAGGTTATCGTACGCCATCACTCTATCAATTACTATCAGAATTTGGCAATAAAGATCTGAAGCCTGAATCAGCTTTTACTTTTGAAGGTGGCGTTCAATATTTTTCTACAAATAATAAATTCTCCGGTCGTTTAACAGGATTTAAACGGGATGTGAAGGATGTTATTTTCTTTTATTTTAATCCTTCTACTTTTCAATCGCAATATATTAACCAGGATAAGCAAAAAGATCATGGAGCTGAGCTGGAGCTGTCGTTCAAGCTGACAAAATACATTTCTTTAAAAGCTTTTTACAGTTTTGTTGATGGGAAGATCACGACAGTACAAAACGGAAAAGACACGACTTATTTTAATTTGATCCGCAGACCAAAGCATAGTGCTGGAGTGAATGCAGGTGTAAAAATGAATGAAAAATTATTTGTAAGCACAAACCTTTCATGGTTTGACAAGCGAAAAGACGCCTATTTTGACGCTGCGACTTTCCAAACGGTGAATGTGGTATTAGATAGCTATATCCTTATAGATGTATATGCAGAATACGCTATTTGCAAAAACAAATTAAAAGTATTTGCTGATCTGAGAAATGTCTCAAACAGTAAATACAGCGAAACGGCCGGGTTTAACACACTTGGATTTAATGGTTATGGCGGCATACGATATAATTTCTAATGTTCGTGCCAAGTCATGCTACGGTTTAGAACCGTGGCATGACTTGGGTAAGGCAGGTTTGTTAGCGGTAAGAAAGTTTTTCGGTGTAATTTTGCTGGCTATTGCCTTGAAAAGCGTTTACAGTGAATGTAAGTAGGTTTATTAAATAGTCTGGAGTTCTGAGTCGGTCGTTCGGAGTATGACTCACGACTATTGACTACCGACTCCTGACTAAATATGGTCCCGTAGTACAATGGATAGTACGCAGGTCTCCGGAACCTGATATTCCAGTTCGATTCTGGACGGGACTACAAAAGCTGCGTAAATTTTTATGTGGCTTTTATTTTATAAACATACTCAACACCATCACCCCCACCAACCCCAGAATCGAAATAAGCGTTTCCATCACTGTCCAGGAAAGAAAAGTTTGCTTTAATGAGATCTGGAAAAATTCTTTGAAAATCCAGAAACCGGAATCATTGACATGAGAACCGAAGACACTACCCGTGCCAACAGCTAATACTAATAATTCAGGAGAAACGGTTCCGGTTGCCAGTAAAGGAGAAACAATTCCCGCCGCTGTTATTCCTGCAACAGTCGCTGAACCGATGGCCACTCTTAGCAACGCAGTTACTATCCATGCAAATACCAATGGATGAATACTCCATTGCTTGCTAAAAGAAGTGATATAGTCAGCTGTACCGCTGTCTATCAAAACCTGTTTAAATACCCCACCGGCCGTTATAATTAAAAGTATTACGGCTACACCTATCACTGCATCATTCAGCCATTGCATCACTTTCTGCATTGATCTTCCTTTTGCTATTCCAAGAATAAAAACAGCAAGCACCACTGAAATAAGTAACGCAACGGTAGCATCGCCGATAAAATAGATCACTTTATTTACGAGTGATTCACCGGGGAAAAAGGTGGCCGCTACTACTGAAAGGGCTATTAATACCACCGGCAACAATGCAAGTAAAAAACTTTCAAATACACCGGGCAATTTTCTCTCTTCCGTTTCAATTTTCACTTCCGCAGGAATTTCAATATTCAATCTTTTTAAAAATCTTCCTAAGAAAGGGCCTGCAATAATTACTACCGGGATTGAAATGACAAGACCATACATTAGTGTTTTACCAAGATCAGCTTTGAATGCACCGACCAAAAACATGGGTCCCGGGTGTGGCGGTAAAAAACAATGTGTGGTACTTAAGCTTGCTGCCATTGGTATCGCAACATATAACAATGGCAACTTCGCGGTTCGTGCAATGGAGAAGATCAGCGGAACAAGGATGATAAAGCCTGCATTATAAAACAAGGGTATGCCCACCAGGAAACCGGTAAGCAATACGGCCCATTGAATATTCTTTATTCCGAAAGAGCTAATAAGTGTGTTGGCGATCTTGGTTGCTGCGCCGCTTAATTCTAAGATCTTTCCAAGAATGGCGCCGAGGCATATGATCAATATCACGTCACCTAATGTGCTTCCTACACCGGTCTTGACTGCCTTTAATAATGTATCCGGTTGCATACCAAATGCAAGACCTGCCAATAAAGCAACAATCAATAAAGAAAGAAAAGGACTAACCTTTTTGTACGTAAGAAATATTTGTAAGCCGATGGCAAGTACAATAATGACCAGCTGCATAAAAATTTATTGAACAGTATTGCTCAATGTACCAATATTATCGATTGAAATATTTATTTCATCTCTGCTTTTCAAAGTAAAATCACTTCCCGGTACAATGCCGGTGCCGGTCATAATTAAACAACCATTTGGAAAGCTGCATTCACGATAGACAAATGAAACAAGTTCCTGCAATGTTCTTTTTATCTGGCTAATTGCAATTGAGCCTTCAAATACTTTTTTACTGTCGCGGTTGATTGCAAGAGAAATTGTCGTGTTGCTATCAAGCGGTTTATCTGTAACATAAATACAAGGACCAAGTGCCGCACAACCATCATACGTTTTTGCTTGTGGAAGATACAAAGGATTCTCTCCTTCAATACTGCGGCTGCTCATATCATTGCCAATTGTATAACCAATAATTTTTCCTGATGATGTAACAACCAGCGTCAATTCAGGCTCGGGTACGTCCCATGTTGAATCTTTTCTGATTCTTACAAATGCATTATGCCCTACGATCCGATGAGGGGTCGATTTAAAAAATACTTCGGGTCTTTCAGCTTCATAAACCTTTCCATAAAAGTCGGCACCACCAGAAGCTTTGCTTTCTTCCTGTCTTCCAACTTTGCTTCTTAAGTACGTAACACCACATGCCCAAAGTTCCTGGTTGCTCCCGATCGGAGGAAGTACTTCATCTCTGGGAAACTTATCGACTGCTTCTAATGAAGAAATAAGCTGCTTAGCCTTCCTCAATAAGTTATCATCATTAACGAATGAATCCCAGTTCTCATTCGTCAAATAAAATTTGAATTCATTTTCAATTAAAATTCCAGTCTTAATTTTATAAAGTTTCACCAATGCTCATTTGTGTTATCGCAAATTAATCTCTCAATTTCACTCTTAACAGATACATATCATTAGTAACGTATAAAGTTTTTTCATCAGGGGACAACGCACAGTTACTTGCCGCATTATCCAGCCTGATCATACCTAATTTTTTCGCTTCGCTGTTAAAAATATAAATACCGCCGGGCCCGGTAGCATAGACATTTCCATTTTTATCAATCTTAAAACCATCGGGTGACCCTTTCATGGTCTTTCCCTCTTCTGCAGCACTGTAAAATATTTTCCCATTCGTTAATGCATCGCCATTGATATCAAAAACGTACCAATTTGGGTAAGCGCCATCAGAACAAGCAACGATCAATTTCTTTTCACCGGGCATTAAAGCAATTCCGTTTGGCCGTGTAATGGAGTCTACCAGCAAGATCACTTCACCATTTGTCTTTACTTTATAAACTCCATTAAAAACGATCTCTTTTTTAGCGTCATTATCATCTTGTGTTTGCAATCCATAAGGCGGATCTGTAAAAAATAACTCGCCGGCGCTGTTGTAGACGGCATCGTTGGGACTGCTGAAACGTTTTCCGTTGTACTTATCCGCGATCGTAATAAATTTTGCCTCGGGCTTATCAAGTGGTGCATCCATTCTCGCCATTTGCCTGTCACCATGCTGACATAAAACAAGGTTTCCATTTTTATCAAATGTCAACCCGTTGCTGCCAGGTTCTTTGCACACAGATGGTTCTGCACCTGTATATCCGGAGGGTTTTAAATAAACTTCTTTTCCTTTTGCTTCTGTCCATTTGTAAACTGTATTCATTGGAACATCGCTGAATAAAAGCATCTGCTGGCTTTCTACCCAAAGCGGACCCTCGCTCCATTCGAAACCTTCAGCAATTATTTCTGGTTTGGCATTTGCTGAAATAATCTTATCCAATGCAGGATCAAGTCGCTCAATGCTTCCGATAGTTTTATACATTGCTTCCTCTTTTTTATCCGAAGGTTGATTGTTGCAGCCAATTATACTAACAACGAAAATAATGGTAGTAATACGTTTCATTTTAAATAGGTTTGTTTAAGAATATTTTTCTCACAGATTACACAGAATCACACAGATAATCTGTGAAAATCCCTGCCTACCGGCAGGCAGGCGGGAAATCTGTGAGACATTACTTCAATGCGAATCCCTGGTTACTACCGAACCTGAACTTCCCTGTAAAAAATCCAGGTCAGCACCTTTGTCGGCGCCAGTCACATGTTTTATATACATGCTGACATAACCTCTTTCTGCTGCAGGTTTTGGCCCGGTCCATTTGGCCCTACGTTTATCTAATTCCGCATCCGAAACATCTAAATGAAGTTTTCTTTGTTCAACATCCAATTCAATCATATCCCCATTTTGAACCAATGCAAGATTGCCGCCAATAGCTGATTCAGGAGAAACATGCAACACTGCGGTTCCGTAAGCAGTTCCGCTCATTCTTCCATCACTTATCCGAACCATATCTTTCACTCCTTTCTCCAGTATTTTTTTTGGCAACGCCATATTACCAACTTCAGGCATCCCGGGATAACCAACTGGTCCGACATATTTCAACACCATCACACAATTTTCATCGATATCGAGATCAGGATCATCAATCCGTGCATGGTAATCTTCGATTGTCTCAAATACAACAGCCCGGCCCTTATGTTTCATTAATGCAGGAGTAGCGGCAGATGGTTTCATCACTGCGCCGTTCAACGCAAGATTTCCCCTCACCACCACGCAACCGGCTTCAGGTAGTAAAGGGTTATTGTATGTAGCGATCACTTCTTCGTTATAGCATTCTGTGTTGCCTCTAATATTATCATGATGATTTCTACCTGTGACCGTAATTACGTTTTTATGCAAACGATCTTTCAACTCATTCAGCACTACGGGTAACCCGCCTGCATAATAAAAATCCTCCATTAAAAATTTTCCTGAAGGCATCAGGTTTACCAATAATGGAATATGGCTGCCGATCTTATCAAAATCTTCCAATTCCAGCTTCACCCCTATTCTTCCAGCAATCGCTAACAAATGAATAATAAAATTGGAAGAACCGCCAACAGCAGCATTGACCATAATAGCATTTTCAAATGCTTCCCGTGTAAGTACTTTATCGATCGTTAAATTATCTTTCACCATTTGCACAATTCTTCTTCCGCTTAATTGGGCCATTACTTTTTTTCTTGAATCCGCCGCAGGAATTGCAGCAGCGCCACTCAATGTCAATCCTAATGATTCAACCATACATGCCATTGTACTTGCAGTGCCCATCGTCATGCAATGACCAATGCTGCGGCTCATACAACTTTCGGCAAACTCACAATCTTCCTGTGTCATTTTCCCGGTCTTCATATCTTCATCAAACTTCCATACATGAGTGCCCGAACCAATCGTTTGTCCTTTATATCTTCCATTAAGCATCGGACCTCCGGGAACAACGATCGTTGGCAACCCCACACTCGCAGCCCCCATCACGGTTGATGGAGTCGTTTTATCACAACCCGTTAACAACACTACACCATCAATAGGATTGCCGCGAATCGATTCTTCAGCATCCATACTTGCTAAATTGCGAAACAGCATCGCCGTTGGCTTCAGTGATGTCTCACCCAGGCTCATGATTGGGAACTCAACCGGAAATCCCCCGGCTTCGAGCACGCCACGTTTAACACTCTCTGCATGTTCACGAAAATGTGCATTACATGGTGTCAGTTCACTAAACGTATTGCAAATGCCGATCACGGGCCGTCCATCAAAGTGGTCCGGGGGCATGCCCTGGTTCTTCATCCAGCTGCGATAGATGATTCCATCTTTATCTTTCCGGCCGAACCAATCCTGGCTTCTTAGTTTTTTATTCGTTTTCATTTATGTAAGAATAAATGTTCGGTTTAATCAAAACAGTTGTGGGTCTAAATTTAAACGAGTCTTTAAGTAATTCCTTTGCTGATTCAAATCTATTGATCCCGTTTGAATGGCAGTATAGAAAAATATTTGCCCGTTATTGAATAAAATTCTTTTCAAAAAAACCCTTGTAGAAACAAGGGTTAATCTACTAATGCTTCTGCCTGCATTTGAGAAAGCATATTTATTTATCCCACCAGATCCTGGTACTCAGTTTATCCGGCCCTTGCCTTGCAATCGCTTCATTCAGATTAGCCGTATTTACTGATATTTCAGATGTGGGATAGGTTAATCTTCTTATGAATGTACCATTGGGTACATCCGGATTATTTGGCTGACCGTAAGGATTAGGGGTTAAAGCCGGGAATCCGCTCCTTCTGAAGTTTGCAAACGCCTCTGGTCCATTTAAAAATGATGAGATCCAATACTGGGTATTTATTTGCTCCAATTCAGTGCCTGCTCCTAAAGGATTTGCTGCTATATAAGTATCTCGTGCACCCGCAGCAATTGCACAACCCGGATCATAAGTTGCCATTTGATCCATATGTGCCTTTATACCTTCAGAGAAGTATTGCGCAGCAGTGCCTGATGTTATCCAACCTTTAAATCTTGCTTCTGCCAGCAATAAATTTGTTTGAGAAGCTGTTACAAAAAACACTGGTGAACTGGTCTTTACAATTCTTCTGCGATCTGCCTGGCTATAGTCATAAAAACTTGCCAGGCCATCAGCAGCAGCGGCAGCAACAACAGATGTATTATCCTTTCCGATTGGCATGCCCACCTGCACGGATGCAGTTGTATTACCATTCGCAACCGTTTGTCCATTCCCAGAAGTAGCGCCAACATAACGAATAGCGATTGCAGATAACCGAGGGTCACTTGTATTTTTCAACTGGTCAACAAATGGCTTGGTCAAATAAAAATTAGCAGCTTCCGTGCTATTCAGCGTGCCACCATAAGGTTGTGCATAGTTTGCATCATGTCGCATATATGCATTGTCTGCATTATCGATTATCACTCCACCGGCGAAAGCTGCTTGTACAGTTGACTGTGCTTTTGCAGCATCCACTTTTGACAATCTCATACCGGCTCTGAGCAATAGTGAGTACGCAAACTTTTTCCATTTCGTGACATTACCCGCATACAGTACATCAGAAGTTTCTATTTGACCTGATGCATTCAATGCAGACGCAGCTTCAGTCAACTCCTGTATCAATTTTGGATAAATAGTTTGTTGCGCATCATATTTTGGGAAAAGCACCTGGTCCGTGTAACCTGCCCCGGCATCAGTATAGGGTACATCCCCATATTCGTCTGTCAATATCATAAATACATAGGCATCCCAAATGCGAGCCATGTTATACATATTCGACCGTGCAGCATTACCCTCCGTCCGTGCAAGTACATCACGCGTATATTTGACAACATTTTGATAATACACAGTCCAAATGGCCGCAAGAGTTCCATCCCTGCTATCGAGATTGAAGTTCGCTCCTGCTAATACACCGCCATTGGGTGTAACCATTTGCTGAACAATTCCTACATCAAAAATCAATGACCTAGTAGGAAAGGAGGTATTGATGACAGCATTATTGAGTAAAAGAGCCGGGTCAAGTGAACTGGGGCTGGTTCTGTTAATGTTTAATTCTTCCAATCCTTTATCACATGAAATTGAAGATGCCATTACCGCAACCAGCAAACTATAGCTTAATATTTTTTTCATCTGCATAAATTTTATTTTATTGATAAACCAGATGGATTAAAATTTAATATTCAGGTTTAATCCTATCCCTCGTGTGGATGGAAGACCAGGAGATTCCAGGCCCACCTGGTTGTCAGAAGCATAACCAAACGTTTCCGGATCAATATTGTCGATCCATTTTTTAATGATCAGGACATTGCTGGCAACCACATCGAGTTTTACACCTTTGATCGGCCATTTGCCGGGAACGAACCTGGTGAAGTCATATCCAAGGTTCATCTGGCGAAGCTTCCAATATCCACCGTCATAAATTACAGACTCAACAATACCCTGCGAGCGAAGATGCTCCCAATACTGTTGTACAGGTGTTGCCACGGTGTTTGGAGCGCCACTTGAATTCACGCCTTGTCCGATTACACCTCCTACTCGGCCTTCTAAAGTTCTCATATGTAATCCATGGCGGATAGCATTGAAATTTGTTCCGGAAAGAACCTTGTTGCCCAACTTATAGTCTATTAGGAAGGAAAAGTTCAGCCCTTTATAATTAAACGCGTTCAGGAAACCGCCTACCCATTTCGGCAATGCGCTGCCGAATAAAACAAAAGCAGAAGTTGCTTGTGGTACACCGTTACTTTGAAAAATCCTTTCTCCCTTTACACTTCTTGCATAACCAAAACCGGCTATCTGTCCCATTTCTTCACCAACAACATGTCTTACTTCTCCATTAAATACATGTGTACCGATGGTAATTCTTTCTCCTGGTGTCTTGGTTATTATGCTTAACACCTTTGTTTTGTTATACGAAGTATTTGCCGTGAATTCCCAGTTAAAATTTTTTGTTTGAACGGGAACGAGGTTCAGCAATACTTCAAAGCCGTTATTTTCACTTTTGCCACTATTAATGCGGGTATTGATAAATCCAGATGCATCAGATATTTGCACATTAACGATCTGATCTTCCGTAATTTTTGTGTATACAGCAATGTCAAGATTAACTCTGTTCTTAAACATTCTTAAATCCAAACCAATTTCTGTTTCTGAAATACTGCTTGGTCTCAGATCGGGATTTGGCACTGTAGTCCCACTTGTACCTACTGGCACAGCTGTTCCTGAAGGGTTGTTAATGGAGTTAGCATTTACGGCATAAAATAATTGATCAGAAAATGGGGCAACGTCACCATCGCTCCCCACTTCTGCATAACCAACTCTTAACTTACCAAAATCCAACCATGATAATCCAGTAAGTGTCTCTGAAAAAACAAATGCAGCTGAAACGGACGGATATAAGATACTCCTGTTCTCAGGCGACAACGTAGAGAACCAATCATTTCTCAACGTACCGTTCAGATATAAAGTACGATTCCATGAAACTTCACCAGAACCATACAAAGAATTTACACCTTGTTCAAAAAGGCTATAGACAGGATCCTTTGCTCTTCCATTCTGAACTGTATAAAGACCACGAATGACAAAATCAGTTACCTGCACGTTATTAATGTCCATGCGACGACGCATTTGGTTTCCTCCGCCAGTAAGCGTAGCATCAAAGTCTCCAAATTTTTTTGTTGCCGTAACCAGGAAATCAAGGTTGGTTTCTCTAAACCGACGTGATTCCTGCGTGAATACACCATTTACAAAAGGTGCTGGTGCAGCCGCTCTTGATGCATGGCCGGTTGGGAAATTATTTACATCTTCATCCCTGCTCCAATAATCCTGTCCAAAACGTCCCTGGACTGAAAGCCAAGGAAAGAAATTATACTTAACGCCAACGTTTCCAAAGATCCTGTCTCTTCTTATATTATGGAATTGTTCTGCAAGCACCCAATACGGATTGGTTCTATTCATAAATCGTGAATAGATATACTCATTGCCAGTAGCAGGATTATACTTGTTAGCCTCCAGTACACTTAAAGGCATCGAATTGGCCATAGCCATCAAAGTTGTTGGAATGGAATTATCCTGGTTGGCAATATTGGGCGGATTTTTATTAAGCTCTTTTGAATAATTAATATTTCCGAAAAAGTTGAACTTCTCTGATAAATTATAATTAAATCCGAGGTTGATTGTTTTTCTGTTGAGGCTATTGTTTGAGGTGATGCCCTTATTATCTGTATTATTTAACGACATGTGTAAGCCACCTTTTTCAGTTGTCGCATCAAAGGCAACAGTATTTGATATGTTCTGACCGTTCCGATAGAACTCTTCGATACGGCTTCCTTGTGGTTGATAAGGAATACCGGGTGTATTAAATAAAGTATCGGTTTGACCGGGTTGGAATTTTACTCCAAAGGACCATTGCCCTGAAGTTGGATTTGGTCCAGAGGGAAAAGCACCGTTTTCCCCCTGCCCATATTCCTTCTGGTACTCGGTGAAATCCAATGGAGTTTCATTCATATAATTCAAATTATAAGTAACTCCGATCCCTTTTCCTTTCCCTTTTGTTTTGGTAGTGATCATAATGACACCATCTTTTGCGCGGGAACCATACAATGCAGCGGCTGGTGCGCCTTTCAAAACGGTCATGCTTTCAATATCATCCGGGTTGATGCTTGATAAACCGTCGCCACCATCAGCAAATACACCACCGCCTCTTGTCGTAACTGTATTGTCATTAAAATTTGTGTTATCAACCGGAACACCATTAATAACGATCAACGGGCCATTTTGCCCGGAAATAGAGGATTGTCCACGTATACGAATCTTGGATGTACTACCAGGGCCTGTTCCTAAAGTGGAAATGTTAAGCCCTGCTACTTTGCCCTGTAATGCATTGATAGGATTCGCTGTTCTGTTAATAGTAAGTTCATCTGGTTTCACATTGGTAGCGGCATAGCCTAATCGCCTTGCGTCTTTAGTGATACCCAATGCAGTTACTACTACTTCACTCATATTCCGGGTGTCAACAGTCATGGAAACGTTAATCACGGTCCGGCCCGACACAGCAATTTCTGTTCTTGTGTAACCCACATAACTAAATACAAGAGTTGCTGTAGAGGCTGCCTGTACGGAATATTTACCATCAGCATCGGTAGTAGTACCACCTGCCGCTCCTTTCACGGTAACCGAAACTCCTTGTAATGATTTTCCGTTCTCATCTGATACTGTGCCCGAAACGGTTTGAGCCTGAACAGTTGTAAAAAACGAAAAAGCCAACACAGATAGCATTAGCTTCCTGAAGCCAGGATTGCACCTCGACTTTACATTTACTTTCATAATAGCAAGTTGTTTTGATGAACAATAGCAGTCTGGAAAATGGATCCATCGAATAATCCGGAAACTAAAATATCCGACTCCTCACTCAAAAACTTCCAAAAAAATACACTGATGAATTTTGTACAGGTTGGATTAGGATAAATTCCTTTCTTTATAGCAGCAAGAGCGATTGCTTAACTTAAAGACGGCATGCACCAATTTGTATTTCAACAAGGGCTTTCGGGAGAATTGCAATTATTCCCACACATCATAGAGCTTGGTGCAAAAAAAAACCAGGCAATTCATCTAAATTCATTTCCCCAATCTGTTTCGGAGTGCATTCGCATTTATTATGTAAATGAAGGAAAGTTTGAATGGAGTGTTAATGACGAATCCTTTATCCTTTATCCCGGTGATGTTTCTTTGATCAAGCCAAATGAAAAATTCGGGAGTGGAAAAGGTGTACTTGAGATCGGCAGTATTTCGTGGATACATATAAAAATTCAAAACCATGGAAATAATGAGTTGTTATCAGGAAGGTGGAGCAGTCTTTCAGAAACAGAAAGTCAGGCCATCAGCAAAGTCCTTCTAATGAATAATATGCCTGTGCTTTCAAAATTACCAGAAGTGGGAAGAATACTCCGGTATATACATGATGAAATTTTTAACCAGGAAATTGGATTTTCTACAAGAGCAAATCAACTTATCGACGAGCTGTTCATCATTATTACAAGACATCTTACAAAACAAAATAACCGTGGCAGGGATTTTCCAAAAGTCTTTATGCAGCTCGAGCAGGCATTGCGTCAGAATCTTTCCCAGCAATGGACGGTCGAAGAAATGGCGGCCATTGCAGGAATGGGCACTACTTTATTTAATGAAAAAGTAAAAAGCTATACCGGCTTTACGCCACTAAACTATCTTATCAATATCCGTATTTCAGAAGCCATTAAACTATTGAAAAAAATAGACGTAAGTATTACAGATATCGCTTTAGATACCGGATTCTATTCATCCCAACATTTTTCAACAACTTTTAAAAAATTGACTGGTTATACGCCAAGCCAGTTTAGAAAAAATAATTTGTCATACGATTAATTCTCATAAAATGAAATGTATAATTACTATCGAACTCGGCACCAATGCAGTAAGAGTATTTGCATTTGACCTGCACGGTAATGTCATCGGTTCGCAGCGCGGCTACTATCCTACTTTCCACACTGAACCCGATTATAGTGAACAGGATCCCGACCAGATGTTCATCACCATGTTGTATTCGTTAAAAAACTTATTGAATGAACACATTCATCCAAAGAAATATAAAGTAGCTTCCATTTGTTTTAGTGCATCAATGCATAGTGTATTGGCAGTTGACAAGAACGGGAATCCGCTCGGCAATGCAATTACATGGTCAGATAACAGGGCAAAGAAAGAAGCGGACAAATTAAAATCGTCGGCACTGGGAAAAACCATTTATACAGCCACCGGGACACCGCTACATCCAATGTCTCCATTGATGAAAATAGCCTGGATAAAAAATAAGGATAAAGAAAGATTCAGACAAACAAGCAAGTTTTTATCTATCAAAAGCTATATCATCAAACAACTGACAGATGAGTATATCATCGATTATAGTATTGCGTCTGCAACCGGTTTATTGAATATTCATAAAATGAAATGGGATGCAGATGCTTTAAAGTTTGCAGGTATTACAGCCGCCATGTTGCCTGATCTTGTTCCTGTCTTTACACGTTTGGGCAAATTAAAAAAAGCATACCAGAGTTCGCTTGGTCTTCCTGCTGATACAAAGATAATAGTCGGCTCAAGCGATGGTTGCATGGCAATACTTGGAGATGGCGTGAAAGGCGAAGGGAAAGCAACAATTACCATTGAAGATAGTGGCGCTGTAAGAGTAATGGGTGATAAAGTTTTAAAAGATGACAAACAACGCTTCTTTAATTACCTGCTTACCGAAGATCGCTATGTTTCCGGCGGACCGACTAACAATGGTGGGGTGATTTTCGAGTGGTTCACAAGACAATTTGGTGATTTTAAAAATCCATTTGACATTGAATACAGCATGCAGGAACTGATCGCCGAGGCATCAAAAGCTCCTGCTGGCTCCGAGGGCCTGCTATTTCTTCCTTATTTACTCGGCGAAAGAGCTCCAATATGGAATGCTAATGCAAAAGGAGTTTATTTCGGACTGAATATCAAACATGATAAAAGACATTTAATAAGAGCTACAATAGAAGGAATATTATATGAGATCTACAGTATTGGGAAAACGTTAGAAGAACACCGTGGCATCAAACTGCTTTCAGTCAATGGAAGTTTTGCGAATATTCCTTTTTGCACCCAAATGATCGCCGATATTTTCAATAAGCCTGTGCAATTAAGACAAAATTTTCACAGTGTTAGTTATGGCGCTTTCCTCGTTGCAGCAACAGAAATGGGCATTTATAAAAATTTAGATGAAGCAACAAAAACTGTTGTGCTGCCAGATGAATATTTACCGGTAAAACCAAATCACACTGCTTATATGAAATACTTTAAAATTTTTGAGCGGCTAAGCACGAAGCTGGCGCCGGAGTTTGAAGAAATAGCGAACCTTCAATGATAGTTAAGATCATTTATAAAAAATAAACTACACTATATGAAAAAAATAATGTTCCTGATGATCGTGCTGCCGTTTTTTTCCTTTACGATATCAGCACAGCAGGTTACGCTTACCGCTGATCAGATCAAAGGATATACTCCTGACTGGAAAGGTGAACGTCTTCCGGATGGAAGACCTAAAGTAGCTGATAGAATGCTGGAAAGATTGAAAGCTGTCCGTTTGGAGGAAGCATGGGGAGTTCTTCGTAACAAAGGTTATCAAAATCAGTTCGAAGGTGATTGGATGGTATTGAATCCCGACTCCGCAATGACAGGAAGAGTGGTAACGGCACAATACATGCCGCTGCGACCTGATGTAGATAAGATCATAAAAGATATTGGTAAAACTGAGAAACGTATCGGCGCTACCAACTCATGGCCTATCGATGTATTGAAAAATGGCGACATCTATGTAGCGGATAGTTATGGAAAAATTGTTGATGGTACATTAATAGGCGATAATCTTGGCAATGCTATTTATGCAAAATCATTGCGTGGTGTGATCTTTTATGGTTCGGTAAGAGATGTTGAAGGGCTTGCTGAAATAAAAGGCTTCAATGCATGGATGAAAGGATATGATCCTTCTTATATACAGCAGATGATGCTGGCCGGAATCAATGTTCCTATTCGTATTGGCCGAGCTACGGTGTTGCCGGGTGATGCAGTGTTGGCAAAAAAAGGTGGCGTCGTTTTTATTCCTGCACATCTTTTAGATACGGTTGTATTGAATGCTGAATTCATTGCATTAAGAGATCAATTCGGTCATCAGCGTTTGCGTGAGGGAAAATACACCCCCGGCCAAATCGATACACAGTGGACAGATGAGATCAAAAAAGATTTTTTGAAATGGCTGGATGAAAATCCAGGGAAGCTTCCAATGACAAGACAGGAACTGGATAAGTTCATGAAAGACCGTTCATGGTAGCCGATTTCTATACGAATCAATAATTATTAATTAATAATTATTGATTATTGGGTTGCATAAATAATTCTATTAACATTTAAAATTATTCCAACATGACACCTTCAGAAAAATATTTAGAAAAACTTGGTTTAAAGGATCAGGATACAATTGAAGTACCTGGTATAACCATTAAAAAAGAAGAAAGCGAAAATAGCCGTCGTTCATTTTTTAAAAAGTCGGCAATGGGTGGCATTGCCTTAGGCGGTGCATTTATGTTTTCACCCATTGAAGATATAGTGGCGCAAAGCACTCAGAAAGTTACCCGCTATGGTGCACCTTCCGATCTAAAAATAACAGATATGCGTTATTGTCTCACGGCAGTGATGGGTGGTACAGCCATTATTCGCATTGATACGAACCAGGGCGTTTATGGGTTAGGCGAAGTAAGAGATGCGGCTGATGTACGTTATGCATTGATGTTAAAAAGCAGGATACTTGGAGAAAATCCCTGCAATGTAGAATTGATATTTAAAAAGATCAGGCAGTTTGGTGGACAGGCACGACAAGCCGGCGGGGTGTGTGCCGTTGAAATGGCACTTTGGGATATATGCGGTAAAGCCTACAATGTCCCTTGCTGGCAATTATTAGGTGGACGATATCGTGATAAAATAAGAATGTATGCTGATACGCCGGAATCTTCATCACCCGAGGAACAAAAGAGACTTATCAGGTACCGCATGGAAGACCAGGGATACACCTGGTTAAAAATGGATGTATCTATTGCTAAATTAAAAGGGAAACCGGGCACACTCGTTAATGATAAGTTTTGGCAGAATGAGCAAGGCAACCTGGCGCAATGGGGCGATCAAAATAATATGATGTCTTATGGAAACACACTGCATCCCTTTACCCAAATACAGATCACTGACAAAGGGTTGGAAGAGTTGCAAAAGATCGTTGAAAATGTACGCAGCATGGTGGGTTATGAGGTCCCCCTTTCTACCGATCACTATGGGCATTTTGATTAGAACAATGGAATACGTCTTGGCAGGGCATTGGAGAAATACAGGCTTGCCTGGCTGGAAGATATCGTTTCATGGGAATATACAGATCAGTACAAAAAAATGTCCGATGCATTGGAAACACCCGTATTAACGGGTGAAGATATTTACCTGTTGAAATATTTTAAGCCGTTGATAGATGCACAAGCAGTGGATATTGTTCATCCTGATCTTGCCTCTTCCGGGGGTTTGCTAGAAACAAAAAGAATTGGTGACTATGCGGAAGAACATGGTATTGCCATGGCAATGCACCAGGCAGGCACACCGGTTTCATTTATGGCCTGTGTTCATTGCGCTGCTGCGACGCAAAATTTCCTTTCATTAGAACATCATTCTGTTGATCTCTCATGGTGGGAAAGCCTGGTAAAAACTACGGATGGAAGAAAACTGATCACTAAAGGCTTTGCCAATCTTCCACTCACGGCACCGGGACTTGGTATTGAATTAAATGAGGAAGTGGTGAAGCAACACCTTCATGCTTCCGATAAAGCTTATTTCGAACCAACGACCCAGTGGGATACAAAACGTTCGCATGACAGGATATTCAGCTAACTAAGATTTTATGCCGGCTTAACAAATTTTAATCAGACTTATGGCTTCAAAAAAAGTATCTCTTATTTTTTATGGGCTCGCAGGAGTTGCGTTGTTGTTATATATAATTTTCCTGATACGGGAACAGCATAACATTGGAGGATGGTTTGGGGTATTATTCTTTGTCAGTCTCGCCATTGCATTCCGTGGCAATAAATTTTTAAAAGGACTGTCCTTTACTGTTATCATTTTTGCTGCAGTGGTTATGGCAATGTATCATCCCGGCTATTTTCAGCAATGGGGAGGTTACAAATTAAGTAACCTGATTATTCCGCTGATACAACTGCTAATGTTTGGCATGGGCTCATCCATGAGTGTAAAAGACTTTGCGGGAGTGGTAAAATCACCAAAAGGTGTAGTGATCGGTGTGCTAAGCCAGTTTATCATTATGCCATTACTTGGTTTTACATTAGCAAGCATTACAAATTTTCCGGCAGAAATTGCAGCTGGTATTATCCTGATCGGAAGTTCTCCAAGCGGACTCGCATCCAATGTAATGGCATACCTTGCAAAAGCCAACCTGGCTTTATCGATTACCATCACTTCTATCACCACGTTGATCGCACCACTTGTTACTCCACTGCTAATGAAATTTCTTGCAGGAGCCTTAGTCGAAATTGATGTAATGAAAATGATGTGGGACATTTCGAAGATGATCATCATTCCGATTGGGGCGGGCTTAATTTTTAATAGGCTGTTAAGCGGTAAATCAAAATGGCTTGATAAAGCGATGCCTTTTGTTTCAATGTTTAGCATTGCTTTTATTATAACGATTATCACAGCGGCAGGAAG
>JAICGN010000031.1 GCA_025923075.1 Chitinophagaceae bacterium
CACGAATCGAAGGTTGGCTTGCACCAATTTGTCTAATGCTCTTTGTGCGTCAACCGGATTACGATGAGCCATTTTAATGCGCTGGGCAAGTGTGGTCTCCTCTTCGGGAGTGATCATCGGGATCTTTGAGATCTCCTGAAGATACTTTTCAACTGCCTGGCTGTCTCTGTTCGTGATCTGGGTGGCAATTTTTAACTGCCTCATAATTGAAAGATTACAAGTTTAAAACGTAAAATAGAGTTGGTTTGTTCAAGGAAAGTTGCAAAGGGTAAGTTAATTACTACCGTCCAAGTATGTATGCAAATTTAGGTCAGAACGGCGGTTTCTCATAATGTTTGGGGAAAAATGTTTGATAAAGTGCATATCTAATTTCGACGACAAAAATTCCCTTGCCCTGAAACCTTTGCTGGGAAAGGCTTTTAAAACATCGGAGGCAGTTCAAAAACAAAATGCTGATCGAAGTTATCCTGACAAGACAAAGAAAAATCAACTTCGAACGATCGTATTTCTTTTACGTAAATAAAACCAAAGCGCCAAACCTGAGATAAATAATAAGAAAGAAATCAACTCTGCCTGAGTAAATTGAAAGCCTAAGACATCAATTTTTGTATTCACTCTTATTTTTTCAATAAAAAATCTCTCCACCCCATTCAACATCAAATAAAGAGCAAATAAAGTGCCTGGTATTTTAAGACGCTTTCTTACTGACCATAGAATGAGAAAAAGCATAAAGCAAATAACGGTTTCATAAAACGGTGTTGGGTAATGTGGCTCTGCAAGTTCAAAGCAAAACTTGTCATTACATCCTGGAATCGGAATACCTTCTCTTGCAACATTATTAGGATATGTATAGCCCCACATCCAGTCGGGCAGCCAACCAAAGGGGTTGGCCGTTTTAGTCGGTATTCCCCAGTCACCATCCCCTGACACCTGGCAACCAATACGACCAACTGAATAGGCGAGCATCAATGCCGGAGCTGCTGCGTCGTTCAAGTGCCAAAATCCTATTTTATGTTTCTTTGCATACCACCAGATCGCCAGCGCAGCGCAGATCAAGCCACCATAAAAGGTTAGCCCTTCAGCTGAAAAAATCGAGCTGGGATCTTTAATAAATGTCTCCCAGTTTTCAAATGCATCAAATAACTTGGCCCCGATCAAACCAAAGACCAAGGCAAGAATTGTTAGTTCGCCTACTCTATCCTGTGGCCAAATTCTGATCTTTCTTAATTCAGGTTTTTCCAAGACCTGCTTTCTCTTTTCCCACCATTTTAAACCGGCAAAAAGTAAACCCAATACAATGCCCGCCGGCCAACTGCCCCTGTCTGAAAAAATAAAGGCCTGCGGATCATCTGTCACTGACTTATCCATTATGAACAGTGCGATGATCTTGTATCCAAGAACAAAACCAAGCAAAAAATTAAGAAGCAGATCAATAAAAGAAGCCGGTTTACCAACCATGACCTGCACCTCGGTAGGTTGCAAAAGTCCTTGCTCACTTTTTCGTCTTAATTCGGCAGAAAGGATAATAGCTGCCAGGATAAAAGCAATAGCGACAAAAAAACCGAATGAATTTATAAATCTGAGAGGCTCCCATTCCACATTAAAAAGGTCACGAAAGGCATAATAAAGATTCGGATACATCAGCGGTAGTTGGTTAGTTCAAAAAAGTGTTGACGAATATACAAAAAGAAAATTGTGGGTCTTGGTTAACCTTTTACGTTAACCAAACCCACGAAATCATATCAGTAAATTAATTGCAATGCTGTTCAAAAGCATTGATCAGATTACTTGCAATCATTTGTGCAGGCCTTCCTTCGATCTGATGTCTCTCTATAAAATGTACAAGCTGACCATTTTTAAATAATGCAATTGCAGGTGACGATGGCGGATAAGGTAGTAAATGCTCACGAAGTTTTCTCACAGCTTCAATATCGAAACCGGCGAAACTTGTAGCTAAGTGATCTGGTTTTTTATCACTATTTAGGACGGCAAGAATGACGCCCGGTCTTGCAGATCCTGCTGAACAACCGCATACCGAATTTATCATTACAAGGGTTGTACCTTGTTTGGAAAGCTGATCTTCGACCTCATTTGCCGTCAATAATTCAGTAAATCCATGCTCTGTGAGCTCTTCCTTCATTGGTATGACAATTTCTTCAGGATACATTATCGTTTATTTTGATTTGCAAAAATAATCAAAAACGAGTCCCGATTTTCATAGAATCTGTTTGCTTGATAATCTGGCAGAAAAAATTTCTTAATTCGGAAATTCTGTCTCCCATTATCGGGGAATTGGACCAAAGCGTCAGAAAAGCCAGCCTCTCACTGGCATGGTATATGGTTTGAAGAAAAATACGGGAAGCAATTAAATGGCTGAAAATTTAATCATTAAAAAACTATATAACTATGACACACGCTAAATTTCACAACAGAAACTTCGACAGATCATTTGACAACATGGTTGATGAACTTTTTACCGGGTTACCTGTTGTTCTTAATGATGGATATAATTTCCTGACAAAACAGGGGTATGTTCCGGTAAATATCAAAGAAGTTGATAGTGGTTATACACTTGATGTGATTGCACCTGGTTTTGAAAAGACTGATTTCAAAGTAAATGTAGACAACAATGTATTAACAATTTCGGCCGAAAGAAAAGCAGAAGAAAAGCGTCAAACAGAAAAGCAAATCCGCAAGGAATATAGCTATAGAAGTTTTAAACGTTCTTTCACAATTGATGATAAAATAGATGCAACCGCGATCGAAGCTTCTTACGTCAATGGAGTGTTGATATTAAACCTTCCAAAGAAGGCTGAAGTCAGAGAAGCAGCAAAAGATATTACGATAAAATAAATAGTTCTTACTAATTAAGAATTTCTCATAAGCAGTTGGTTTTGGTTTACACCCTGCCGTTTCTACGGCGGGGTTTCATTTTGGCTCCATCCCGATCCGCCGCAGGCGGAGAAGGCGTCCGCACACAATTCTTCCCTGATACAAATAATAAATAAAAATCATTACTCACAATTTTGCCTTCTGCGTGTGTCAATCAGGAATTGGATTTTCCAGCGACCATTAATTTTTACCAGCTGGAATGAATTAACTCCACAATGACTGAATTTTCCCGCATAATAAAATTTGTAGGGTGTCCAGGCGGTTGCCAGGGGGCCATCAATTTTTACTGTTTCAAACGTGATACGTTCATCAAGCGAGTCCTTTTTTGCCATTCCGATCTGGTTTACAAAATCGCTTACCTTTTCATTTTGCACAAAAAAAGTTCCGTCCTGTCTGCGGCGGATAGTTTGCAGTACTGCACTATCAGCAAAAGCATCTTTTAGCGTTGAAGCATCGGCTGCTTTCATTGCTGAAAACAGTTGATTAATGACAGCTTTCACTGAATCCTCCGGCGTTTGCGCTGTGGCAATCGTTGAAATAGATATTCCGGCTGTTAATAATATCAGAATTTGCTTCATGTTAAAACATTTTAGATTTTTTTGGCCGTTGAATTGGACGTAGAAAAATATAAATGTAAAAATCCTGCACATGAAAATGTTGAAAATTCTACAAACGGTCAGTTTATTTTCAATTTTAATTATTGCTGTTAGTTGTCGCTCCAGCAGACCAGTGTATGAAGGACGATATCCGCCCAGAGAGTATCCTTCATATCCTCCACCACCGCCGCCACCCGTCTATTATCCCAATCCCCAACATCTTCCTCCTGGTCAGGCTAAAAAAGTTTACGGAGGCAGATCAGCAAGACCTTATGCTCCCGGACAAAGAAAAAAATATGGTTATGGCTACAGGCGCTATCCACTGATCATTGTCAGGACGCCTGATATTGTAATTGGTCGCTATAATGATGGCCGGTATTACTATCGCAATCCTGATGGATATATGTATTGGAAAGGTTATGATGACAGATTTTACCTGGATGAAAAATATTTGAATGATAATGGATATGATGACAACGAATACAATGATTGTAAATATAAAGGAAGGAAGAACTATAACAATAATAACGCAAAAGGAAAACGAAAATGGTAGACTAAAATAAACCGAATCTCTACAAACAAAAATCTAAAGCCATGAAGTCAGCAGGTGCCGCCCAGGTCGCTATCGTTCTTTTGTTGGTAGCTTCAGCTGCCAGTTGCGAAGTAGCAAAAGAATATTCAAACAGGGTTTTCAAACCAACAATGTCTCAAAAAAAACCTGATTCGACGGCAACTGCATTAAGATTTATGCAATTCGATAGTGAGAATGCATCAGATAGTGTGGATCTGAAAGATTTTGCCAATAAAGAGTTTACAGAAAATGATAAAACCGAACCACTAAAAGATACGAGCAAAACTGAAGTGGTTAGAATTGACGACAAGAAAATTTCAAGAGTACAACCTGTTGATGCAGCAAAACGGGGCGCCACAAGGACAAGAAAAGTCAGAGAGTAAGATCTTATAAAAATACCAGGCCTTTTCGCCTCCTAACCATGTATTGCACTAAAATGTACCTGTGAAATTTGTAACCGTGTGTTTGGAAGAAAGGGCCTCTTTTATTTATACCCCAGTATTTTCAGCATACTCTGTGCAGTTTGTTGCTTGGCATATAACCAATCAGTCAGTTTGCCATTTTTATCATGACCAACTATTACATGCTTTGGCGATGGTATAAGGCAATGTTTGATTCCGCCATATCCGCTGATCTGATCCTGGTAGGCGCCGGTATGAAAAAAGCCAACATACAGCGGCTCTCCATTTACAATCTTTGGAAGAAACACTTCATTGATATGCTCTTCGGAATCATAATAATCATGACTGTCACAGGTAATACCGCCTAAGACAACGCGATGGTATTCCTGGTCCCATTTATTAATGGGGAGCATTAAAAACTTTTCCCCGATACCCCATGTGTCCGGTAAAGTGGTGATGAAAGATGAATCGATCATATACCATGTCTCCCGGTCATTCTGCACTTTTTCACCGATCACACTGAAAATATGCGCCATACTTTCACCAACAGTGAAACTTCCAAATTCTGTAAAGATATGCGGCATCGGTACCCTTGCTTTTTTACACGCGGTCTTGATATTGCGAACAATCTCACTGATCATGAAATCATATTTATATTCAAATCCAAGAGAATGTTTGATGGGGAATCCGCCGCCGATATTTATTGAATCAAGTTCAGGACAAATTTTTTTTAATTGGCAATAAAGGTTAATGATCTTATTCAATTCGCTCCAGTAATAAATATCATCTTTAATACCTTTATTAAGAAAGATGTGAAGCATCTTTAGCTGAAACTTGCTCTCATAGCCTTCGATCCGGTCTACATAAAATTCCAGTATATCTTTTGCCCTGATACCAAGTCGTGATGTATAAAACGGAAACGTAGGTTCTTCTTCCGCTGCAACTCTTATCCCCACTTTAAAAGGTACTCTTACGGTCTTTGCATATTCTCTTAGTTCCTCTTTATTATCGAGTACCGGTATTACATTGTTAAAACCCGTATTTAATAAGTTAGCAATTCGCCGGGTATAATTTTTTTGCTTATATCCATTACAAATGATATGAATATCTTTTGTAATTTTTTTCTTCTCATAGAGTTTTTTGATGATCTCAATATCGTAAGCATAAGATGTTTCAAGATGGATATCATGCTTCAGCGCTTCTTCCACCACAAAACTGAAATGTGAACTTTTCGTACAATAGCAATAATGATATTTTCCCTCGTACTTATGTTTCTTAATTGCAGCGGCAAACAAGTTCTTAGCTTTTTTGATCTGCATCCCGATCTTTGGCAGGTAGGTCAATTTCATAGGCGTACCATACTTGGCGATCAGCGCTTTCATATCGAGTCCGTTGAAATAGAAATTTCCATCTTCTACTTCCAATCCTTCCTGGGGAAAATTGAAAGTTTGTTTTACAAGATCGAGGTAGGTGTTATTCATTAAACTCAATGGGTTGTTAAGTGGCCAAATCCTTTAGTGGGTACAAATGTATAAGTTTGGCAAATTCAAAAAGCAAAAAGCCGGCTATGATTTTCAGAGCCGGCTTCTGCCTTTATTTGATTAAGTCTTATTTCACCTGTGCAATAAGACTCTTGAAAGTCTCAGAATTATTCATCGCAAGATCAGCAAGCACTTTGCGATCCAGTTCAATTCCTTTTTTCTGAAGCTTGTTGATGAATTCAGAATAAGTGATTCCTTCTTCGCGACAAGCCGCGTTAATCCGTGCAATCCATAATTGACGATAATTTCTTTTTTTCAATTTGCGACCTACAAACATATAGGTCATCCCTTTTTCAACTACATTCTTTGCAACCGTAAGAACGTTTTTCCGTTTGCCATAATAACCCTTGGCTTGCTTTAATATTTTCTTTCTGCGAGCCTTACTTGCGGCAGAGTTTACTGAACGAGGCATATCTAATTAGTTTAAAATTGTTAGAGTTTAATGATTGAAGGGACAAGGATCAAGGTTCAAATCTTGTGCCTCGTGCCTTGTTTTCTTACCTGAGCCTTAAAAGACGTTTTACAAAGTCCAAATTGGCTTTGCTAACAAGTCCGGCGTGGCCAAGTGCCCTTTTGCGTTTTTTAGATTTCTTGGTAAGAATGTGACGTTTGAAACTCTTTTGATGCATGATCTTTCCAGTGCCGGTCACTTTGAAGCGTTTTTTGGCGCTGGAGTTTGTTTTTACCTTAGGCATTTTAAATGCTTTTTAAATTAACCCTTGAGGTGTTTCCGAACAGTCGGAACCCTTGTTTGACC
Organism: Chitinophagaceae bacterium; assembly: GCA_025923075.1. Taxonomy (GTDB): domain Bacteria; phylum Bacteroidota; class Bacteroidia; order Chitinophagales; family Chitinophagaceae; genus VBAS01. The sequence goes on from JAICGN010000031.1 coordinate 6,759, forward strand.
TCTTCAGGAATCAGTCCCAAAATCGAAAGAACTATTGAGGTTGATTTCGGGGTCGCAAAGATAAGGCAGAATGCTGTTCGGGCAAGGGTAAGTTTGAAAAAACTTGCTCCCTATTCAATACCCAATTCCTTTCTTTGTTTACGGGAAAATTTGGCCGTTATTAGTTCATAACTCTGTTGAAGATAGTTTTTCAGATCTTTCCTGCTAAGTTTCGAAGAATCAGTGACAAGCACCCATTTTGCCCTTGCCATATATGGCGCCGGTTTGAATCCTTCTGCCTGAGAGAGCTCCTCGAATTCAGCATCAGTTACTTTAAACGAAAATGTATGTGGTGGTTCCAGGTTGGTCACACAAAACATCTTGCCTGCAACACAAAAACAAAGATCATTCCCCCACTTTACATCTTCGGTAACCGCAGGAAAGGATAAACATATGGTTCGCAGAACCTCGATATCCATCTAACTGGTTTTTACTATTTGTCTTGGTCCTCGCTAAATGCTAAAGCAAATACAGAAACCGCCCAAAGAAATTCGCAACTCTTATTCTTTTTCAGCTCATCAGTCAGCTTAACTGTGAAGTCCATCTCTTTTTTAGGTGTGTCAATATACTTGTCGTATTTTTTATCCAGTGCCATCCCGCAACGACCCGATTCAGTTTCTTCGGATTCCAAATCTGTTCCGAGAGCTTCTAATTGTTCAGCAAGTCTTTTTTGTTTCGGGGAATCGAGATTAGCCATTTCTTTCGCAAAGGCAGTCTTGACATCGGCCTGTTTTGCAACCCGGATCAGGAGAACACGAAATTCCGTGTCCATAGTATCCTTCAACTTTTTAAAACAATCACAATACTCTTTTGAAATGCTAACGTAATCCTGGCCCTTTGATTGAAAAGCAAAACCTGTAAACAAAACAATAGCTATGAAAATCTTTTTCACTGAAAAGTTTAATTTTTAATTAGATGATCAGGCTTTTTTCTTTTGACTCTTCGGGGCAAACATTGCCAGCATACGGCGACCTTCCATTTTCGGCATGCTTTCCAACGTTCCAAACTCATTGAGCCTTTCTGCAAATTTTAGAAGAAGCAGTTGACCTCTTTCCTGGAATTGGATGGCACGACCTTTAAATTGTACATAGGCCTTTACCTTATTGCCATCTTTCAAAAAATTCTCAGCATGCTTGGCTTTGAAGTCGAAGTCATGATCATCAGTATTGGGAGTAAAACGAATTTCTTTTACCTCAGCCGTTTTGCTTTTGGCCTTCATTTCCTTTTCCTTCTTCTTCTTATCGTAGAGGAATTTGTTGTAGTCAATGATCTTACATACCGGGGGATCGGCCGTTGGAGAAATTTCTACAAGATCAAGTTGCTGATCTTGCGCCATACGCAATGCATCCTGCGTATTATAAACTCCTGGTTCGATATTATCGCCGACAAGCCTCACTTGCGGCACTCTGATAAAATTGTTGATACGATGTTCAGCTTCTTTGCGGGGAACAAATCGTCCTCTGAAGCCACCTTTGTTGAAACCACCTGGTTTATTAAATCCTCCGCCACCACCGGGTTTATTGAATCCACCACCAGGTTTGAATCCTCCTTGTTGTACTGCCATTTAAATTGTTTAGTTAAACCCCCATTCCCTAAAAGGGAGTATTTATTTATTTGTAAAATCCTCAATAGGGAATTGAGGAAAATGTTCAATGATCAATTTTCAATGTTCAATTCTCAACTATTTTATGATTGGCCATTGATCGTTGAGCATTGGGCCCTGAACATTTACTCGGTTATTCTATCCTTAACCTCAACCTTAATCTCACCTACAAACTCATCTACTGGTTTCACACCCAGATCTCCCTTGCCTTGTCTCCTTACCGCCACTTTATTTTCATTCATTTCTTTTTCACCTACAACCAACATGTAAGGTACTCTCATCAATTCGGTATCACGGATCTTCTTCCCTATCTTTTCATTGCGGTCATCAACCTCCGCACGAATATCTGATTTTTTCAGTTTATCTGCCACACTCTTTGCATAATCTAGAAACTTATCGCTAATGGGTAGCACTTTTACCTGAACCGGGGCCAGCCAAAGTGGCAATTTCCCTGCATAATGCTCTAAAAGAAAGCCGATGAACCTTTCATGGGTTCCAAGGGGGGCCCTGTGGATGATCAATGGGGTTTCAGTCTGATTATCGGGTGTTGTGTATTGCAATTTAAAACTGCGGCCCTGCGAAAAATCAACCTGGTTTGTAGCCAGTGTAAATTCACGACCGATTACACTCCATATTTGCACATCGATTTTAGGCCCGTAAAAAGCCGCTTCATCCTGTACTTCAACAAACGGGATCTTGGAATTAATGAGTACCTGTCTCACCATTTGCTCCGTTTCGATCCAAAGCTGTGGTTCGTTCACATATTTCTTTCCAAGCTTATCGGCGCTATGCAGCGATAACCGCATCACGTATTTATCAATGCCAAATATTTTGAAATACTTCAGGTACATCTCATTTACTGCCCTGAACTCTTCTTCAAACTGGTCCTTGGTACAGTAAATATGGGCATCATTCATATGCAGGCAACGAACCCGCATCAACCCAAACAATTCCCCGCTTTGTTCATACCTGTAGACAGTTCCATACTCAGCAACCCGATACGGAAGGTCCCGGTAACTTTTCGGCTCAGCGGCATAGATCTTGTGATGATGCGGACAATTCATCGATTTCAAATAATACTTCTCCCCTTCCATTTCCATCGGCGGATACATGCTATCGGCATAGTAGGGAAGGTGCCCGCTGGTCAGGTACATACTTTCTTTTGCAATATGCGGAGTGACGACTCTTTTATACCCCGCTTCTTGCTCCGTTTCTTTGGCTAGCTTTTCCAACTCTTCAATTATTACCGTGCCATTTGGCATCCACATGATCAAACCAGGGCCTACATCATCATCCATCGTGTAAATGCCAAGTTCTTTTCCCAGCTTTCTATGATCTCTTTTTTTTGCTTCTTCAAGCAAAGCCAGGTATTCATCTAATTCTTTTTGCGATGGAAAAGTGACACCATACAATCTGGTAAGCTGTTTATTCTTTTCGTCACCCTTCCAATAAGCGCCGGCAATATTGGTAAGTTTAATTGCTTTTATCAATCCTGTATTTGGTATATGTGGCCCGCGACACAGATCAGTAAAATTTCCCTGCGTATAAAAAGTTATCTCACCATCATTCAGGTTTTGAAGCAGATCTAATTTATATTCATCGCCTTTATCGCTAAAATATTTCACCGCGTCTGCTTTCGGAATTTCTTTTCTTACATATTTGTTATTCTTTTTTGCCAGCTCATTCATCTTTTTTTCGATCGCGACAAGATCTTCTTCACTTATTTTTCTATCGCCGAGATCCATGTCATAATAAAAACCATTCTCCACCGGTGGACCAACCCAGAATTTTACACCAGGGAACATTCCTTCAACGGCTTCTGCCATTAAGTGCGCAGATGAATGCCAGAATGTATTCTTACCTTCCGCATCATTCCATGAATAAAGTTTAATTGCAGCGTCCTCATTTATGGGTCTTGATGCATCCCACACCTGTCCATTCACACCCGCAGCGATCACTTTTCTTGCCAACCCTTCGGATATCGATCTTGCAATGTCGATTGCAGTAGTACCTTTTTGATATTGTCGCACCGCGCCATCGGGAAATGTGATATTGATCATTACCAATTCGTTTTTACAAGGTGGCAAATTTAGCGAAGTCCTTCCAGAGTTTTTTTATTTATCACACTCTTATAATTATTCGTCAAATGACGCAAAACGTCTCCGCAAGCTGCATGATCGTTATCTTTTTTTAATTGTATGCAGATAAGTAGTTTTTTAACAAGAACGAGGCGAGCAAGTATTATTCTACCCATCGATGCGGGCTGCTTAACATCCCTGACCGACTTGCCTTTTGTAGGTTTCACCATCAGTTAAATAATATTAACAATCCGTTTGTGTAGTAGATTCACGGGAAGAAACTTATTTGTTAGCTTTACAAGGTGATCGTAAGGAACATGAAAAGATTTGTACTCACCGTTTTCACCTTTTTGCCGGCTTTTTCTTTCGTGTCAATTGCTCAGAACATTACCGGCATTTGGCGAGGATATTTTATTACCGATGAAGGTGAGCAATACCGCTTCGAGGTGCAAGTGGAACAGACAAAAAGTACACTATCAGGCGTTACATACTCCTACCAGGACAAACGGTTTTATGGCAAATGCACAATGACTGGTAACTTTTCAAATGCATCGGGCAATGCTTTGATACAGGAAATCAAAACTGTGGAAGTAAAAATGTCGTTATCCAGTTCTGCCTGCATTCAAAAATGTTTACTTACTTATACAAAGTCAGGCAAAGAAGAATTTCTCGAAGGGACATTTACCAGCATAATTGAAAAAACGGATTCGCTTCGGCAAGTATTTCGGGGCGAAGATTGCGGTGGTGGTAAAATGTTTTTAAGAAAAGTTCCTACGTCCGACTTTTATGTCGAACCCTTTTTACGAAAAAAGAACTCCCCCGTGAATAATAACCCGCCCCTTGTAAAAAATAATCCTGCAACTAATAACAACACAACCGCAAAAACAACTCCGACGCCAAAAACAACAACACCCAAAAAAAATCCTGCAACAAAGTCAAATAGTGATGCGGTGTTGGTGAGACCTAAAATTGATACAGCAAAAAAGGCGGAGACATACCAGACACAAACCCAAAACAAGAATCTTACTGTGGCGCCCAATACAAAAACCCGGGATCTGCTCAGGTCGAGAGAGAATGATCTTGTAAAAACGCTTATAATAAATACTGAACATGTTGTTGTGAAATTGTTTGATAACGGGCAAATAGACAATGACACCATATCAGTCTACCTGGATAAACAATTAATACTTTCGAAAAAAAGGTTATCCGCCACTGCCTTAATAATTAATTTGAAATTGGATGAATCAAATCCAGATCATGAATTGGTCATGGTGGCAGAAAACCTTGGAGAAATTCCTCCAAATACTTCATTGATGATTGTAACTGCGGGAGACCAACGTTTTGAAGTTAGAATCACTTCAACTGAACAAAAGAATGCGATGGTCCGGTTCAAATATGTGAAAAGCACTGCGCCGATACCGCTCCCATAAATCCTAATCCCCGAATTGAGAATTTGATTTAAGTTTACCGGCAATGAAAGCCGCCTCTTTCCTGCTTATTGGTTTACTGTATTCCCTTGCTTCCGCTTCGCAAAACCTCAATGGCGTATGGCGGGGTACATTAACCCAAGGACCGGGTGGTTGCTTCCGGGTTTATAATATCGAGTTGAACATAAAATCTAATGGATCTAAACTCAACGGCGCCTCTTATCATTACTCAGATGTAACAAATTATGTAAAAGAAGATTTCGGCGGCACATATGATCCTGTAAATAAAACACTGAGCATAAATGAACTTAAAGTATTGACCTTTCATGTACCGCCAGATTGTATCCCTTGTATTAAACAATATAATCTTGCTTATGAAAAACAGGACAATAAGGAAGTGCTTACCGGTGATTGGGGTGGCGTCACTATGAATAATTATGCAAGCTGTCCCCCGGGGAAAATCACGCTATCAAGGGTTGCCGAATCTGATTTTGAACATATAAAAGAGATTAAAGTCGATACCGGTATAATTCGCCTGGATTTTTATGACAATGCCCAGATCGATGGCGACATCATCACCGTACTATTGAACAACCAGCCATTGGCATCAAATCAAAAACTCACAGCAAAACCGATAACACTCGAAATAAAAGTTGATCTCAATAATAAAGAACAGGAAATAACGATGGTGGCAGAAAATCTTGGTGATATACCTCCTAACACTGCATTGCTCCTGATTTCCGTGGGCACAAAGCGATACCAGCTATACCTGACTTCAACAGAAAAGAAAAATGCACAGGTTCGTTTCATTTACGAGCATCCACAAAAAAATAATCAATAATTATTAATTAATAATTATTGATTAATGTAGAAAATCGTTGAATAAAATCAGAATGCCCGATTGCCTGGCACTTGTGCCTGGGGCATTGCCTTCCTTGGGATCTTCTGGTCTCTTTGTGCCGTATTATAAACAAATGAAGCAACGATAGTAGCTGCTTGTTTCAGATCATCAGCCACCAGGTGATCATACGTATCCATATTTGTATGGTGAGTTCTCGTATTGTATTCAATTTGGTCCTGTATGAATTGAAATCCCGGTATCCCAACTCCGTCAAACGCCTGGTGATCTGTACCACCGGTATTGTTTATTGTAACCGTTCCCGCGCCAAGATCTTTAAATGGTTCAAGCCATTTTGAAAAAATAGGTCCTGCCTCTTTATTTCCCTGCAAATAAATTCCGCGGATCTTTCCAGTACCGTTATCCAGATTATAGTAGGCAGATACTTTTCCATGTTCTGCAGTCGGAACCATCTTTGTAGGGTCGGCAAAATGCTTCTTTACATAATTGCGGCTGCCATGCAATCCTTGTTCTTCACCACTCCACAATGCAATACGAACTGTACGACGTGGTTTGAAACCTGATACTTTTAAAATTCTTACTGCTTCCATCATTACTGCGCAACCTGCAGCATTATCAGTTGCACCGGTTGCTGCATGCCAGCTATCAAGATGCCCGCCAAGCATTACAACCTCTTCCTTTAATGCAGGATCGGTACCCGGAATTTCAGCAATAACATTGTATCCTTTCAGGTCATCGGTATAAAATTTTGTTTTTACTTCTGCTTCGAGTGTTACGGACACACCGGATTCAATCAAACGCTGAATCCTTAAATAGTCATCTGAAGAAAGCACAACGCTTGCCGGTGCAGGTTCAGCGTCCTTACCGTAGGAGCCGCCGCTGCTCACAAAAATAGTCCCATCCGTACCTCTTGCCGTCATGGTAAGGATCAGGGCCGGTTTTTCCTTACTTATCATCTCGTTCATTCTTCTTTGCAGCATGAACGCATTTTGATTATTTCCTTGCTGATTGCGTTGTCCGCCCTGTTGTTGCGGACGAGGTTCTGCTTTTGCCATTTTCTCCAAACTGCTATCAGCAAAGCGGTTACCATCAGGTTCAAAAGACGGAGAAAGTTTTGCTTCCGACCAGGTCATCACGATTTTGTCTTTCAACTTTCCGGCATACTTCAGTAACTCAACACTGTCTTTCGCTTTTATCAAGATCACTCCACCTTTCATTGACCCATCCCCTGGTGTGCTGCCTGTCCATGCACGGGGCATTGCAATTAATGGAACATAATAGGGAGCCGTCATAGCCACATAACATTTTGTTTGTTCCCAGCCTTTTCCAAATTCACCCCAGGGTTCGAGGTTTGCATTGGATAAACCCCATTCATTCAATTTATTCTTTGCCCAGGTAGCAGCACGCATGTAACCTGGAGAGGCTGTAAGTCTCGGACCACTTATATCTGTGAGATACATCGCGATTTCCATGACCCTGGAATTTTCAAGACCTTCTTTGCGGATCTTGTTGATCATATCCATATCTAACTTTTCTTCCTGCGCATTTATTAATTGCACGCTGAGAACAAGAGAAAGGATAATTAAGAATGATTTTCTCATGTGTTGTATTTTTTAAAAGTTGGAAGTTAAGTGATTTTGATGTTTGAAATAGACAGCAGAAATTGCCCGGCTTATTTAGCCAGCATCCGTACATAGATAGTATGATCTCCACCTCGTTTCCAGGAAGCCTGTCCTGATTCTTTATAAAAATTGAGTCCATCTTCATTCCCCATAAAAAAGAAAGATGGTGCAGCAGATTCTGAACAGCCGCAACGCAAAAGTTCAAAACCAACATAAAGCCTGTTAGTTGGGATATTAACTTGCTGCCAACTCAAATCAAATTCGACCAATCCGTATTTTATTGTCGTGGGTACTATGACTTCTTTTTTTAAGACCTCATTTTCCGGCAGCCTAAAACCCGAGTTCGCAACATCCCTTAAATGTAATTTTAACCAACAGGTATCATAATTATGGTTCACCTTTACCTGCACCTGTCCGATTTGTACTCGTTTTTGGGACAGATCAAAAATGTATCCGATCTCACCGCCTTGATTTACTACTTTCCAATCCCTGTAATAACCAAATTTTTGGTAATCACCTTTTAATGAAGCAAACACTTTTACCTGTTGTAATAGTGCATAGTTTTGAATGAGTGTTACTCTACTGTTGCTCAATAATTCCCGGATAGCAGTTTTTTTCGGAAGATAACCGGCAGCACTGATCAGTATCGAATCATTCAATCGCGACTGCTTGCGAATTACAAAAGTAAATTTGCCCAGAGAATCAGTCATGATTCCCTGGCCTCGTTCAGGAATTACGGAAGCAAATGAAACAGGTGAACCCGTTTCGTCATCTTCAACAAGGCCAGTAATTCTTTGCTGTGCAAAAGCAGCAAATGAAGCAGTTATAAAAAAACCAAGCAGAATGTGGTGTCTCATTAAATGCAGCTATTGTTCAGATTTGAACGGCGAAATTAACGCATTTATAAAAAATAGACCGGCAGATTGATAAGCGGTGGAGAAATAAACTTTCTAAGGATGCAACACGGCCTTTATACAATCGTCAAGCTTTTTATCGAATACTTCATAGGCTCTTTCGCCTTTTTCTAATGCAAAATGATGTGTAATGATCTTGTCCACCGGGTATTGTTGTATTACCTCCTCCTTTAAAAGCTTTTCGGCATAATAATGTGCAGGACAACGCCCAATTTTATACACAAGATTCTTATCATACGCTTCACCAGGGGAAAATGAAAAATTTTCCGCTGTATGTACTCCAACCGATGAAATTGTACCGCCGGGTCTTAAAAGATCAATTGCTAAACGAAGTGCCTCACCACTACCCACTACTTCCATCACAGCATCTGCGCCGCGACCATTCGTGGAATTTAAGATTGATGTTTTGGCATCTGTCTTCAAAGAATTTACCGGGATGGCGCCAAATTCTTTCGCCACTTGCAATCTTTTATCTGAAAGATCAATTGCAAATAAATTTTCCGCGCCAAGATGTTTGGCTGCAACAATTGTCATTAAGCCAACCGGGCCGCAACCAATAACTACATAAGTGCCTTTTTCATTTACACCAGCATTTTCTGCACAGAAAAACCCCGTTGAAAAAACATCACCCAACAGCAAACCTTTCTCTTCACTCAGATCATTGCTCAAAGAAATGAGCGTGGTATCCGCCATTGGCACCCGGACATACTGTGCCTGTGCTCCCTGTAATCCATCACCCGACTGCACCCAACCAAAAAGATCACCTTTTTCACAGCGGCAAGTAAGACCGATGCGACAATAAAAACATGCGCCGCATGAAGTGGTAAAAGGACTGAGCACTCTTGACCCTTTCTTAAATTTTTTTACACCATCCCCGGCTTCGACAATTGTTCCGACAAATTCGTGCCCCATCACAGTGCCGTGATCAATTCCTGTTTCTCTTCCATGATAAACATGAAGGTCAGAACCGCAAATACCGGATAATGTAATTTGAACAATAGCATCAGTGGGTTCCAGGACCCTGGGATCAGGAACGGATTGACGAATGATAGTTTCAACCCCGCCAAATGTGAGTGCTTGCATACCGTGAAAATAAGAAAGGGAAAAATTGATTTGGTCATATTTTATAAAGTTTCCTACCTTAATTCCCCATTTTGAATCTATCCGGCAACTTTTTGAATTCATCGGATTGAAATAATCGCCGCACCTGAACATTCTTTCTTTTAACTAAAAATAAACCAACATGAAAAAGTTCCTTTTTATTCTTTTTGCTGCTACGATTTGTTTTTTGACTGCCTGCAACGAAAAGGCTGCGACCACCGAAGGCATGAGTGACGCCGCCAGGAAAAACCTGGATGCTTTTCGCGCAGTAGATACTGCTTTCCAGACCGGCGATCTTAGCCGCATCGACAGCGTCGTTGCCAGCGATTTTGTTGATCATACCCCCAAGGGAGATATGGGAAGGGATAGTTTAAAAGCAATGATCACAATGATGAAGAATGCAGGTACAATGAAATCAGAAACAAAAAAGGTGTTTGCTGACGACGAGTACGTGATGGCCTGGATGCGTTGGACAGGCACTTCTGATGGTTCGTTACCGGACATGCCTGCAGGCCCCTATGACATGAGCGGGATAGAGGTAGTACGTTTTAAGGATGGCAAGGCCGTAGAGCATTGGGCATTTATGGATGCAAGGGATTTGATGAAGATGATGGGGCAACAGATGCCAGCGCCATCACCTACATCCACCGATAAGGCTAAGTAAGAATAAATCAAATGATTCTATGCAACCGTCTCGCCTTAGGCGAGACGGTTTTTTTATTCTATCATCCAAATAGAAAAGCTCGCCCTCCCCATTCATATAAAAAATAAGCTGCTCATCAATAATTTTTTTTGTTCAACGAAAAATATCGTAGATTACTTTTACAAAACCTAACGTTTATGAAAAAAGCTCTACTACTGCTTGTAATGAGTTCTTTCATTACTGTAGCATTTGCTCAAAAAAGAAAAAAAGCTGAACAACCCCTCACAGGTTATGCGATCACTTCTTTTGAAAAAGGTGGAAGAAGTTGGAAAGAAGTCCGTCATATCAACATTACTACAGGAGAAGAAATAAAATCTATTTACCAAAGCAAACAGGAAACCGAAGCATTCAATGCAAGGACCGGCAACCCCGTAGCGAAAAAAGATGCAACCGCAACAAAAGCACCTGTTAAGAAGGTGGTGAACCTTGACCAGGAACTTGATGCTGCACAGGGAAAAACTGTAAGAGTACGAACTGTTGTGGTCAAGGGATCGGCAAATCAATACGATAAACCGTTTGCTACAAATTCCGCTGCAATGGCCTATGACAGAAAAAATGAAAGACTTTATTATACTCCAATGGGTATAAATCAACTCCGTTACCTGGATTTAAAGACAAATAAATTTTACTATTTCGAAAATGAGCCATTTGGATCTGTAACTGGTCCTGGTGATGCCGCTAATCAAATATGTCGCATGGTGATAGCATCTGACGGAAATGGCTATGCATTGACGAACGATGCCAATCACCTGATCCGGTTTACTACTGGTAAAAATCCTGTTATTACGGATCTTGGTGCTTTAATCGACGATCCCAGCATTTCAACTTATTCTGTTCATAGCCGCAAAGGTTATGGTGGAGATATGATTGCCGACGCTTCTGGTAATTTATATGTACTGATGGCGAACAGAAATGTTTTTAAGGTTGTTATTGACACGAGAGTAGCTACTCATATGGGAGCTATTAAGGGATTACCTGATGGTTTTTCAACAAACGGTGCGATGGTGGAAGAAGGAAGCAAAGTGATCGTTGCGAGCTCAGAATCTTCTATTGGCTACTACCGGTTTGACCTTACAACAATGCTGGCAGAAAAAGTATCTACTAATGCTGCTGTTTTTAACGCATCCGACCTTGCTAATGGCGTACTTGCTTTTGAAAAGAAAAGGAAGAAGGACAGGAAAGCCGAAGTAATAGAGGAACAAAAGCAGCCAGGTGCAGACGAAGTGACAAAGAAATCGCCACAACTAAATGCAATTGCAAATAATGGTATTGCCGTTTTTCCTAACCCGGTTACTCCAAATGGGTTTGTAAAAGTGTCGTTTGCGAATCAACCTGCCGGCAAATACCATGTAAATCTCTTGGATATTTCGGGGAAATTAATTCAGTCAAAAGAAGTGAATGTGAATAGCAGCATGCATATTGAAGAAGTAAGAATACCACAAGCTATTAGCAGGGGAAGTTATCTCTTAAGAGTAACAGGTGTTACCAATACTGTTTCGACTACAACAAAGTTAGCCGTACAATAACTTATGTGTTCGGTTTTGGATAACCGTCTCGCCTGTGGCGAGACGGTTTTTTTATTAAATAACCAATGCTTGTCCATTTGGAAAACTCACTGTTATCTGTTTTGAGACCACCTCTTCTCCATTGACGGGTGGTATCATAATGTTGGCAGTTATTGTTGCATGAAAAAGAATATGGCCCAGCTCTTTTAGTTTCTCATCGGCGTCATTAAATTTATCCTCGGCACTTTTCAACTCTTCTTCATTTATCTGTATCTCCCGGAATGCCTGGTAAATCTTATTTGCTTCCTCCAGTGAGAAATTTTTTGCTTCTCCACCAAAATTAACCAACAGCTTATTGTATTCTTTCTCTGCGTCATTTTTTTTCCTATGATAATATTGAGACTTTCGTTGTTGCTCAATGTAATCCCTGATAATTTTTTCTACTTCTGAACCGGTATTCATAGGCTTCGTTTTATTAATATAAAACGATTTCAATAATCATTTAGTGCTGGTAAGAACACGAAGAATAAATAACTGGGGTTATACGTTTTCATTTATTGACAATAAAAAAAGGCAGTGATAAAACTTCACTGCCTTTGCAAACGACCACTTATGGGAACTATTGTTTTAGTAGTTTGATCTGCCTTGATGAATTACCTTGTCTTATTTCCGCAAAATAAAGCCCGGGTTTCAGATTGTCGCCAATCTTCAATGTTTGGTTTCCGGAAAGATTTTTCCTAACCTCGACCACCCTTCCTGCTACATCGATCAATCTTATTGAAATTTTATCCTGGCTATTTGCATTTTCGATATTAATTGTAAAATAGCTGGTACTTGGATTTGGATATACACGAACTAAACTGCTCTTTTCCGGATTTTCTTCATTCATCACAATAACATTTCGACCGTCTGAAGATCCTGCATCGGTTTTATGACCATGTCCGTGGCCATTACCTTGTGTCCAATATTGGAATACAAGAGCTCTGATATCCTTTGCCCGCATATCGTGCGGCACTAATACAGTTCTTGTCCCTGCTGCGGTATTTCCATGTTGGTCCGTACAGGTAACAGTAACAGTATAAACTCTTCCATCACCATCACCGGCTCTTTCGGCGCGAAGCTTTATATGATGATCATTTAATATATCCCAATCAGGAGCCTTGTCACCATTGCCAGTTCCACTCTGCGGCTCATCGCTTGCTACTGTTATGTTGCAGGTGATGGGCCCGGGACAATTATCAGTACTTGTATAATCTACATCCACGTTTTTCATTTTATGATTCGGCGGCCACAACACCGGAGGTGTTACAAAAAGATCATGAATCACGGGCGGCTCCACATCATTTACCGTTACAGTAAATGAACATGTAGTTGTATTACCTGCTCCATCAGTAGCAGTTGCCGTAACGGTAGTTACGCCAACAGGGAAAAAGCTTCCTGACGCCGGATGTACTGTAACTGTAACACTTGATGTGCAATTATCTGTAGCCGTAACGGTATAATTAATGACAGCTCCACACTGGCCAGGATCATTTGCTTGTGTAATGTTTGCCGGGCAAGTAATTACCGGCGGCTCGGTATCTTCTACAATTACTTTAAATGAACAGGAATCATAGCCGGCTCCATTTAGTGCTGTGGCGATAACAGTAGTAGTACCGACTGGAAAGACATGCGGTGATGTTATGGTTGTATTTCCGATACGGTAAAATAATGTAGCTGTGGGCACCGCAGTATTTGTATCTGCTCCGAATTGCACTGATGCAGAACAGAGGCCGGGGGTATTGTCTACAGTCGTATCAGTAATACAAGTAATGTCAGGGACAACAAATGTTGGGTCTTGTAAAAAGATCTGTGCCCTGATCTCACCACCCGGAAATGCCGAGGTATGAATATTAAAATAAAAAAGGCCCCGCTTCAGGCTATCCTCCTGGCTGGCAGTTAATACTAATGTATCAGTAAAACTTCCACTTGTGACGCCTGTAGGAAAACCTCCTGGCCCAATAAGTACACCGGCAGCAATACCGGGAGGCGCTGCGTGAAAATGGGCAGCAGTAACATTTGCAGAGAGTCCGCTAAAATTAATTGTGTAGATCAGACTGTCGGTGGCATCATTGTACGTACCTACAAATGTTCCTGTACCAGCAGATGTGTTTGCAGGTGTTTCCTGTGACCCGCTAAAAGTTACATTGATCGGGAAAACAGTCGCATTTATTGAAAGGTGAATGATGGTGAAGAAACAAAGAATGGCAAGTTTTGGAGTACGTAAAGGATTTGACATAACCGTAAATTTTAAAGTTTAGGATTCACGGTTTTTCATTTGGATATGAAAAAGAAGGATAAGGCGGGTGCGGACCGCAAACTACCAATCAGCGGAAGAAGATTATTACCAGTTATTTATATGGGCCGAAAGAAATTTTAAAAGAATAAGGATCAATCTTTTTTAAACTCATCACCTAACGGAAAAGGTTCACGTTGCAGGCAATTTTTACGCCTGTTAAACGTTAGTTTACTGTTACAACAATTTGTACGCCAAAAATCCAATTCTCATGAAAAAACTTATCCTTGTATTTTGTACGACTTCCCTTTTTATTTCAGTTTCCGCTCAGCGTGTCGATCTTGACCGTTTCAATTTTACCGCTTCATACCGTGACTTTCCTGATGAGCCATTGCCGGTTGAGTATAAAACCTATAATGTTCGTATCGAAGCCTCGCCTTCATTGGGATTAGGTTATACTGCAACGAATCTTGAAAATTTGATCAGTATTGAAGGGTTAAAAAAAGTTACCGGCACCGGGCATATCACAATTATTGCGATACTTGATGACATTGTAATTGAAAATACAGAGACAAAAGAAAGAGTGCAGGTAACCAAGGACAAAAATAATGTTGAGATCCGCAAATCTTTTTTTGCAACTGAAATGACTTATTCATTCAGCGCACGAGCTACAGTATATGATTACAAAGGAAGCACTGTTGTTAGTAATCATATTTTGTCTGAAAGAGAAAATAAAAGAACATACAAAGGACCTGAATCTTCGAACCCAGTAGATGCTGTAAATAATTTCAACAATAAGGTCCTTGAAATTAAATCCAACCTATCAAAACAATTAGTAAATGGAGCGCTAACCAATTTAAATAACTACCTCAATACAAATTATGGATATGCAGTTCAAAAAGTAAATGATATTTTCTGGGTGTTAAACAATAAAAGGCATCCTGAATACGGAGAGCACCAGAAGGCGTGGAACAATTTTAAAAATGCAATTGTATTAATGAGTCCTGATGAGCCGCTTGATAAAGTAAAAGAAAAACTTAAACCTGTGATTTCCTATTACGAAAAAGTAAAAACAATTTATACGGCCTCGGATAAGGAAGCGAAAAAGCTTCGCTATGCAAGCTATTACAATCTTGCTAAAATATATATATACCTTGATGATCCCACCGCCGCAATGCGTGAAGCCGATGCACTTGCCATGAATGATTTTGATGAAAGTGATGGCAGAAATCTGAGAGCCGTTGCTGAAAGTCTCGATGAACAATTAAAAAAGAACAATGCTTCATCAAGACATTTTCCTGTAGTGATATCAAGTTTTCAACCACCGGTGAAATAACCATTACAAACTTCCCTATATAAAAGTCCGTCATAAAATGGCGGACTTTTCTTTTTTTAGATTCAAATGAATTTTTACTTCAACACTGCAGACAGTTGAAAAGTTAATTGCGGATATGCACCCTTAATTGATGCAATCCTCTTTAACGATTCATCTTGCGATTACGAACTTTCTTGGTAGGATTAAGTCACCCTTATTCATTCTTAAAATATACATTCCCGGTCTGATATCAGCTACCGGTATTCTAATTTGATTGTGACCTTTAATGGTATTAACAAGATGTTGCTTTACCAGTTGACCGATGCTGTTTACTATTTGTATATTAACTAACCCTTCTGTAGCACTGTTGAAACTCAGATACACAAATTCTGATGCGGGATTGGGATATAGCAACTCCTTAGCTGAAATATCAGTTACTTCATTGGCTGGATAAGATTTACTTGATGTTGAACTTGCACCGCTGGCAACCTGTGCGAGTAAATTATAACATTGTAAAGTATTGTATGCACCATTTTTACCATCGACTTTAATGTAGTAAGTAGCTTTCCTTGCGTTTAAATTATAAATGACAACTTCATTTGAAACTCCGGTGTTAGTTGACGCGCCAATTAGCTTTAGATTCTTGTCGTAAACATATAAATCGTAATCCACGGGTAAATTGCTCAGAACAACCTCCAATTTGGTATTGGAATTATTTGGTGTAGTTATTTTGAACCAATCCATATCGGCATTTGAAGAGATCATCGCAAGAATTGTAGCTCCCAAACCGATGGTTTTTGCCTGCCTGGAAGTGTTATTGGATTCATAAACATCAGTGCATGCAGGAAGAGACGTCGTTGTGAAAAATGATTGAGCATAATTTCCTGGAACAGATGTAAAGCAAGTAGCCAGTACTCTCCAGTCATACCCAGTAGAGGCCGACAATCCATTAAGGGTATATGAGGGTGAAGTGATGCCTGTAGCAGCAGTTATCCATATAGCTGAGGTTGACTGTTTATACTCAAGGTTATAGTTTGAAGCATTAGTAACAGCTGCCCAGTTTAGCGTAGCGCTATTGTGAGTGATATTAGTATTTGTTAACCAATATGGCTGATCGCAATAAGAATTATAAACCCAGAAATCGTCCGAGTATTGATAATGGCCGGAGCCCAGTGGGCAATTGGCCCTAACTCTCCAACGGTAGTAGGATCCGGAGTTCAGACCGCCCAGTGTAAAAGAAGTGGTGGTTATGACTTCGTTTACGGGTGTCCAAGTGCTGTGATACTCATAGTCAACATGGTAACTTGAGGCACCAGATACCGGCGCCCAGATGAACGTTGCACTTACATTGGTAATGTTGGTCGTTATTAACCAGGCTGGCCGTTCGCAAACTGTAAGCGTAGTAAATTCTGATTGTCGCTCAGAAGAAGATTCCGAGGTACAGTTTGTTCGGATTCTATAATAGTATTTAGTCGACTGATTCAAACCTGAAAGATTCGCCGACGTTGATGTTATCCCAGTTAATGCATTTTGCCACAGTTCGGTCGGTGTATACGGATTGTCACTATAATAAACATTATAACTTATAGCACCAGGTTCGGCGGACCAACTCACCGTTGTGCTATTCCCAGTGATATTCGTTGCGCTGAGTCCGACCGGTGTCCTGCATGTACCAATATTGCCAAATGTAAACGGACCGAATGCGTTCGTAACGCTTTGTGATATAGAGCCATTTTCCGTTGTCCCTGTTGCTGTTCCTCCATGGCTATTCCATGAACTTCCACTAAAATGAGCCAATGTGACATCGGCAACATTTGCAATGTATGGTGAAGTCCCGCATCCTCTCGAACCGTCCCAACCGACAGTTATCGACAGGGGATACAATGATGTATACCTTTCGGGCTTGAGATTCCAATATTCGCATTGACTGACATTAAATAGGCCAGGATCTGTTATTCCTCCGAGCGCAGAGCCGCTTCCTCTTTTATATTTCCCAAAAAGCAAATCTGTCTGTCCAGCCGGGGCTGAAATTGTAAGTGGAGCATAAATTCCCTTATCGCCGACAGGAAAGGTAAATGGCTCATCGCCCTCCTTCCCCACCCATCCATCGACATATGAAATGTTTGAGGCCCCGGACCAGGTTGCGCCTTTCTTAAATGTAACTGTACCGCTCTGTGGATTTGCAAAATCTTCACTGATTGTATTTACAATTCCATTTATGAATGTCACGCTTCCATGAATATCCACAGATGCATACACTGTAAATACGTTCCCATTAAACGTAACATCCTGAAATGTCCCCCCCTCTATAAAAGTGTTAGGGATGGTTGAATTAAATACGACGCTTAAATTATCATCACCGTTAATTCCATTATTTAAGTACCCGTAAAGAGAACCTCCTAGAAAAAGCACATGGCTATTAGAACCAGGCTGGTCGTCAACATTCATGATACCGGAGTTATTAACAGTTCCCAATACATTTAAGGATACCGCGTTTTCGGCACTAAAAATCAGGGCGCCGGAATAATAGTCATAGGTCCAGTATTCATCATAAAAGGATTGAATCCAAAGACTAATTATCGGATGAGGCACACTTCCGGTTAGCCTTATTTCATGATACGCCGAAATATCCACCGACCCCGTTCCAGGATTCTCGCCGGGATAAGATATAGTAGTAACCCAGTTGGTGCCATTATATACCTCCCACTTTGTGGCCTCATTCCAATTTCCGTTGGCAATCGATCTATAGTCCCCGACAGATTGAGCAGATAAATAAAAGTTTATCCCAATCACGGCAATCAAAATAAGTATGGACTTTTTCATGATTAAAGCTTTTAATTTTTTTAAGCATTTGCTGAATTTTGAAGATTCGATAATCATCTGACGTCATTTGGAATAGATTGAAAGGAAATATGATGCGACTAAAAAAAAGCCTTAATCGATTTTATGACTTAATTCGGATAGTCCGAAACTTTAATAAGGCCAGGAACTTAATTCATCAATTACTGGGTCATTAATTAAATGGCCATTGTTTTTTATTACAAGCGTAGCATCATAGATTGCTCCGGTTGCGATCTGCCAGGTCCATCTGATTGCCCACGCACCTCTACCCAGATTAGTATATGTGGGGCGAATACGTGTATAAGGTAATGCATGTGCATACATCCAATCATTTGCCGTTATGAGAACATTCCGAGGAATCGCTCCGCTATAAGCAGTTTGATTTACAGGAACCCGACTCCAGGTATTAACAGGCATTGCGAATATTATGGTGGTCAGCAGGCTACTAATTAAAAGATACTTTTTCATGTTGTTTTTTTTAATCTTGAAAATATTTAGAGACCATTTGACTTCATTTAAAGAAAATGAAGAAGAATATAAAGATGCTCCTACTTAAAAGCCTCAATCGATTTATTACTCAAAGAATATAATTCTTTAGATCAGAAATGGAATTGCTCCAACGGATTTGTTTCTGTTGCGTTTGACAATTTATGCCAGGCAGCTTAGGGCAGAGAATATTCTATAGTAATTTCCACTAGGTCATAATTAACAACTACAGAGCCTTTACCACTGGGGGGATAGCTATCAATTCTTACCCCAAAATATTGATGATTAACAATAGCTGGTGTCCAAATGTATGCCTGATCATGATTAAATCCTCCGTTGGTTCCGCTTCCCCTTTGGGAAAAAATATATTCTGTCTCAGTATTCGGATACATTCTACCGGGATAGTCATCCAGGTAAGTCCAAAATACTCCATACGTACAAGGTTGACCAACCCCACATTGAACCCTTTGCATTACGGAAAGAAAATAATCCCCGATTGCCGGATTGCCAGTTTTGAATCGTCGTACCCTTACCGCAATATTTTCAATAGTAGCATTGTCCGGAATCGTGAATCCAAACCCCTGCAATGCCAGCATTGAATGCGAAATGCCATTAGCACTTAATTTTCTCGTAGAGGCATATTTGCCATCATCTGCTGCTACGTATTCGGCTTTTGCCCTGGGATAACCCTGATCTCCGAAAACTTCCTGGAAATTATTAAGGTTATTAAGAAAGGTGGCTGTCCTTGTTTGAGATGCGAGGCCAGATGTAGCAACGTTTTCGCCACCAAGCGCTGAAATTGACTCAGCAAGCGGCTGCGACGGATTTGTTGGATTAAAATCCTTTTTGCAATTCACGCATAAAATAAAAACTAGCGAATATCCAATACCGCGTATGATTGATGAATCTGAGAACAGTTTCATAAAGATTTTTTTAATTGTTTAAAATATCGTTTGGTTTGTTGAAGATTGTTGAGGTCTGAAAAAGATTCATAGAATTGAAAAAAATTTTTAGGAAAAGCATACCTGCGGAAATAAATATTTTCTCATAACAGTTTTGTTGAAGTGAGTAAATAAAAACCATTCGGTTTATCAAATCCAGCGAGCAACTGTGTTAGATTTTAACTGACCTGGCTTAAATTGAAATATCACTCATTAATATTCCTGAACAAAACGGGAATTAACGAATGACGTAATTGGGTTAATGAATGGACATGAAAGGCCAACAATGAAGAAAGTGAACGTTTTATGAACGGGAATAAATATTAAGAAAATCCTCTTTACGCTGTTTTGATACAGAAAGTGCGGCGCCATTAGACATGATCAGCTGCCCACCCTCTCCACGGATATATTTTTGAATTTCCCTTAGATTGATCAGGTAAGATTTATGAATGCGGAAAAAGTCGTACCCGCTCAACAAATTTTCATACTCTTTTAAATGTTTGGAGGTTACAATTTTGTTCGCCTGCTTCAAAATAAAATGCGTATAAGGGCCGTCGCTTTCACAATAAATAATATCACTGACATTTACAAATAATAAACCTTCAAGAGTGGATAACGCGATCCTGTGATGATTTTGCGACCCGCTTTTTATATTGTGCACAAGCACTTCCAGGTTTCTATTCAGGTATTGACGATTCAACCGTTTTTCGGCCTTCGCAACAGCAATGCGGAGTTCATTAAGATCGATCGGCTTGAGCAAATAATCAATTGCACAGAATTTAATTGCCTTCAGCGCATAGTGATCGAAGGCGGTAGTAAAGATCAATTCAAAATTTATTTCCGGAAGTCTTTCAAGGATCTCAAATGAAGTTTCTGATTGTAATTCAATATCAAGAAAAACAAGCTCCGGTCTTTGTTCTGCTATCGCTGTTAAACCAGTTCTGACAGAATCGGCATCACCTACTACATTTAACTGCCGGCAATGCTCGTGCAGCATTGCCTTTAACATCTTGCGGCTATGCTCCTCATCTTCTATTACTATGGTGCGAATCATCAGTGCTGATTTTTTTAATGATCAGATCTCCCATGCCTATTCTTCTTCTTTAACCGGAATAGAAATTGTAACCCTTGTTCCAGCAGGTTGCGGTATTTCTCCGGAAGACTGTTTTACTTCAAACAGATCTTCAGTTATAACTTCCATCTTGTAATCTAACAATTCAAATAATCCTGAAATACGTTCCTCGGTTACTTTTATTCCAAGCGATTTATGCCTGGAAACCTTTCCCTGCTCGATCTCCTGGGCTCTTGCCCTGCCTATACCATTATCTTCAATTTTGCAGACAAGCAATCCATTATTTCTTTCAAGCGAAAGCCACAAATCACCTTTCTCATTTTTATTGATCAGGCCATGCAGAATTGCATTTTCTATATAAGGCTGAATAAGCAAGGGAGGTATCTCTGTATTTTCCCTGTCGATTTTTTCATCAATTTCAATATGATAAGCAAATTTGTTATTGAACCGAAGTTGTTCCAGTTGGATATAAAGCTCCAGTAATTGTAACTCATTACTTATACTAACGGTATTTTCACGGGAGTTTTCAAGTATCTTTCTGATCAGTTTTGAAAATTTTGAAAGGTAGTTGAGTGCTTCCTCTTTATCACGCGTCGTAATGAAATGCTGAATAGAGTTCAATGAATTGAAAATGAAATGAGGATTCATCTGGCCACGCAAGGCAATCATTCTTATTTCTGCGATCTGTTTATTTATTGCCGTTTGACGAGCCTGCTCTTTTTTGATCCTGTTCTCGCGAAGCTTGAAGAAAAGAAGTACGGACCCAACAAGTACAAGCACTACTATTGTTTTAAACCACCAGGTAGCCCAGAATGGCGGGATAATGATAAGTTCCAGTTCAAATGCTGCTTTATTCCATTGGTCATCATTATTCGATGCTGTTACTTTAAGTGTATAGTTACCGGGAGGGACATTTGTATAACTGATCACACGGTTTGTTCCATTACGCACCACTTTTTTATCAAAATTGATAAGTTGATAATCATATTGATTTTTTTCCGGATGATCATAATTGAGCGCTGCAAATTCAAAGGAAAAAAAATTCTGCTTATAAGAAAGTTTTATTGTTTTCAAATCCGTGAAAGAACTATCCATCTTCAATTCCTCGTCGAAGATCATTATGCGCCTGAGGATCACTGGCGGAATAAAATTGTTTATCTTGAGTGAGTCCGGGTGAAAAATGTTGAATCCGTTCCGGCCACCGTAGCACAAATAACCATCATGTGTTTTTACGACAGTCCGACCGTCGAATTCCCGTCCCTGCAATCCGTCGGCAGGATCATAATGGGTAAATTTGGTCCGGGATTCATTCAGCATGCTGATGCCTCCGTTGGTACTCATCCAAATGCGGTCTTTATCGTCTACAAGCAATTGCCCCACTGGAGCATTGGGCAGTCCATTTTTTTCAGGAAAAGTGGTAAACTTCCTGGTGGTTTCATCAAAGCGGCATAGTCCTGCTCCTGTGCCGATCCAGATCATTCCGTTATGATCCTGGCCAATGGAAGTGATACTATTTGATGGAAGACTGGATGTGTCATCAACAATGTTCGAAAACCGCTGCCGTTCTCCGGTTGATCGATTGTATCTGAGCAGTCCAAGCCCCTCACCCGGGCCTCCGAACCCGATCCACAATATTTCGCGATTATCCTCAAAAATGATACTTACTGTCCCATTTACCAAATGCTGCACAGAATCATTTTCAAAATCAAATTTGGATAATCCACCCTGACCTCCCATAAACAGGTCGCCGTTTTTACAAGAAATGATGCTATGGATAAAGGCAATTCCAAGGACAGGATTTTTTTTAGTATAAAATCTGCGAAAGGTTTTATGAACAGGATCAAACAAATTCAAACCGTCCATGGTGCCAGCCCACATATTGCCCCTTTTGTCGCGGCAAAGTGATTGAACAACATTATTACTCAGTGAATGCGGATCGTTTGTTTTAAATTGATAATTTGTATAAGCACCCGTTTTGCGATCCAGTATAAAAATTCCATTAAATGTGCCGATCCAAAGTCGATGGGATGGATCTTCTGCAATCGCCTGCACCGAATTGTTGGCTAATGCCAGGGTTGTAACTGGCTTTGGACGGTAAACAATAAATTTTGACGCATCAGGATTAAATCGCTCGACGCCATTTTGGGTGGCCAACCAGATCATATTTGAATTATCCTGGTACATCCCCACAACAGTATTTGACTGCAGTTTGCTTGGATCCAGGATATCGGCTTTGTATTGATAAAAAATTTCTTTGTCGGGCGAAAAGAGATACAAGCCTGCTGCGTCGGTTCCTACCCAAAGTCTTCCCTTCCTGTCAACAAAAATATCACGCGGTGTGTTGTGAGGTACTTGTGATTGTTTTTCCGTGAAGTCTCTATAATGCCTGACGCGGTAGGTTTTGGTATTGAAACATTCCAGGAAAATGGTTTCATTCACGGAAGTCCAGATATTGCCATCCTTATCCATAGCAATTTGGGTAAGGATGTTGCCGGATAATGTCGTGCTGTCCTTCGGATCATGAATAAATGAAGTGAACCTCATTGTAATAAGATCAAGACGATTCAACCCGTTGCCCGTGGTGATCCACATAGCTCCATCCGGAGCGAAATCTATGTCCCTTATACGATCATTTGAGATAGAATTAGAATGATCATCGTGAATAAAACGCTTAAAGCGTTTATTCTTTATATCAAAAGAGCATAACCCCGTGTTGGTACCAATCCATAGCATGCCATAGACATCTTCTTTGATAACAGAAATATTATTGCCAGGAAGCGAGTTTTCATCTGTGGTATCTTTAAAAAATGATTCGAAAGAATTGGAGCGATAGTTATAATACGCCAGTCCGTCTGATGTGCCGATCCAAACCACACCATCTGAATCGGTGAATAAGCATCGGACATAGTTGTTGGGCAAAGAATTTTTGTTACCCGGTTCCGTGCGGTAAACATCCACTTTATATCCATCAAATCGATTTAACCCATCCCAGGAGCCAATCCATATAAAACCATATTTATCCTGACTAATTGCCCACACTCTGTTATTTGATAACCCGTGCATATCAGAAAGATGCTGGAACTGTAAAGGAGGAGGTTGAGCAAATGCAGTCTGGGTAATTATATTAATAATTAACATTAACAAGATAACTGATGGTTGAAGCTTGCGTTTCACTTTTTTCATTAGAGATTTAACCCAATACTGACATAATAATACCCACCCATAAATCCAAACTGCCACACGTCCAATGCATATATAGTCTTTCCTTCCCCCGTATTCGCATAATTCTTTATAGGATCCGGGTAAACATTAAAAACATTGTTGACGCCTGCCGTTATAGTAAGCCATGCTTTTGGACTATAGCTGATGCTGACGTCAGTTAAAATTTTTGGTGAAAAGGTTTCCAGCAGTCCGCTGGAGAACTGGTAGGCATTTTCACCAAAGCGGGTATTGCGTAAAATAAATCCAATCTTCTCTCTTTGGTAATTCAAACTAAGTATGATCTTACTTCGTGGCTGGCCTCGTTCCACATCTGATCTTTGTTCATCATCAAACAGGGAGTTTTTATTTGCTGTTGTTGGGGAAAGGTTGGGAACCGTTTTTATTTCATCAAAAAGACGGGTCTTAGTAAAATTTGCTGCAAGACTACCAATAAGTTGCGCTTTCCGGATCTTCCATTTTCCATGAATTACAATATCAATACCCTTTGTCCTTGTATTGATGGCATTGCTAAAAAAGGATACTTGTCCAACATCTGGGTAGCCATCGATTGAACTACTCTTCAGCAGGCTATCAACTTCGGGGTTAGTAACTCTGTCAAAAGCTCCACTCAGGACTATCCGGTTCCTGATCTGTATCCAATAGGCATCGATCGTCAAATAAATATGCCGTGAAATAGTTGAGGTTAATCCGCCGCTCAGGTTCAACGATTTTTCTGCCTCCAGAGAAGGCACCCCAAACACTTTCGTAACGTCGTGTTCATTGTTGAAAATACCCCTTGTCGTGGATGTCTGCACAACTCCTATTACCCTTCTTCCATTAGTGATGGCACTATAATAACGTTGTTGAATTGATGGCGCACGGAAACCGTTACTCAAAGATCCGCGCAGAAAAAGTTTATCGAATAATTTATAACGCATGGCCATCTTGCCGGCAAGGTTGCCGCCAAAATCGCTGTAGTGTTCATAACGGGATGCCAGGTTTAAAAGAAAACGATCATTAAGATCTGCTTCAAGGTCGGCATATCCGGACAATACACTACGGTTTTTATCCAGGGCATCACGATCTGTAACAATATGAGGAGCAATGACGCCACCCATTTTCCTAAGATCATAATTTTTGAAGGAGGCTTCCTCACCTGCTTTCATCCCGAAATTTTCAAACCTCAATTCTGCGCCCCAGCCAATGTTAATAATATTTGATTTATCACCAGGGTTATTGATATTTTTTATAAAATGGATAGCGTTGGTTAGCTGATGATAAATAACAGAGCCAGTGTAAAAAGTTGTTGGCGCATTTTTCCCCAGGGTGTATTGCTGGGAAGCATTGTTTGTGTTTTCTGCATTGTACCGGATACTATTCATTCCATAAGCAGTACTATACTCCCAATGAATGTCTTTCCATATAACGCCTCTTGCTCCAGCTATGCCTGATACATTCCAGGTAACTGGTTTTGCAATCGCTTTAAAACCGTCAGGGAATAACAGTGTATTTATCGCCGCGGTATTCCTGGGAAGAATATGATTGTTTTCGAAAGTTAAGGTCTGATAATTTAATGTGCCGGTCCAGAATAATTTCGTTTTGTTACTAACCTGGTAAGCTCCATTCATTAAAAATCCAAAACTCGTAGATTTTGTGGTACCTGCATTACTAGCTTTCATGCGGTCGAAACCTCTTGCCTTGATGATTGAGTCATCTTCGGCCCTGATTCTGATACTATCTGAGTAGCTGGTACCAACCGGAATATTTTTATAAACTGTCCCTTTATGTTCTCCGCCACGAAAAGCAGGATTGCGATAGTGCATATCTCCGGAAAAACTTAGGAACCCCTGCCTGCCGGCAGGCAGGCTTTTGTTTCTTAAGGCTATCCCGTGATAGATGCCCAGCTTCAATTTTTCCCCATCGTCTTTATAATATTGACCCAAATGAAGACTCACAGATGTTGTACCGGTTGACTCTTTTAACCTGGTATTGATAACACCTGCAATGGCATCAGAGCCATATTGAGCAGATGATCCATCCCGAAGGATCTCAACTTTTTCAATGGCAGAAAAAGGGATCGTATTCAGATCATTGCCGACTGAACCCCGGCCCAACTGACCCCTTGGAAGACCTGGATTCATATAGGCGGTATTGTGATGACGGGTACCATTTACCAGGACCAGTGTGTGGCCGGGATCAAGACCACGAAGAGTGATAGGTTCACTCATAATTTGCATGGAAGCATTTAATGAAGGCACTGTGAAATTGAGCATCTGCATCAAATTTGTTTGACCGGTTTGGGCTAACTGGGCGGATGAAATCACATCTACAGGAACCGGTGTATTTAAATTGCTTCGATGAACAAGAGAGCGGGAACCAACCACTACTATCTCACCCAACTGCTCATTGGGTATCATATCGAAATCAATATTTTTTGTGGTGTTTGCTTCCACTATTACAGTTTGTTCTACTTTATTATAGCTGGCATGTGTGACCGTAATTTTGTAATTCCCCGGTGTTATAGAAAAAGAAAAATCGCCATTATGATCAGTGAATGTTGTTTGATTTCCCAGCGAGACGGTGGCAGATTGTAACGTTTCTGTACCATGTTTTACTTTTCCTCTTATAATCCCATTTTGTGAATATGAAATAGTATTTGCAAATACAGTAATGACAGAAGAGAGAATAATATGTAAATATATTTTTCTCATAAGAGCAATTCAGCCTCTTAAAGGTATGGATTCGCTGTTAGCTTATATTAAATCTTTCTTGCTGCAAGTCAACATTTCTTCTATGATCATTTTTCAAACAGTAAAATTCTATCAAATCAAAAGTTAAAAGTGCATTGAGAGGCAAAAGAAGTTGCTTCCAGGAAAACAAAAGGTCTTCCGGACTTCGTTTGTAATACTTTTCTGAAATGCTCATAGCATTTCCAGTCGCTCTATTAAAGCCAAATTATCATTTTTATCAGCCTGGGTTAAAGCACGAATTAACGAAAGGTGTATTTGAGTTAAGGAATGGCAGGAAACAAGAACAAAGGCGAAGGTGGAAGTTCAATTCACCGGCGAATCAGAAATGAGTTTATCTCCACTTCAGTCGCTTAACCCTTATGATATACTTGCGGCTAAACTTCTTTGTATATAGATGTGTTGGGTTATCATGAATAGCATTCATTAGTTCAATGGATTGGTCGTAATCATTGTTTTTCAAATATGCTAGCGCCAGGTAATACTCCGCCGCATCTTTCAACGCAGGATCATTCTTCACATCTGCCAGCACCACCTGGTAAGAACTGATAGCTCTTGACAGATTATTTGTTTCTAAAAAAGCCATCCCGGTAAGGAAAACATCTTTTACTGATAATACCGAATTGGCATTAAGATTTATTACGTCAGCCCACTTCTTGTCCCGATAAGCCTTGCTGATGCTGGTCTCAATGGTGTCTTTTGTAGTTTCCACATCATAAGCCTCATATTTTTCATTGAAAAGCCTGGTTGGTGTAAGCCGATAAAAATTATAGACTTCGATACAAACAAAGACCAGCAGCACACTGGCGATCACCGGCACACCATAGCGCACCACGCGTTGCAGTATGCTCACCTTTTTTGCAGTTAGTTTGCTGTCCTCTCCCATTCTTTTCTTTAATTGCCGCCGAAGAAACTAAATTTGTACCCTTATACCTGAGATTTACTTGACCGGTCGCGAATTTAATTATTATTGAAGCAGCAACAGTGCCTTGATCGGGTTTTCGTGGCGGTTTATCCAGCATTTGGCGAAGGCCTCCGACCGGGTTGCTATAATTCTATTAAACAATTTATGAACTACTTTGAAATATTTGATATCCCCGTTCAATTGAAAGTCGACAAGGCCGATTTACCCAAGAAATATTTTGAGCTAAGCAGAAAATTCCATCCTGATTTTTACGTTAATACAACTCCTTCCGAACAGAATCGTGCTTTAGAAATAACCGCCAATCTAAACAAAGCATTTAAGACTTTTCAAAGCCCCGATGACACAATAAAGTATGTGTTGCAACTGAAAGGGTTACTGGAAGAAGAAGAAAAATATCAATTACCTCCCGATTTTCTAATGGAAGTGTTAGAAATAAACGAAAAATTGATGGATGCCGGTGACAGCAACGAAACCAAATTAAATTTGCAATCCGCAATTGACAATTTGCAATCCGAAATTTATGAGCCTGTTAAAAAAACTGTGGAGCATTACCAGGATGGTGTTACTTCCGAAAAAGAATTGTTGCAGGTAAAAGAATATTATTACAAGAAAAAATATCTCCATCGCATTCAACAGCAATTAAACGGGATGTCGTAATATTGCAACCCCGAAGTTGTTTGAGGTTCGATGTCAATAAGCTTAAACATCAAACATCAAACTTTTACCCACGCGCCCGGGTGGCGGAATTGGTAGACGCAGCAGACTCAAAATCTGCCGTCCGCAAGGATGTGCTGGTTCGATTCCAGTCTCGGGCACAAGCAAAATTTGAAACCCCCTCCAGCGGTTGGTTTGGAAGGGGTTTTATATTTAGGGGATGCTTGGGGGATGGCTTGTCAATTTTTCTAAGAGGAAATGAAAATTTGAAGAACCCGGAACTTCCGGAGTTAAAAACGCATTGCAAATTCTCAAGGCTCAATTTTAGTTTTATCATTACTTATACATTCTTTTGACAGAAGCTTTCAGCGCTTCGGTCTTGTAATTTTCAATACCTCTGACTCGATTATAAGCAGCATCATAACCTTCACTTTTACTTATAGGTTCGTTATTGCCAGCTCGTAACGTGAAGTAAATTTTTCCATTTGTTTGAGGAAGTTTATTGTAATTATGATCATAAGGAGCATTGCTTTTTGTTGAAGCAAGGATGTTTTTATTATTTCCATCTTCACGAAGCCAAACAAGCGCTTGAAAGTCTCATTCTTCTTAAATGAAGCATGAAATACATGATTTTCTATTTGCTCTTGGGTATAAGAGGTGTCAAACTTACGTACTGATCTTTCCAAGATAAATACTATTCGATTGCCTGCTCCGGTCATGAGCGATGAAGGCGATATAGACGTGATAGTTCTGTTTTTTGATCTGGGGAAGCTCCAGTTCATCGGTGCCTGATGAACGAAATTGCCCGGTAAGTTGCATTGCGTTCCGGCCGCTTTCACAATCGTATGCAAGGAGCATTGCCTGGTCGTATTTGTTGCCGCCATTGTATTTTTTGTCCCAGCTGAATTCAAGAAGATAATCGCCTGATCTTTCAACTTTGATATTGGCTGGCAGCGGCAGCTCGCCATAACTAAGACGTACAAGTGAAGGGTCGATCTTCCGTGCGGAAGCTTCACCGGTGAAAGCATGTTTCAGACAAAATGATTTGGCTGCGTTGAATCCTTCCACTGTTGGCGAATAACCGTGAAAGCCAATGCGAACATAAGCCAGCAGGGGTTGCAGCCAATAATGCGTTTGGGAAAACTTATCCTGGTTGCGCTTTTCATTTACTCCGCGTTTTTTGCCGCGTTTGCGCGGACGCGTTCTGAGATAGGGCTGACCTTTCCAGGTCGCACCGATCACTGGTCCGAGTTTACCTGAGATGGGACCATAAATGCTATTCTTCAAACGGGCCATACAACAGATTCCTCCTATCCTGAAGGTACCCAGATTTTATGCAAACTCAAAGGAAACACAGATAAAATACACAGATAACCCACATGAATTCTGCGTTTGGTGTGCGTTTGGTGTGCGTTATTTATGGGTTTGATCTGGGTTTTTATAGGAACAGGATACTTGCTAAGTCGAAGTTGAATAAATTGACACCCGAAGTTGGAATCCAGAGAGGGTCGCCAAACGAAGTCCGCGGATTGATTTTATCTTATAGTGAAATATGCTGGCTGATTTTGAAAAAGTACAAAAACAGAACTCTGGCTAGTAAAAGGCACAAATTAAAGGCGACTTAATTCTCGCCTTTAATTTTTTATACCTTTGAATTTCTCGTCCTGGAAAACAGTTTCCTGAACCACTCGCCAACTTTTTTTGAAGGCCTTGTACCGGGATTGCCAATCAGAAACCCATAATGCTGCAATCCAGGAACATGATCGAAGATGATTTTTGCGATACTGAACAAAGGGATAAACAAAATCATACCGGCTATACCCCAAATAAATCCGCCACAGACCATGATCACGATGGTGGCCAATGCACTTAAGTTTACTTCGGCTCCCAGGTAATGCGGTGTCAGGTAATAATTATCCAGTACCTGGAATAAACAAAAACTGATCAGCACCCAGATTGCGGGCTGATAACCGGCTTCTGTAACCAGCGCAACAATGAATGGAAATACGGCAGCAACGATGGGCCCGATGACGGGCACAATGTTAAACAGCGCAGCTACTCCCGCAAGAAGCAATGCATTGTTGATACCTATTATAAGCAGGGCAATCGCATACAAAATAAACAATGCAACGATGGAAAAAGCACGGCCAACGAGGTAATGCTGCGACACAAGACTGATGCTTTCCTGCACCTTCACCTTTTCCTCGTCTGTCGTTCCGGGAACGTAACGCAGGAAAAAAACCCGGTATCGCTCCTTATGATACAGGAAAAGGAACATCAGGATAATTGTGAAGACAAGACCTGTGAACGTTTGGAGTGAAACAGAAAAAAACTTTTTGAGATAGGGTTGAAGCATGTTGCCGCTGTCTTGATTCGGTATAAGTTCTGATTGTTTCTCCACAGGAATGCCAAATCGATTGGCGATGAAATCCTGAAGCCTGACGAGAAGCTCAGAAGTCCTTTGCTCGATCATTGAAATATCCTTAATAAAGCTAGTCACCTGTGCCGCAAGTATCCCGATAGCCAGGAGAAAAAAAATGAGCACTATAAAAACGCATACGGCCGCTGAGACGGCGCGGTGCCATCCCCGGTCATCCAGTCTTCGGCAAAGCGGCGACATTAGCATGGCCAGTAATACCGCCAGGGTAAACGGAACCAGCAGTGGTCTGCCATAGTACAAAACAATGGTCAGCAACACAAAAAACAAAAGCGTCCTGTTGATTTTTAACAACTGTTGTTTCACGGAGACTAATGTAGCAATATTTTTGCCGGATAACCATCGGTTGAAAATTCCATCGTGAATTCCTGGCAATGTGTTTTGCTATTTGGATCGGGAAAGCAAATCTTTTTGAATCAGATTGACTAAACGTGCTTCAAAATATATTTCTTTTCTAAATATCCCGAAAGATCAAAACAGGAATCGCAGTATGCTTAATCATTTTACGAGAAATACTTGCCTGGAACAGGCCTTCGAAAAATTCCTGTCTTCTGTGCAGGAGAGCAAGCATGCTTACATCCAACTGTTCTGCAATTTTGTGCAAAGAATCCTGGATATTTTCTCCCTCAAAAATCTGAATGGTAGTTCCGGGAAATTGCGATTTATAAATTTTTTCCTGACTTCTTAAAACATCTTTTTCGCTATCTGAAATAGTATCAGCAGACACATGCACAAGGATGAGTGCGATCTTTAACGGATCGGCAAGTTTATATAACCAATTAATAATGTCGACGTCAGAGCTCCTGAAATCCGTGGCATAACCAATTTTTTTAAGCTTTTTATATTCAGCTTCTTTGGGAATTATTAAGACCGGACAATTTATTTTTTCTAACACTTTGAAAACATTACTTCCAAATAATACATTGTTTGCAAAACTTTCTCCCTTTGTACCCATAACGCATAGCCATATATCATTCTCTGCAATTATTTCATTTAATTTACCTGCTAACGACCCAGCATTTCCCAAATGTCGAATTTCGGGCTTGTGAATATTATCCTTGATCTTGCGGAGATCATGATTTAATTCGTTTACTCTTGCTTGCAGATTGCTGATGCTTTGCAATTCGGATGAAGGAGTACTATGCGGCCAGACGACATTGCCGCTGATTTTTTCACGCTGACGGGAATACGTATTGTAAAGTATCAAATTTCCTTTGACGTGTATTGCCAGTTGAAAGGCATATTTCTCAGCCGCCTTCGCGTTCTCAGAGAAATCAGTAAGCACCAGGATATTCTTCATTTGTTATTTTTAAATTCTTGGAATCACCCTCGAAAAATACGATAAAGCCGACGAACAATCGACACCTTATTTTATACAATAATAAATACATGTTCTATTTCTCATTTCGGCGTTGTGATCTTTGAATCGGAATCGGTATTCTGTGTTTTCCAGTTTATCCAATCATCAATGAAACTTAGCACAGTTTCGTCATCCAGGGTATTCCGCCAACTATGAAAAGCGTGACGGCAAACATTGCAGGCATCGGTGTTGTCAAAAATATTGCCGGCCTTTTTGAGAAAATTGGCATCTATCTTTTTTGCACTCGAAATCATCCGGAGATCTTTCTCGCTAGCATCGAGCAGATTCAGCGCAGACGTAAGTTTTTCAATTAATTTTTTCTCGTTTTGATCCAGTGCCATACCCAAGATTTAGAAAACAACGTGCCACTTTCTTCCTGCATTGTTTATG
>JAICGN010000032.1 GCA_025923075.1 Chitinophagaceae bacterium
CAATCAATTGCTTTTTATGAGGCTCTTTTAGGTGGATGATGTTTTCAGTAAATTCCATTTTTATCGGGAACGAACAGATCATTTGCAGACAAATAAGCTCTTTGTCTATGATCAGATCAGGTATCTCTATGGGCTTGTCTCCAATGATAAAAAAAGAATTTAATTGGGAATGCAAGTCAGGTTGTTTTGAATTTATCCCTCCAAAAGGGCACACATGCGGCTGATAAAATTTGATTTCATCGTTACCTATTGCAAATGATTGGTGAGTCTCATTTAGAGAATGCCAGGCAGGATTATCGAGCTTCTCTATATTCATATTAATAAAGATAATAGTACTATAAACAAAAATCCCGGCTTATCAAGCCGGGATTTATATACTAATCCGAACCAGCTTATCCAATTTTCTTTTTCAAATTACTATCAATCGCATCTAAGAACTCTTCGGTATATAAGTAATGTTCACCATGGTTCACTTTGTTTCCATGAATACAAACCGCAAGATCCTTTGTCATTTTTCCCTGTTCTACAGTTTCTATACAAACCGCTTCTAACGCATCAGCAAATTTTATCAATTCATCATTGCGATCAAGCTTGCCGCGGAATGCTAGCCCCCGTGTCCATGCAAAAATTGAAGCAATTGGGTTTGTTGATGTTGGTCTTCCTTTTTGATGTTCACGATAGTGACGGGTGACTGTGCCATGAGCAGCCTCGGCTTCCATTGTTTTCCCGTCAGGCGTTACAAGCACTGATGTCATTAATCCCAGCGAACCAAAACCCTGGGCCACCGTATCACTTTGCACATCACCATCATAATTTTTGCAGGCCCAGACAAAATTGCCATTCCATTTTAATGCGCTTGCGACCATATCATCGATCAGTCGATGTTCGTATGCGATCCCAGCGGCATCAAACTGGATTTTAAATTCTTTTTGATAGATATCTTCAAAAATATCTTTGAAACGTCCGTCATATTTTTTTAAAATAGTATTTTTTGTCGAAAGATAAAGCGGCCATTTTTTACTAAGCGCCATATTAAAGCAGCTTCTTGCAAAACCTTTAATGCTTTCGTCTGTATTATACATTGTCATTGCCACACCATCACCTTTGAAGTTGAACACCTCAAACGTTTGCGCTGCCGCACCTCCTTCGGGTGTAAATGTCATTGTCAGTTTGCCTTTTCCTTTGATAACCGTATCAGTTGCACGGTATTGATCACCAAAAGCATGACGGCCTACGATAATCGGTGCCGTCCACGTAGTAACTAATCTTGGGATATTTTTGATAACGATCGGCTCACGAAACACCGTGCCATCTAAAATATTACGGATAGTTCCATTCGGGCTTTTCCACATCTGTTTTAGTTTAAATTCCTCAACTCTCGCCTCATCAGGTGTGATCGTGGCACATTTAATACCAACACCATATTGCTTGATCGCATTTGCGGCATCAACCGTCACCTGGTCATTTGTTTTATCGCGGTGCTCAACACCGAGGTCATAATATTTAATATCAATGTCAATATAAGGCAGAATCAGTTTTTCTTTGATGAACTTCCAGATAATACGTGTCATTTCATCGCCATCAAGTTCTACAACAGGATTTGCCACTTTGATTTTATTTGCCATTATTTGAAATTTTAAATAGAAAAATAAACTGAAGGAAAGTAAAAAATTGTTTCCGAAAGATTATTTTTGGCGCAAACCTACAGGAAATGAGTCAATCGGTCAAAGCCGAAAGTCATTTTCAGAAAACCTATGACAGTTGCGTGAAAGGAATAATACAGATTAATCATAACTTTCCAATATGCTTGCCAATTTACAGGAGTTTATTAAACAGCATTCAGAGCTGACTGAAGAGGATTTTATGACACTTGCTTCAATGCTTCAGCCTGCTAGTTTTGATAAAAAAACAAGGGTCGTTGACATCGGTGAGGTAGCTAATAATTTCTATTTTGTTTTAACTGGAATTGCCCGTCGTTATTTTTTTCGTGGTAAACAGGAAGTGATCACACATATAATCAAAGAGGGCGGAATAATGGGTTCAGTTATTTCATTTCTTACTGGTGAACCCAGCCGCTATATATTAGAAACTATTGAACCTGTTACGGCTTTATCAATGTCAAAGCCTGAGCTGGAAGCGCTTTTTAGCTCACATAAAAAGTGGGAAAAGTTTGGAAGAAAGCTTCTTACGTCATATTTTTTGCAGACAGAATATCACAACCTTGATAATATCAGGTATTCCACAAAAGAAAGATTTGTGAATTTTATGAAACAAAATCCCGATCTTGTTTTGAGAGTGCCACAAAAATACCTCGCTTCCTACCTGGAAATTCAGCCTGAAACGTTTAGCCGCTTAAAACATTTAATGGTTAAGGAAAAATGAACAAAGCTTTTGCAGAAATAGATCCAATTTATTTCGAATATTCTCAAAAATATCTTGGACGGTTTATGCCAATATCCCGTGAAGAGTTGATTGACCTGCTCCAATACTGTGAAATCAGAAAATTTGATAAACGTGTGGTAATTGTACGCGAAGGGGAGATCGACAATTACCTCAACCTTGTTGTAAAAGGATTGGTGAGAAAGTATTTGCCTGTGAAAAAGAATGAATGCATACTTCAGTTGGCAACGGAAGGACACGTGGTACAATCAGAGATATCTTTTCTCACCCGGACACCCTCGATGGTGATTTTGGAAACATTGGAACCTACAATACTTCTTTCATTGACCTATGACAAAATGGAAGAAGCACTTGATAAATTTCCAAAGGGAGAGAGGCTGGGCCGGTTGATCCTTGCAGGCATGTTTATTAAAAAAGACGAGAACAGGTACAACCGGTTGGCCAAGTCAACCCGGGAAAGGTTTTTTGAATACATTGATCATCATTCCCACATGTTGCAACGTGTGCCGCAGAAATATCTTGCTTCATATCTCCAGATCAAGCCGGAGACCTTTAGCCGATTAAAAGCCCTGATGGTCAAAAGGAAAAAATAGGTGGGTGTTTATAAAAAAAAGTATCACGGGCTTGATTCGAATCAATTATTCTGTAACTTACGGGATAACCAGCTTATGAATCCCAAGAAATCATTCCTGGATTTTCTCAATAAGTTTATCCCGCTCAGCCAGGACGAGTACAATGAATTAATACTTCCCTGTATTGTTAACAGACGGTTTGGAAAAAAAGAAATTGTGACCCATTCCGGGGAGGTTGAGGAGTACATCAATTTTATAGATCAGGGCCTTGTGAGGAAGTATTACAAAAAAGGAAATGAGGAGATCAATACTCAGATCTCTTATGAAGGGCATATTATTCACTCTCAGGAATCGTTCCATAGCCGTATGCCATCGGAATATACCATTGAGACTATCGAACCATGCGAACTGACCTCCATGACATTTGAATGCCTTGAACGGATCTATTCCTCTTCGGAAAAAATGCAGCAGCTTGGCCGTCTTGTTATTACCACTACAATGGTGCTGAAAGATAAATGGCAGAGCCAGTTGGTGAAGCTTAGTCCAAGAGAGAGATTTATCATCTTTGTTACCAAACACCCTGAGCTAATGCAAAGGGTCCCTCAGAAATATCTTGCCTCTTACCTCAATATCAAACCGGAAACATTCAGTCGCTTTAAACACATGGTAAAAGAGCATTCAAAGAAAATACTAATTCACCAGAACTAATCCTTTCTTTCCCACCTGAAGTCGCACTTTGGAGCGCCTAAGGCGATCGTTCCCGTTCGTATCAGTTTAAGTCCCGCAAGATCGGAAGTCAGTGCATCCACTTCGCACAGGATGGCAGCGTACTTTTGATAATTATGTTTCTTAAAAAGTTTGCAAATGCCGCATTCCAGGATATCAATACCATATCCAAGACCCAGGGTTTCTTGTTTGTCAGTTATAATATTTGCGATAAACCCATCGGGGTTTGCGTTTTTACTCACCCTCTTGTCAAACTCCCCTAAAAGGAAAGTTGCCAGCCACGTGTTCACCAGTTTGGCAGGTAGTCTTTTTACGAATTGCTGAAATTGATTTTTGGGTTTGACGTATTCGGTTACGATCTCAAGACAAATTTTTCTTGTTGTTTCAAAATTTTCTCCTCGTTTGTCCAGCGTTTTTATAAGCGCTAAAAAGTATGCACAAAAATCAAGGCGTTTGTCAATAGGATTTCCTGAACTTGCTACAAAAGCGGTGTCGACTGAAATAACCTTGTAGTGGTCATTCGTTCCGGCAATTATTTCATCAGCGTGGCCGGGGAATCTTCTTTTTATGGTTGTAATAAAGTATTTTTTATACTTCGCCATCAGTTCGTCGCTTAGAGAAGGGCATATTAAAGATTTACAACTAATACAGGGATAGATAACTCATGTCTTACCGCATTGGTTGTCTCGCCATAAATAATATCTTTTAATCCTGAATGGCCATGCGCCCCGATCACCAGCATATCCGCATTTGATTCTTTTACTATGCGAACAATTTCCCTTGACCGGTGTTTAAAACCAAGTATTCCCTCGGCAATAAACCCTTTCGCTATTAATTGGGAAACATAGGCGTTTAACTTCTCTTTGTCTTTCCTTGTTTCAAGATCATCGCTTTCATTTCCATAAATGGTTGCTGAAACGCTTTCTACAACATGTATCAAGATAAACGATGTATTATTTTTTGCCTGTCCGATGGCATGTGCGATCAGCTTCGGATCATTGGCGCTGAAATCGATTGCTACTGCAATTTTATCGTAGGTAGGAATTGAAGCAGCGTCAATGTTGCCGGGTTCTGCATGAATTTCTTTAAGATGTTTTTCTTTTCGTTTCCTCAATGGATAAATAATTGCTATCAAAAGAAGACTAACAAAAAGTGCTCCGGCAATAATAATGATTGTTTTCCACAAAATACTGTCAGATGTTGCAAAGTACTCAGTGGCCTGTTGTACTACCATCCTGATATTTAAATAAACAAGAACAGCAGCAATAGCAGAGGCGAGTACAATTATCAAAGGCTTTATTGCATATCTCCCCATCGATCGCTTATCACTTGTAAAATGAATAAGTGGAATCACAGCAAATCCCAGTTGCAAACTCAGGATCACCTGGCTTAACACAAGCAGGCTGTCAATATTTTCTTCACCATTCACTAAAATAACAATGACTGCCGGAATAACCGCAATAAGCCGCGTCATTAATCTACGTACCCAAGGGGCAATACGTAGCTGCAAATAACCTTCCATTACTATTTGTCCGGCGAGCGTGCCTGTTATTGTTGAACTTTGCCCGGAGGCGATCAACGCAACTGCAAAAAGTATGGGCGCAAGTTCAGTACCCAAAAATGGTTGCAGTAATTCATGCGCCACCTTTATTTCTGCTACATCTGTTCTGCCAGTTTTAAAAAATACTGTGGCTGCAAGTACCAATATTGCGGCGTTTACAAAGAAGGCAAGATTTAAAGCAACAGCACTGTCAATAAAATTCAGTTTCAACGCTTTTTTTATCCCGCCGTCATCTCTTTTAATTTTTCTTGTTTGTACCAGCGCTGAATGCAGGTACAGATTATGTGGCATGACAGTAGCGCCAATGATGCCAATAGCGATATATAATTCAGAAGGGCTCAGGCTGCCTGGAATAAAGCCCGTTGCGACTTCGCCAAAATCTGGCTTTGCTAAAATGATCTCAACAAGGAATGATGCACCGATAATTGCAACTAATGAAATGATAAACGCTTCCATTTTGCGCATGCCAAGACGTTGTAATAATAAAAACAGGAATGTATCAAGCACTGTGATGAGTACTCCCCAAATGAGTGGTAAACCTGTGAGCAATTGCAAACCAATCGCCATTCCAAGTATCTCTGCAAGATCCGTGGCAGCAATGGCGATTTCGGCCAAACCATACAATGCATAATTGATATATCGTGGATAGGTTTCCCTGTTCGCTTGCGCCAGGTCTCTTCCCCTTACTATTCCAAGCCTTGCCGATAAACTTTGTAACAATAAAGCCATCATGTTACTCATAAGTAAAACCCAGATGAGTTTATAGCCAAACTGACTGCCGCCGGCAAGATCAGTGGCCCAGTTGCCCGGATCCATATAACCAACACTGACAAGATATGCGGGCCCAAAAAAGGAAAGAATTCTTCTCCAGCCCGGTCTTCTTGTGCTGGTGGTATCTACGGTCTGATGGACTTCACTTAGTGATGGGTAACTATGTTTCGAACTATCCATGTCTTACAAAAACGTTTTTTGCCAGTTGACCGCTGATCGTCAGTGCAGGCTTGTTGTCTAATTTTATTTCGAGCGAATCGTCATAACTGAATTTTCTTTTCACAATGACCAAAGCGCCGATCTTAATTTTCTTTTCGTGTAAGTGTTCCAGCAGCAACTCAGATTGATTGGCGACGTAGCAGATCCTTGCCCGTCTGTTAAGGTGTAATTCGGCTAAACTTATTTGCTTACTCGTTTCCATTTTTCCATGTGTATCGGGTATCGGGTCGCCGTGCGGGTCAAATTTTGGATATGCCAGGTATTCATCCAGTTTATCGATCAATTTTTTGTTGCTCACGTGTTCCAGCTGTTCAGCCACTTCATGAACCTCATCCCAGTTGAATTTTAATTTCGATGCTAAGAAATATTCCCATAACCGATGACGGCGAATAATATTCAATGCTGCTTTCTTTCCTTCCAGGGTGAGACGAAAACCCTGGTAGGGCTGGTAATTAACCAGCTTCCGGGTTTTTAATTTTTTCATCATGTCTGTTATGGAAGCAGGCCTGGTGTGCAATCTCTCTGCCAGTTCATTTGTCGTCACGTTGTTATCCTTGGTTTGCAAATGAAAAATTGTCTTTAAATAATTTTCTTCACTGGCCGAAAAATTAAGCATGGCTAAAAATAAATTTAGACAAACCTAAAAAATAACAGGCTAATTTCCAAGCATTTTTCTATTATGAGATAAAATGGGAAAAGTTTATATTCGATTACAATTTGGATGTATGGTCAGGTATCTAGCTTATTTACTCGTCGCGGTTTGCTTGTTTTCAGCTTGCGGAAATAAAAAAAAACCTTCACTCTCAGGAACTGATGAGGTAGTTATTGGCGATTTCATCGAATCGTTTGAATTAATTGATCCTCCTTATGAGGTAGCAGATAGTTCATTCAAAAGAAAAGAGCAGGATTCATTGCGGATTGGCGATAATATATTCGCACAGTTTGTTCCTGATTCGGTACTGACAAAGGTTTTTGGAAAAAATGCGAAGCCAAAGCTCTATATCGGTAAGCGGGTTGAGATCGAAAAGGAAACATATTTGTTTATAAAAGCGATAGCAGCAGACAAGAAAGCATCACTGGTTCTCTGTTTTGATAACGAAAATAAGTTCAAGGCATTCCTTCCATTGCTTGTGCAGGATGCGAATCCTGCTACAACACAGGTGAGCGGATTAGACCGGCGGTATTCCTTTTACAAAACAATTTCACTTAAAAAAACTGACGGCTCGATCGCAGAAGGGAAGGAGGTTTATATCTATAATAAAGAAGGGGGCCAGTTCCTTCTTATTATGACGGATCCAATTGACGATCGGGTGCAGGAAGTGATCAATCCAATTGATACACTGGCCAAGAAAAATAAATTTTCTGCCGATTACATAAAAGACAAAATGAATATTGTTTCCATCCGTGATAACAGCAAGCCGGGCAGGATAAACTTCTTTATTCATATTGACCGCAACAATGGTCAATGTACCGGTGAATTGAAAGGCGAAGCCAGTTTTACTTCAGCAAATGTTGCAGTATATCAACAATTGGGCGATGTTTGTTCGCTTCAATTTAGATTCTCCTCCTCTTCCGTTACATTAAAAGAACTGGAGGCATGTGGCGCTCACCGGGGAATTAAATGTTCGTTTGATGGAAGTTTCCCACGCAAAAAAGAAGTGAAACCAAAAACGCCGACAAAACGACCGTCCAAATGATTGTTAGTACCAGGTCTTTTTGTCTTCAACTTTTCCCCGCATGTGAATAATTTAATAGTCAGAAGCATCGATCATATAATTTGTTATGCCTAATTCCCGTTATTTTGTGCCCTGTGTAAAAATCACACAATATGACTTTTAGACATTTTAAAGTTCCTTACCCTTTTGATGAAAGATATTCCAAGAAAGCAGCCTATTTTTCCATGGAGTTTGCTACGCACCAGCCCCTGAAAATTTATAGCGGAGGTCTCGGATTTTTGTCCGGTTCTCATTTACGCAGCGCTTATGAGCTACGCCAAAATATGATCGGCATTGGCATTCTTTGGAAATACGGCTACTATGACCAGGCGAGGAACCAGGATCAGACCCTGCAAGTGACCTGGATGGAAAAACAATACAGTTTTCTAAAAGACACAGGTATAAAGTTCCAGATCACTGTGCACGAGCACCCCGTTTGGGTAAAAGCATGGTATCTCGACCCGGAGATTTTTAAAACTGCTCCTTTGTTCTTACTGAGCACCGATCTGCCGGAAAACGATTATGTCTCACAGACGATCACTCACCGCTTGTATGATGCAAATGTGGCCACCAAGGTGGCTCAGTTTATTTTATTGGGGGTTGGTGGTGCAAAGTTGATCGAT
The DNA here is from genome assembly GCA_025923075.1 of Chitinophagaceae bacterium. Taxonomy (GTDB): domain Bacteria; phylum Bacteroidota; class Bacteroidia; order Chitinophagales; family Chitinophagaceae; genus VBAS01. Next base: position 8,588 of record JAICGN010000032.1, read on the forward strand.
GAACTTGGCTTCAATCCCGAAGTATATCATCTGAATGAAGCACATGGTATTTCTGCCGCATTTTATTTGTACAAAAAATTTAATAATGACCTGGAAGAAGTGAGAAAGCGGTTGGTTTTTACGACGCATACACCTGAAGAAGCCGGAAATGAAAAACATGATATTCATCTTTGTCATAAAATGAGTTATTACTGCGGGTTAACCGTAGAGCAAGTCAAAGAATTGACAGGCAACAATGATGACATGTTTAATCATTCGCTTGTTGCACTGCGTTTCGCCAGGTTGGCTAATGGGGTGTCGCAGTTACATGGTGTGGTATCAAGAGAAATGTGGAAGAAGTACAGTAACATCTGCCCGATCATCTCAATTACCAATTCACAGAACTGGCGATACTGGAGCGATAAACAATTATATAAGTTTATGGAAGAGGGTAACGATTGGGCCTTTGACGACAGGAAAAAGCATTTGAAGAAAAGAGCTTTTGAGATTGTGGCTGACCAGACCGGAAAAATTTTTGACCCCAATGTTTTTACAATTGTATGGTCAAGAAGATTTGCCGGATATAAAAGAGCGGGGTTGATCACAACCGATGAAGAGAAATTTGAAGCGTTATTGAGTGATAAGAAACATCCTGTTCAGATTATCTGGGCGGGAAAGCCGTACCCGGTTGATTACCCGGCGATCTCTGAATTCAATCATCTTGTGCATTTGAGTAAGAAATATAATAACGTGGCAGTGCTGATCGGATATGAATTAGGTCTTTCAAAGAGGTTAAAGCAGGCGGGTGATGTTTGGCTGAACAATCCAAGAGTGCCAAGAGAAGCATCAGGTACCAGCGGAATGACCGCGGCAATGAACGGATCTGTGAATTTTTCAACCGATGATGGATGGATACCTGAATTTATCAATCATGGTAATAATGGTTTTGTAATTCCAAAAGCTGATTATGCAAACATGACGGTGCACGAGCAGGATGACTATGACCTTAAAAAATTGTATGAAATTCTTGATGATGAGATATTGCCACTATACTACGAAAATTACGATACCTGGCGTTTGATAATTAAAAATGGTATGCGGGACGTTCGCTTCCAGTTTGACAGTAACCGCATGGTGCATGAGTATTACGAGTTGTTGTATAAATAAGAAACCCGTGTCTACGATTCCTGATTTCAAAATTTTGAAATTAATTCATCTGTTGTTACATTCACCGGATAGAAATCTGCCAGTTTATTTATTACTGCTTCGACAAGAGCATCAGGACAAGATGCACCGCTGGTTATCAAAATTTTTACAGGAGTTTTTTGCGGTAGAAAATCCAAAGTCAATATTTCTTCTTTTGTATGAAAATCATAATGCAGTATTTCATTTCCGGAATGAATTTTTTCTTCGCTGCTAATAAAATAGGTTGGCAATTTTTCTTCGCAAAGTTCTACAAGATGGGAGGTGTTTGACGAATTATAACCGCCCACAATAATAGCAAGATCAGCATCTGTTTGCAACATCCGGGAAACTGCCTGTTGATTTTCCAATGTTGCGTAACAAAGCGTATCTCTTGTGTCTGCAAATCTTTCTCCAACAGTTTCAGATGTCAGTTTATATTTTTCGATCATTGCTTGTTTGAGGTAATCGGCAATAGCTTGTGTATCACTGGCAAGCATTGTAGTTTGGTTTACCACCCCGATACGTTGCAGGTCATGTGTCACACTAAAATCATCTGAGTACTGTCCTTTGAATTCTTCATAAAATTGAGAAGGCGGTTTTCCTCCATTAATATACTTTGCCAGCGCTATCGCTTGCTCCATATCCTTCACGATCACTGCGGGGGCATAAAAAGCAGCATGAGAAAAAGTTGCTCTTGTTTCTTCGTGTTTTGGTTTGCCGTGAATGATGACCGTATAATTTTTTTTAGCGATCTGTTGACTCCGGTTCCAGACTTTTTCTACAAAAGGACAGGTCGTATCATATTTTTCAGTTTGAATGCCCAGCTTATTCAGTTTCTCTTCTAATTCGAGTGTAGTGCCAAAAGCAGGAATAATTACAATATCCTTTTCAGTGAGTATATCAAATGCAATCAATTGCTTGCCATAATTATCCTGTAAAAATTGTACGCCATGCGCCTCCAGATCTGCGTTCACCTGGGGGTTGTGTATCATTTCACTCAATAGAAAAATTCTTTTGCCGGGATTTTCTTCCACAGTTCTGAAAGCGATCTCAATCGCATTTTCGACACCATAACAAAAACCGAAATGACGGGCAAGAAAAATTTGCAGCGGGCCAAAATCAAGCAGGGTAGGGGTAAAATCTTTTTTCATCCTATCCTGTTCCTTCCGCCTCTTTTTTATAGCTGTTATCAGAGGACTACGATAGATAATGGGAACATCGAAACTCTTCATTCGTGCAAAGATAGTTTATTGAACACTGCCTACCCGCAGGCATGCACACCGACACAAAGTCAAGGTATTCACTTAGTCAGTCTATCCATTAATTTTCCCTGTGCACACTTACTTCTTTGGGAAACTTATCTTCTATCAGGTTCAAATTAATTCTATGCTCTAAAAAAGCTTTAAGTCCATCCAGTACGGTTGTAAAACCCGCAGTAGAATCCTTAATATTGGCGATCAGTTCATCACCTGTTTTATCATAGCCAGATTCAGTAATGGTTACAAAAGTGGAATCATCGTCTAATTCTTTAAAATTGACTTCAACCGTCTTTGTTGCATTATCCCATTGAAATACAATTTTCTGGTGTTGCAAAATTTCTTTAGCAATCACGGTTGTCGAAATATTATACATTTCCCATTCCCATGTTATCTTTTTATCTACTTCAAGTTTACCGCTTGCTTTAGTGAACCAAAAATTCCTGGTTATTGCAGGATTAATAAAAGCTTCAAAGACTTCTTCAACCGGCTTTCTGATCAGCATTTGTGCTTCGGCACATTTTGACCTGTTATTTATCATAAGTGTTTATTTTACTACTACATGGCAATTACTGCGCCAATGATCTCGTCATCCTTCGCATTCAATGTCCGGGAAAACTGATAAAAAATGTTAAAATGCAGGAGTGATGAAAGGGGTGTAGAATTATCCAAAACCTCTTAATTTGCACTTCCTGAATGTCTTTTACTTTTTACTTTAAATACAATTTATGAAGCGATTGTTCTTATTTTTTATAGCATCTTCAATCATTCTTTCAACAAGTGGCCAGGATGCTTTGACTGTAAAAGATTATCAAAAAGCAGAAAACCTGTTAGGCTATAACACGCAAAAATTTGTTGATCGTGCCAACGTTAGTCCCAACTGGTTGCCTGGTGATAAATTCTGGTACCGTGTACTGACTCCAACAGGAAGTGAATTTATTTTAGTTGATCCTGCTAAAGGAACAAAGACTGCCGCATTCGATCATGATAAATTGGCTAAAGCACTTTCATCAGCCAGCGGCAGATCGTTTACCGCTTCAATGCTGCCTTTTCAATCCATAAATTATTCTGCTGATGGAAAAGCGATCGTATTTAATGCCGATAGAAAACAATGGAAATATGATCTGGCATCCGGCTCCGTAACCAGCGACACAGCAATTAATGCAAATGCACAAAGAGGACAGGGTGGTTCCAGAGGCAGAAATATTGAAGTCTTATCTCCCGATAAAACAAAAGCAGCCTTTATTAAAGATCATAACCTTTGGATAAAAGATACAAAAACTAACGAGCAACGGCCATTAACTACTGACGGAATAAAGGACTTTGGTTATGCAACTGACAATGCTGGCTGGAGAGGCAGTGATGCTGCAATTGTTCGCTGGTCACCTGATTCAAAAAAGATCGCAACCTTCAAGCAGGATCAGCGCAATGTTGGCGAAATGTATCTGACCACTACTAATGTAGGTCACCCAACACTAAAGGCATGGAAATATCCTTTGCCTGGCGACAAAGACATCCCAATGATCCATCGTTGTGTGATTAGTGTGGATGAACCAAAGGTCATTATGCTGAACATACCTCCTGATCCGCACAGGGCCTCATTGAGTGATGATATTTCAAGCAGCGGAACTTTTGATGATATTGACTGGAATCCCGACGGATCCGAACACGCTTTTCTTTCTACTTCAAGAGATCATAAAATATCAAGAATGCGCATCGCCAACGCACTCACTGGCGAAGTTCGTGAGGTGTTTGAAGAAACAGTGGCTACACAATACGAATCGGGACAGGGCGCAATCAACTGGAGATATCTTCCAAAAACAAAAGAGTTCATCTGGTATTCGGAAAGAGACGATTGGGGACATCTTTATTTGTACGACGCCACTACAGGCAAATTAAAAAATCAGATTACAAAAGGCAATTGGGTTGTTACACGACTGATCAAAGTAGATGAAAAAAATCGCCAGTTATATTTTATGGCATGCGGCACACAACCTGAGAATCCCTATTTCGCCCAATTCTATAAGATCGGTTTTGATGGAAAAAATCTTACGTTACTTTCTCCCGGTGCCGGCACACACAATATCACATTGTCACCTTCAGAAAATTATTTTATTGATAGTTATTCAAAGCCTGATTTGCCATCGGTCACTATACTCCGTGATATAAATGGGAAACAAATTGCTGAACTGGAAAAGACAGATATATCAAGATTAAAAGCAGCAGGATGGAAGCCCCCGACTCCTTTCTCTGTTAAATCACACGATGGCAAAGATGATATTTATGGGATCATGTTTACGCCAACGAATCTTGATCCAAAGAGAAAATACCCTGTTGTTGATTATATCTATCCCGGTCCGCAGGGCGGGAGCGTTGGCAGTTGGGGCTTCAGTGCGGCGAGAAGCGATCACCAGGCATTGGCTGAATTAGGATTTGTCGTCGTGCTCATCGAAGGCACGGGAAACCCTGATCGTTCAAAAAGTTTTCATGATAAGTACTGGCCCGATATGAGTACAAATACATTGCCCGATCAAATCGCAGGAATTCGTCAGCTGGCACAGCGATATTCTTATATCGATACGACCAAGGTTGGCATCTGGGGGCATTCAGGTGGCGGCTTCGCCACTGCGGCTGCTATGTTTCGTTATCCTGATTTTTTCAAAGTAGGTATTTCTGAATCGGGCAATCATGATAATCGTAATTACGAGGACGATTGGGGTGAACGTTATATTGGTTTGCTGACAAAAGGCCCGGATGGTAAAGACAACTATGAAGCGCAGGCCAACCAGACCTATGCAAAGAACCTGAAAGGAAAGCTAATGCTTGCACATGGACTAATGGATAATAATGTACCCCCTTATAATACCTATTTGGTGATTGAGGAATTGACAAAAGCAAACAAAGACTATGATCTTGTTGTCTTCCCCAATGCGGCACATGGTTTTGGTTCTTACTCGCCCTACATGATGCGCCGCCGCTGGGATTATTTTGTAAAAAATTTGTTGGGCAAAGAACCACCACCAAATTATCAGTTAGAAACCAAGACCGACCCAAGAAATGGAGGACAGTTAGCGTTTTAATCACCTCCCGATTTATCGGGACGAACAATCTCCTCAACGTCATTGCAAGGCGACAAAACCTTATACTGACAACTTAAGTTAAACAAGCCGAAGCAATCCGCATTTAAAGACCAACCTTAAACGGTTGGCTTTTCATTTATTTAGCCATCGGTATTACTACTATCAGGGTCCCTTGTGTCACTCACTTCAACTGATAGTAATTCTATTGATCAGGATTTACGCAAAACCGCTGTTTGTTGTCCGCATTCATTCATCCCAGGGTGGAAAGTCATGACCTAAAACTGCCTTTTATATTGAGCCGGTTGTCCAGGCTTTGGTAATGTTTTTAAGATAAATTCACGCAAGTCCTCTGTGCTTGTTGCCAGGTCGGGTTTACGCAAATACATCATGTGTCCGCTTCGGTACGCCTTGAAACTCAGGCGGTGTTTCATTTTGCCACTGGGATCCAACTGCCACATGTTATACTTGGCATTGAAGTAATCAGTAGCACCATCGAAATAGCCACTTTGGATCATCACATGTAAAAATGGATTTTCAGCCATCGCCAAACGCAGGTTCTCCCCTGTACGGTCATTACTTCTATCCCAGGGGCTAACGGGACCAAACATATAATATTTCAGATCTGTTTTATAATTCAGGTGGTCTCTCAAGTAGTGATTCATAGCTGGTGAAAAAGCATGGTTCCAGGAAATGAGTTCGGCATTGTAATCCACCGTATCACCTGCTTCCTGCCGATCGATACCCAGGTAACGACTATCTAATCTTCCTACACTATATCCTTTATCTCTTAACAATTCTTTCCAGAAAAATTGCGGGGGTATGTATAAGTTACGCTGCAGAATTACCTTTTCAGATAAACCGGAGTACCTGCTCATTTTTGCCGCGATCGCTCTTCTTTTGTTATCTTCTAAAAATCCTCCCCGTGTTAACGCCGGAATCAATTCATTGATCGTAAACTCTTCTACTTCAGGTAAGATATCTGTAAGGTCTTTGCTTTGTAAATCTGACGGCAATGCCTTATGATACCATGCTGTAGCTGCATAGTAAGGTAGGCGTGAAGCCATATCCACCGGCCCAGTACGTTCAATACCCATTATTGTTGGAGAAACCAATACCACTCCGTTAAAGAACATCCATTGGCGATTTTGCAATTCAAGAGCCAACCCGGACACTCTATTGGTGCCATAGCTCTCTCCAATAAGATATTTGGGTGATGGCCAGCGGCTGTATCGGGTAACGAAAGTGCTGATCCATTCTGCCAGGTATCTTATATCCGCATTGACTCCGAAAAATTTTGAAGGCGGTGCACTAGCTGTAATCCTTGAATATCCCGTGTTTACCGGATCTACATACACTATGTCAGCTATATCCAACAAGGTGTGGGGATTTTCTTTCACCCCATACGGTTGAACAGGATAACCTTCATCGTCAATATTCACAAGACGTGGACCGGTATAACCTATTTCCATCCATACTGACGAGGTACCCGGTCCCCCGTTAAAAGAAATAATGAGTGGCCTGCTTGTTCTGTCTTTTATATCAGAGCGTTCATAATACGTAAAGAAAACGCCAGCCACTACTTTTCCGGAATCATTATACACCGGGATGGTACCGGCAATCGCTTTATACGGAACTTTTACACCCTTGACAGTCACACTATGTTCGGTTGTTACTGAATGATCAGGATTTAATACACTACTGCCAGCCGGCTTTTCCTCTTTCGTTTGCGAAGCTGATTGCATACATCCAAAAACAACAATCACTAGGATGAGAAATAATTTATTCATAGCAGTTTGTTTATTATAGAGAGACGTGAATCGTGATGCAGTTCTGCTGTGCTTACATTCCAGGATGCTTCAGTCGGAACCGGAGCACAAAAAACCTACAGAAGTGAAGTTAAATTCTTTTGTTGAAATTGATTCGTTCAACCCGAATAACAGATGAAAGTGATTTGCCAGGCGGGTTGATGGCAGTCGCGGAGCATATGTAAAAACTGAATAGACCCGCTAGCCATCGGTTACCCACTGTACAAGAGTGCTCTTCCACTTCTACGAGCTCAGTGTCAGGGTAAGTTGTGCAAGGGAAAAATATGTCTGCATTTTCAATATCTTCCCTTTATAATCACCACCGGTTGCAACCAAAACAATACAGTCTTTTTTCCCTTCCAGTTATTGTAGGTGCTTTAGGTTTCTTTGTAGACATCTATGATCTTTTGCTTTTTAATATGGTTAGAATAAAAAGTTTTACTGACCTGGGAGTCGCAAAGGATGAGATGAAAAACATTGGAGAGAATATTATCAGCTGGCAAATGCTGGGACTGACGATCGGTGGTATTGCATGGGGAATACTCGGCGACAAGAAAGGAAGAAAGAGTGTCTTGTTTGGTTCAATACTATTGTATTCCTTGGCTACTATTGCCAATGGATTTATCACAAATGTTGATCAGTATACATGGATCCGGTTTATTGCAGGTCTGGGTCTCGCGGGAGAATTGGGCGCGAGCATAACATTAACCAGTGAACTTCTTCCGAAAGAAAAACGTGGTATTGCTGCTGCATTGATCGCTACCAGCGGTGTGATGGGAACCATTACTGCGTATTCTGTTTTCAAATTAAGTAACGGCGATTGGCGGCTTTGTTATTTTATCGGTGGAGGAATGGGTCTTGCCTTATTATTCTTAAGAGCAGGAGTTTTAGAAAGTCGTATGTATGACAGTTTGAAACACGTGAATGTAAAAATGGGCAACTTCTTAATGCTGCTGAATAAACGTGAACGTTTTTTTCGTTACCTGCGTGGTATTCTTATCGGGTTACCAGTATGGTATATCATCGGCGTGCTGATCACTTTTGCTGATGAATTTGCAAAACGATTTGAAATAACGGATTTTGATCAACCCACTGCTTTGGTGTTGCAATATGCAGCGTTGGCAGTTGGAGATATGAGTGCCGGGTTTCTTAGCAACCATATTAAGAGCCGGAAAAAAACGTTGCTGATCTTTTATGCAATCACTTCCGTTTTTATTTTCCTGTTTTTTGTATTGAAGGGAGGGGGCACCGCTTTTACTATGTACCTGATCTGTATGGGACTTGGATTTGGTTCAGGCATTTCAGTTTTATATATAACAATGAGTGCAGAACAATTTGGTACCAATCTCAGGGCCACTGCAGCTATATCCATCCCCAATCTTGTAAGAGGTTGTCTCCCGCTGATCCTTCTTTTATTCCAATCTTTACGCGGCGAAAAAATTTTTGCAGATTATGTCACTGGCGCATGGGTTACAGGAATTATCATTATGATAATTGGTTTTATATCGGCAGTATTCACCAAAGAATCTTTTGGGAAAGACCTGGATTTTGTAGAGCGATAAAAGCTGAACACATGCCTGCAGGCGAACAGGTCATTATCAACGGTGCGAGGATGTCCTTCGCTGATGCACTATTAGTTATTTAAGTTCAAATTTGAATAAAAGCTTCTTCACCGTTACCTGCATAAAACCATCTTCCATACCAAATAATTCGGCAAACATATTATTGTTGCTGGCCATTTTTTTGAACATATCCATGTAGCCCGAGTAAGGATCGCTTTCTTTCGGTTCTTCTACTGATATAAGTTGGCCAATGGCATTTCCTGAAATTGTTGCCAACATTTTAGCATCTGAATGGGCCTGTGAGTACAATCGCTTATAGATATTGGCCCTATAAGGTGAATCAGATTCGTACTTGACATTACTGATCTTCCCTGCAATTCCTTTTATAGTAAGCAATAGTTTATACAATCGTTCGAGTGATGTATCTGAAGTGAGTGTTATTAAAATTGAAGAATCGGCAGTTCTGGTAGGAACTATATCATAATTTCCTTTGGTTTCTACACGATACTTAAAACTGTTTTTATCTAAAATTCTTTTTATATTGTTAATAGAAATGATGGGATCAGTATTGTCTCTCTCCGTATTCATTCCAAGGAAAGTCGCATCATTACCGGTATTTATTTTGTAAGTAAATTCAAGAGGTTTTAATGATATGGTATCAGACACCATTACTTCTATAAATTTATTTGTTTGCGCATGAAGCCTGAACGAAAAAAGTAGGATTGCGGCTGTGATAATAGTTTTGTGTGTCATCTTATTTTTTATTCCAATATAATGAATAAATCATTCCATAACCACCCGGATCTTCTGCGGCAATGTTGACCTGGTATTTACTTTTGAATTTACTTCGAGGCCTTTATCCACTTCAGGCCGTTAAGCGCCTGGGCCCTGCCTTCACATGGATCTTCAATTAATGTCAGGGTGAAACTATCTCCGCTTAGATTGATCTTATACTTTCCTGTTGCATCAGGGCAGCTATATTCACCCGTGCTTTGATCTGTCAAAGTAAGTGTGTCGCCCGTTATCTTACAATTGGTTTGAACTAACACCTCTCCGCTGCTGGTTGTAACAAAACTGGAATCAGATTGGATGTGGAATGTAAGTGTGTCGTTAATAGGCTCACCTATCCAGGCTTTCCAGTTTTTGTTATTGATGGATTGTGCCTGGACATGGACTGCGGTTGACGCTAGCAAAAATAAACCGGCGGCTAAAATGATCTTTTTCATGGCAAATGTTTTTAGATAAATGGTTTTTAAAACAAAAATGTAAAACTATTCCCGCGGTTTGAAGTTGGATATTACAAAGCTAGGAAATTAAACATTCCATCTGCCAATAGTAAAGATGCGGCGTTGAAGACAGATTATTTTACCAGCGTAAAATCTTTGGTCGATGTGCCTTGCCAGTGTACAAATTGCCATTTTTTATCTCGGTAAACCCATCCCTGTGTATAAAATACTTCACCCACTTGTTGGTTGCCTGCATAGAATTTCGCCTTGCCATTTCTCAAAACAAAATTCCCAAATACTCTCTGCGACTTCTCCGAAAAATTAACCAGAAAACCTTTATAATTAGGAATATCGGCGATCATGGATGCTAATGTCATCATAGTGCCGTTCGCATTAATATCAAGATAATCGTTGCCGGCAACCTTTCTAAAAGCAGCTGAATCTCCATTCGAAAGGGCATCCACCATTTGTTTTTCCATCGTATCGAGTTGCGAAAGAATTCTTGCTGATAAACCTGTATCCTGGGCCGGAAGATTGTTCGGGATCAGGAAGAATAATACATACGAGAATAATACTAAATTTTTCATGTCACAAGGTTTACATATCAAAGGTAATCTTGATCATGCATTCACGATGGGGCCCATTGACTAAATAAACTGGCATGATTTATTAACGCAATGTAGGTACCGGGATGCCTTCTATTTCTTTTTATATTGATTTGATAGATCCATGATCCTGATATTCCGGAAATCAATTTCCTGTCCTTCACTCTGAAGTGCAATAAAGCCGCTGCTTAACAATTTGCCGTCTATTTTTATTTTAGGATCGTACCGATTGACAACACCACCGCCAATCTGCGGTTTTGAGTATTGTAATACAGTATCGCCATTAATAATATGTGTGATCAATGAATCACCCAGTACGATCAATTCTGCATTTACCCATTGCTCACCATCATATGTTTTAGAATTGGAGTTGATGCAATGTGAAGGAACAATTTTTCCTTCCTGCATGACCTCGGTTCCGGGTGAGCACATATTGCCTGTTGACCTGGGTTTGCCATCACCCAATCCGCCAAGAAACTGCATTTCGACAGAAATGGGCCAGTCCTGTTCTTTCGGCATTGTATGGGGATCTTGCGAATGAAACATAACACCGCTGTTTCGCAGAGTATAGGAGGGAGCAGTTTCTACCCACTCGCCGATAAAACGATATTGAAGCCTTAGATGAAAATAGGAGAAAGGAGTTTTATAATAAAGATGACCAAACTGCTCATTGAAATCTCCATATTGATCATACCTTACTTTGATCATGTCATCTTCTGCCCGGAAAGTGTTGCCAAAATTATCTCCCAAATCATGATGATGGATTTTCACGATCCAATCATTAATGTTCTTGCCATTGAATAAGGAAACCCAGGTGCCTGAAGTTTGTGCAGCATTTTTTGAATGACATGCAGCGATAATCGAAATTGAAAGAGATATTATATAAGTTAATACTGGTCGCGGTTGCATATATATTTAGATAAGTGACCTGGAGTTTTTAGTCAGTGTGTCTATATAGTTGGTCTTTTTAGATGTTGTGGTTGACATTATTGAAATTTGTTGGAAATTATGAATATAAAATCAACTGAGTGCAGCGAAATAAGGCTACCGTTTTTTGGTTTTCCTTGCTCTTAACTATTACATCCCAAACCTGTGTTGTTTGTCCTGCATGTTGCAAAGTTGCCTCGGCTATTATAAAACCACTTTTTGTTGAACCCAAAAAATTTGATTTTAATTCTATTGTAGTAAAAGATTTTGCCAGTAGCGGTAAATTATAAAGACAGGCATAACCGGCAATGGTATCTGCAAGGGTAACCACGCTACCTGCATGCAAATATCCATTTGGAGCAAATAGCGATCTTTTAACTTCCATTTGTGCCGCCGCTATATTGGTAGAGACATTCAAAACTTCAATACCAAGAAGTCCGGGGAAACAGTCAGCTCCAAACTTTGAAAAATCTGTTTGTTTGTAGTCCATTTATATTTATTGAGATCAGGAGATATTTTACTATACATCACGTTTATTTTTTCTCAAATTGCTTCAATATGATCATCGTACAATTTGAAGTGGACTTGTGGCGCAAATGAATGAAAGATTGATATTCCGGGTCGTTATAAAAATTATGTACCGCCTCTTCTGAAGGAAATTCTACTATTGCATTCATGGCCCTGGGTTTCCCTTCCAATGCTTTAGCGGCTGTATCCATAGCTAATAGTTTCGCGCCATGCTTTGCAAGCAATGGCGCTACCCGTGGGGGATAGTCTTTGAATGTTTCCAAGTCGTGAATATCGTACGCGTTTACTACATATACTGGCATTGCTATCGTTTTAAAATAATATGTTTATTCGTGGGTGTATTAAGAAGAGAAGGGTATGAACAAACAAAGTTAATAAATATCAATTCCTGATTTTGCTCGCACTTTGGAATGACGGTCTAAACGAGTTTCATTTCCTCAAAGGTTCAGGTGCATCTTCAAATTTTTTATACTTTCCCAGTAGTTTGCCAATCGTATATGTCAATGGAAAAACGGTTTTTTTCACAAAAACTGGAATTTCCGGAAGATCATACTCTTTCGCATAACGTGTCATGAGGTAGGCAGCATCAAATGTTTCAGGCTGTGCTTTCCCGGATTTATTTTGCGCAGCATAAATTGAAGAAAGAAAAAAGACAATCGTATTGGCGGGTTTTATCCATCCTTTGCAATTAAGAATCCTATCGCCTGCATTCCAAAAACGATGGGGAGTTCCACGCTTAAATACAACGGTCTCTCCTTCGTTCGCATAGTGCAAATTTCCCCCTAAGACCTGGTAGCCAATTTTGCCACTTACGACGGTTAACGATTCATCCTGCAGGAAATGTGTATGCATGACTGGTCCGTGACCAGGAGTAACGAAATTTTCGACGATCACTCTGTCGCCGTCAGGTTCCTGTTGAACCGAATGAAAGATTATTTTTTCGCCAAGACAGTTTTCGATCGTATGCGGGTAAGTAATTTTCATTATACTTATGTTTTACGCCGTTGTTTTTATGAACAAGAGATTTTTATTTTGCCCAATCCGGCACGGGCGTAAGCGGATTGAATAGCTCATCAACATAATAAGGCCTCCTGTACGACAAATCACAACCACTACCGGTAAAATAGACACATGGTGAATACACAGTAATATTATCCGGATACATAATAGTTTTAGGATCACCCTTTGGCATGGCGCTGTTGTCATGCACTCTTCCAAGAATACAATGTCCAAGTTCATGAAATATCATCGCCTCGAGTTGCACATCATTTTGCCAGCAGTAGGGAACATTTATTGAAATAATTTTTTGTACGTCGTTTTTCTGGGAAATTGTATTTGACACTGCACAATACAACAATGGTAAAGAAGAATCCTTCTTTAGGATCAGGTTATCAATAGTAATGTCTCTTCCCCGCGCTTTAGCCTCCTCTATAAACCTGTCGATATAAAGTTCAAATTCCGCAGGCACATCATATATAAAGTCATTTTCTCTTCCACAACCAAGAATGAAAATCACCCAGGCCATCAGTACTTTTTTCAACATATACTAATATACAAAAGAATTCAATCAGGGGTTTTGTCCTGCAGATTAAATCGCATTTCCAAAAGGTATTTTGAGAAACCTACCTTCTCGTAAGCTTTAATGGCGTAAGCATTATCATAATATACGTCCAGCCGAAACTCATTAATATTTTGTAATGCCGCCCAATCTTTTAATGCATCGATGATCTTTTTATTTAAACCTCTTCCCCTGTATTCCGGCAACACGTACATAAATCCTAAGTAAGCATGTTGTTTATGCTTCAAAAATGGTTTTGAGCTTTCGATTCGGGCATAACCTGAAGCAATGATCCTTTTATCTGTTTCAGCAACCACAACTTCAATATGCGAAGCGGTAAGCATTGTTTTTAGATCATAATAATTCACGGGGTCAGCTTTGATCGTGGGATCGAACGGACGTTCCGTTTTTATAAGGTCTTGCTCAAATAGTAAAAGCTGGTCCAGGTCATCAGGCAAGGCTTTTCGTATTTTGATCTCATTCATTCTCTTTCATTATTGGTGAGATGAATTTACGTCGTTGTTAGTATTTCATAGAATTGAATTTATTTAGGGCTAGCCCCGGCGCAATGTTATAGAAAGTTTTATAATTACCTCTTCTCTGGGTTTATGCCAAATGCAAAACCCAGGCGATCTGGTCTCATGAATTAACAATTCACGTTTTTTGTTGGCATATTTTCTGACCTCATTGTTATTAGATAAATAATTTGCATTATGAAAAAGCTTAAAATATTGCTGGCATTCTTAATCACCATGATTTGGGATTTACCGGCATTAAACGCACAGGAAAAGGATGCCGCTGTACTTCAACAAATGTTTGACACAAAGAATTTTATTTTTAAGGCGGAAACCGTAAATCCGCAAAGCGGCCGAACCCGCCAATTGACTCAGGAATACGATCTGACAATAACGAGAGATAAGATCGTTTGTTTTCTTCCTTACTATGGACGTGCCTTTAGTGCCCCGGTTAGTTCAGAAGGTGGAATAAAATTTACTTCGATTGACTTTGGCTACGAGGTAAAGCAAGTAAAAAAAGGTTGGGAAATAACCATGGTACCAAAAGACGTTACCGATGTGCACCAAATGTACCTTACTGCATTTACTAACGGTAAGGCGACACTCCAAGTAACCAGCAATAACCGGCAGAATATCTCATTCAACGGCTATGTTGATAAGGGAAAAGACGTCGAAAAAAAGGCTTTTTGACCATCCCTGGGAAATAAAACCGGACTGTGTTCAGGCCCCGGATTTCAAACGGCGCCCCGAAAAAAGATTTTCGCCAATTAAGGAGTAATGCTTTCTACAATATTCTTATTTTTATGCCGTTATAAGGAGCGAAATCAATTGGTTTAATTTTTGGAAGCCTTATTCTATGAAACAAGAAACCGTACCATCTGTACCAACTGCGTCAAGCACGTTAATAAAGAAAGCCCTCTTTGTTATCGTTGCAACTATCTTTTTAGTTTTGATCTTTGCCTATTATCCCAATCTTCAAAATTCATTGGTTAAGGCAGTTCCTGATTCAATTAAGGTTGATACAATTGAAACTGGTGTGAATCCAACGCCTGTCGAAGCATCGTTATCTTATAAAGAAAAAATGGCTCATATTATAAACGGGGATTCTTCGGGCAGATGGACGATAAGTGATGATGAGCCGTTAGCCGGTTCAGTTTTTCCTTATAAAAGAATAATTGCTTATTACGGTAACCTGTATTCAAAAAATATGGGCATATTGGGTGAACTGCCAAAACATGAAGTATTGGAAAAGCTGCAAGACGAAGTAAAGCAATGGCAGGAAGCTGATAGCGTGATTCAAGTGCAGCCTGCTCTTCATTACATTGCCGTAACCGCACAAAACTTGCCTGGAAAGGGAAACAAATACAGGCTTCGTATGCCTTTTTCTCAAATAGATTCGGTGTTGAAAATGGCCGAACAGATCAATGCAATTGTTTTTGTTGACATACAAGTTGGTTTAAGTACACTACAGGATGAAATACCTCAGCTCGAAAAGTATCTCAGGCTTCCGAATGTGCACCTTGGTATTGACCCGGAATTTTCTATGAAGGGTGGAGAAAAACCAGGTGCTGTGATCGGCAGTTTCGATGCGGCAGACATTAATTATACTATTGAATATCTTGAAAAAATTGTAAAGGAGAATAAACTGCCACCAAAAATCCTGGTCGTGCATCGCTTTACACAGGCCATGGTTAAAAATTATAAAGACATTAAAGTAAAGCCGGAAGTGCAAGTTGTGATGCATATGGACGGATGGGGATTCCCTGCAAAAAAGATCAATACATATAAGCAGTTTATTTATAGGGAGCCTGTCGACTTTACAGGATTCAAGATCTTCTATAAGAATGATACAAGAAATAACAGCCGTCTTTTAACTCCGCAGGAACTTTTAAAGTTAAAGCCACAGCCTGTTTATATACAGTATCAATAGTGATCCAGTCATTTTAAAACATTCCTTTAATCCAGCCGCCATCCACTGCCAGTGAAACACCGGTAATAAAACTTGCCCGTTCGCTTGCCAAAAATGTCACTGCTGCAGCAAACTCTTCCGGTCTTCCAAAACGGCCCAATGGGATCTCCGCTTTTGCGGATTCGAATGAAGGGCTGGTCTCAATTAGTTTTTTTAATCTCTCAGTTTCTGTATAACCGGGCATTACATTATTGACAGTGATATTATAAACAGCCAATTCATTAGCCAAAGTTCTCATTAGACCAGCAACAGATGCCCTTACCGAGTTAGATAGTACAAGATTATTAACTGGTTGTTTTACCGCTTGCGATGTAATAGCGATAATTCTTCCCCATCGTTGTTGTTTCATACCGGGCAAAAAGCCGTTAACTAAACCAACAGCACTTACCAACATATCCTTATATGCTTTATCCCAATCGTTTTCTTTAAAGTCTTCGAACTTACCTGTGGGAGGCCCGCCACTATTTGTGATAAGGATATCGATATGGGTGTGAACTTGTAAAGTTTTTTTGATGAGCTGCTCTCTTTCCGCAGCAATGGAAAGATCCCCATCAAGAGCAAGCACTTCTTCACTACTTATTCTTTGTATTTCATCTTTTGCCTTTCCAAGACTCTCTTTGTTGCGACCGCAAATAATCAGGTTGGCGCCTTCCTGTGCGAGCTCAAGAGCCACGGCTTTTCCAAGTCCCTGGCTTGACGCCGCAACGAATGCTATTTTATTTTTTAAGCCAAGATCCATAAATTATCTTCTTAAATAATCATCCG
Organism: Chitinophagaceae bacterium; assembly: GCA_025923075.1. Lineage (GTDB taxonomy): Bacteria > Bacteroidota > Bacteroidia > Chitinophagales > Chitinophagaceae > VBAS01. The sequence goes on from JAICGN010000032.1 coordinate 25,548, forward strand.
TTTTATCTAACCAGTCCTGGCGTGGCGGAGCCCAGGTGTCTATTTCTTCTACGTCACCGATCATCAGCGCTTCATGCGGTAGGTTTGAAGGGATCACCACGACGTCTCCGGCAAATAAATCCATGGACATTTCCTTGTCGCTACCAAACCAAAAACGAATCTGACCCGAAATTACCTGAGTCACCTGCTCATGCATATGCTGATGCAGCGGCACCAGAAAACCATCTTTGAATTTCATTTTCGCGATCATTAGTTTCTCCCCTGAAATAATTTTCCTGGCCATAGAAGGATTTACATCTTCTGTAGGCACTGATTCCCAGTTGAGTTTCTGCAGCATGGCATTAAGTTTTAATTTCTAAGTAGAGCCTAGTGGTTATCAAAATTCAAAATATTGTGTTGAACATTCGAAGTCCCCGGTTAAAAATCTCAATCTCCTTTATTATCGTAGCAAACAACAGACGCTGCCATTCTTGACACTTGATTTTGATAAATATACTCACTGATTGACGATTCCTCATAAAACATCCGCACTAATTACATGTAATCTCACAATTGAAAAGAAATTAATCATGAAAGCCCGGGATTAATTGGGCAGATAAAATAAAAAACCGCCTCACTGTTGCGAGACGGTCTGTTATAATTCTTATTATTTTTTAATCTGTCAAATCGAGAGGATAGCTATAGCTGCCTCTGAATCCAGGATAAAATCCTTCCAGCTTTACTGTACCAATCGAGTTGCCGAGCACACGGTTTAACTCATCTACTGATTTAATAGGCCTGCCATTCACACTTGTAATTACAAAGCCTTCATCCATTTTTGTCTGGCTCAATTTACCGCCCTCTTTAATCTTCTTTACCACCACACCACCTTCAACATCATACTCATCAGCTTTTTTAGAATCAAGTGTGGTAAGCTCAGCCCCGATAACTTCAGCAACCGGAACCACGGCTTCAACATTGCTTACTTTAGCTCTTAAAGTAACGGTAGTATTGTACTCTTTACCGCCACGAATATATGAGAGCTGCACCTTATCATTGGGTTTGAAACTAGCGATTTGTGCACTCATTTCAAGCCCGCTTGTAACGGGATTGTTGTTTACTTTAGTGATAACATCACCCTTTTTAATACCAGCGGCATAAGCGCCACCATCTGTTGGGACCGCTGATACATAAACGCCATCGCCATCTTTAATACCAAGTTCTTTCATTTGCTCTTCGCTCAAATTGCTGGCATATTGGATACCGAGGTAGCCTCTTTGTACATCACCAAACTCAACAATATCATTCACAATTTTCTTCGCAATGTTTACCGGTATAGCAAAAGAATACCCTGCATAGGTACCACTTGGGGCCAGAATAGCCGAGTTAATACCAACCAGTTTGCCATCAGTAGTTACCAAAGCGCCCCCGCTGTTTCCCTGGTTAACCGCGGCATCGGTTTGAATAAATGATTCTACCGGGGTTTGGCTCTGACGGCTATTGATCCCAATGGACCTGGCCTTTGCACTAACGATACCTGCCGTTACTGTAGTTTCAAGCGTAAGGGGATACCCAATTGCCAATACCCATTGACCAAGCTTCACTTCATCCGAGTTTCCATAAACAAGGTAGGGGAAACTTTTACCATCTATTTTCAACACGGCAAGGTCGGTGCTGGGATCTTTTCCGATCAATCTTGCCTTGAAAGTCTTTTTGTTATGAAGGGTTACAGTTATCTCGCCGGCTACACCACCATTCTGATCACTAACCACGTGGTTATTTGTTACAATGTACCCATCATCGCTGATCAATACACCACTACCTGAAGCTCTTTGCTCCGGTATTATTTGCGGACCGAAATCAAAAAACTGATCGAGCCAACTATCTATTCCGCTACGATTCCGACGCGGAAGATCGTTACTAACTTTCTGCGCCGCTATTTTTGTTTTTATATGGACAACAGCCTGCACTGAAGTACTTGCGGCCTGAGTGAAATCTATGTTAATAGGTGAATTCGCAGCATTCCCATCAAAAAAACCTGCATAATTGGCAGGAACCTTTGTTTCTGACTGGATAGCTACAACATCTTTATCTGCAAATTTTGAATAACCCCATACACTGGCGAGAGCAGACCCGCTGCTGACCGCCACAATAAGAATCACTTGTTTAAATTTCATGGTGTTAATAATTTTATTATTCTTTTACTGCTCAAATTACATGCCTTACAAAATAACGAAGTAGTTTCCTGAAAAAATGACCTTCCATTTAGTTTAACAATACATTTACCAAGGCCTTCGTACTTCGAGGGTTAAAATTAATAACAATTATTGAATGATGGTAATCGGAAAATTCACAATCTGGTAAGGAATTTCATCGTGTCAATTCCATCTGCATAATCGCTTAGGGATGGTAATTGGACCTTTCCAAATGGAATATATCCATGACCAACGGCACCCTGAAGATCATCGAGTGACCGCAACGCTTCTTCCACGGCGTTTTTATGTGCATAAAATTCATAATTCAATTGGCTGATCGGGGAGAAGATGGAAGGATTTTCCACTAAGATTATGGACGCGTTGGTCATGTAAAATTTGCCATTGAGAATGTGCAATGCGAGATAATAATCATAGTTGTTTTTGTATTTGTGATGGTCCTTGAAATAATCATATTTTTTAAAAGCAGAAAGCATGGGAACAAAATCATATTCTTTTGGAACAAATATCTTGGTCACATTGCGGCAACCCATTCCAAAATAAAGATGCACATCATCTGCTAATTGGTCGAGTTCCGCGCTGGTTTCACTGCCATCTAAAACAGCCACTGAGGTACGGTTTCGGCGAATGATATGCGCATATTTGCCGAAATAGTATTCAAAATATCTTGCGGAGTTATTGCTGCCCGTTGCAATATATGCATCGCAATCCCTGAGCATTTCCTGAAATACCACCAATTCGTTGATTTCGCTATTCCACTCTTTGAGTTTTTGCACAAGGTGTTTTATCAGCACTTCATCTTTTGCAGCAGCCTTCATGATTGCTTTATGGCCGGAAATAAAGACACAAAGAAAATCGTGAAAGCCTACTAAGGGGATATTACCGGCCATTACAATACCAATTTTTTTTGCAACCAATGGTTGAATCGTATAAGTAGACGCCCATCTGACAAGCTTCTGCTTATTCAAAAACTGGTTTGCAATGTTTTTAACCGCGGTATCTGTAAATTCAGGAATAAACCACGGGTTTACTAAAGCGGCTTTTTGTTTCGCTTCCTGCCATTCAGACGCGTTGGCTAAAATATATTCACCAAGTTGTGCTGCCAGTTCGATTCTCATTTGTAAATTCATTTCAGCGGTATATATTTGTCAAACAAAAGTAGTTCTCAACCCGTTAAATATAATTTTATGGCAATTAAGATTACCGAAGAGTGTATTAACTGTGGCGCTTGTGAACCAGAATGTCCCAATAATGCGATATATGAAGGCGGTGTGGAATGGGCAATGGCTGACGGCACTACAGTAAAAGGCACTTTTACATTAATGGATGGTACTACAATAGACGCAGATCAAAAGAACCCGCCTATTGCAACTGATATTTATTATATCGTTCCAAATAAATGTACGGAGTGCCAGGGCTTTCATGAAGAGCCACAATGTGCATCTGTATGTCCTGTTGATTGCTGTGTACCGGATGAAATGTATAAAGAAACCGTGGATGAATTATTGGCAAAAAAGGAAAAAATGCATATCTGAGCCTGCTAATTATGTGGACAATTTTCCAGCATAGTTTACGGGGAATCGTTTTTAATGAATTAACTTGAGTGTATAAAATAAGCGGCAAGTGAGCCGCGAAAACAGGCGGGTGATATGTTCCGCTGAAAAAAAAGGTGAAGGGGAGAACGTTCCTTCACCTTTCTTATTTCATGTTGGGTATGGCATAAAATGATGTTATAAAATCTATTTTTTCGTTCTTTAGTTTTTATTAAAGCAATTTTTCTTCAATATTTGCGTCTGTAAATCACCTGGAACCAAATGAAAAAGAACATTGCCCTGGTAACCGGAGGTTTTTCCGGCGAAGCGGTTATATCCTATAAATCGGCAAAGACGATTGATAAAAACCTGGACAAGGAAAGATTTAACGTCTATAAAATTGATATTAATCCATCCGGGTGGTTTTATGAGTTAAATGATGGCAAAAAAATTGAGATCAATAAAAACGACTTCTCCTTAAAAACAAACGACGGAACAATAAAGTTTGATGCAGTATTTATTGGCATGCATGGCACGCCAGGTGAAGATGGAAAACTCCAGGGCTATTTTGACACGTTGAAAATTCCTTACACAAGTTGTGACGCCGGCACTTCTGCCATTACGTTTAATAAAAGATATACCGTGGCAGTGGCATCGATGGCCGGTATTCATGTTTCAAGATCATTTCATTTATTTAAACATACGCAAGTACCCTTGCAACAGATCATCGACGGATTATCATTCCCGGTATTTGTAAAACCAAACAATGGAGGCAGCAGCATTGGAATGAGTAAGGTGTACGAAGCCAAAGAATTAGAAGCGGCAATTCAAAAAGCATTTAAGGAAGACGACCAGGTGCTCGTTGAGCAAATGATAAAGGGAAGGGAGTTTACCATTGGGGTATTTAAAACAAAAGGCAATATTGTCACGCTGCCAATAACCGAGGTGATAAGTAAAAAAGATTTTTTTGATTACGAGGCAAAATATGAAGGCGCATCAACTGAAGTGACCCCTGCCGAATTAGATGAGGCTTCGGCAGATAAGATAAGGGATGCTGCAAAAAAGATATACTCCGTTTTTAATTGCAGAGGAGTGGTAAGAATAGATTTTATTTTGGATAATGATTCGGGCTATCCATTCATGCTTGAAATAAACACCATCCCGGGGCAAAGTGAAGCGAGCATTGTACCGCAACAGGTAAAAGCGATGGGATGGAGCCTGAAGGAATTTTATACCAAGCTCGTTGAAGAGTGTTTTAATTAGTACTTTACCAATTCCTTGAAATAAAACTAAAAGATGTTTCAGTTTATTACGAGAAAGCCTTTTTGGATGAACGTACTGGCGGGCCTGGTCCTTATGGTGGTGATTTTATTTTTGCTTTCAACGTTATTAAAACCACTTACCCGTCATGGTAAGAACAAGACCGTACCGAATGTGGTGGGCAAATCTTTTGATGAGGCAAAAAAGATACTTTCCAATAGCGGATTTGATGTGGAAGTACAGGATTCTCTCTATACTGATACCACGGCAAAAGGTTCAGTACTGAGACAGGTGCCGGAAGGAGACGCAACCGTTAAGATCAGCCGCACCGTTTATATTACGATCAACAGGCACGTGCCACCACTGGTAGAAATGCCAAACATTGTTGGATTTAGTCTTCGTAATGCAGAATTGCAACTGAAAAATATGGGATTGAAGATCGGGGACACATCTTACGTTACGGATTTTGCCAGAAATTCAGTGAAGGAACAACATTATCATAATGGTGGCCCCATACCACCCGGAACAAAAATACAGCAGGGCAGTTCAATCGATCTTGTACTAAGCAATGGAATAGGAGAAACGGAGTTTAGTGTACCCAACCTTATTGGCATGACTTACGGAGCGGCAAAAAATCTATTGGAATCAAATGGACTAAGTTTTCTTGTTACCATTATTGATCCCGAAGTAATTGATACTGCTGGTGCATACATATATTGGCAAAGCCCTCCCCGCATGGGTGAAGATGGAAGACGTATAAAAATTCGGTCTGGCCAAACGATGGATGTAAGATTGAGCACGGCGCGGCCCACAATTGATACCTCGGCGCATAGCACGCCAGAACAATAAAAACCTTTTTTATGGATAACATTACGGTTGAGGAATTGAAGCGGCGCATTGATGCCGGTGAAAAATTAAATATTGTCGATGTACGAGAGCCACATGAAAATGCTGATTTCAATATTGGCGGCGTCTTGATCCCTCTCGGAAACATTCAAACAATGCAGATCGATGAGATCGAGGATCTGAAAGATAAGGAAGTGATATGTTACTGCCGCAGCGGTAACCGAAGCGGGCAAGCTTGCATGTTCCTGGATGCGATGGGTTTTAAAAAGACAAGAAATCTCGTTGGGGGCATGCTAGCCTGGGAGGAGAAGTTTGGAAGGTAAGTACCGGGTCGATAGTTCGGAGTTCAGCCTCTTTGGACTTCTTATGATATTAGTTATAGGAAAGCTGGTTTTCTGCGTTTATCGCAAAACCAGCTTTTATGTTGGCAATGTACCTTTCACACAGATAAGAACGCACAACTTATAATCTATAGTGTCTACTCAAAACTTCAGGTTCACTCCAACCATAAAATTCGTTCCCGCCATCGGAAAATAATAGTTTTCTGTCGTTAAACTACCTCCATAATAATAACTAAAAGTATAACCGTTTGGCTCGTATAGCTTATTAAACAGATTATTTGCCTGTAAGATGATGTTCAGTTCTTTTAAACATCCTTTAGTTATTGTATAAATAAATCTTGCATCTTGTGTATAAAATGCATTTAGCTTGCGGGTTTCGTTTTGTGTATTATCCAAATATTGTTTGCCAACATATTTGCTGATAAAACTCAGCTCTGCATTTTTCAACGGGATAAAACTTATTGTTGCTCCGGCAATAATATTTGGTGAAAACGCGATATCAGTTGATGAATACTGTTTGGTTTGTTGACCGCCATTATCATAATCATCAATATATTCTGTAAAATCGATCACTTTGTTTTTACTGACTGAAACATTTCCAGCTGCATTCAACCATGGCGCAATTTCTGCACCAGCAATGATCTCAACACCGGCACGATAGCTTTTTGCAATATTTGTTCTTGTATAAGCACCAACATCATTTATTTCTCCCGTAAGCACCAACTGATCTTTATACTGCATGTAATAACCAACAATGCCAATATTGTATTTATTGTTTTTCTTTTCAAGGCCTAATTCAAGATCATTTAATTTTTCAGGTTTTGGTTGTTGATCTAACCCCGCTTCAAAATCATCACGGTTGGGTTCTTTTTGCCCGCGGCTATAGGAGAGGTAGCCTGACCATTCATTTTTTTGAAAACTCAGTCCTGCTTTTGGGTTAAAGAAATTGTATTTGTTTTTAATAGTAAGCCCGGGATTATTCCTGAAGCCATAGATAGTATATTTCACAGTGCGATATTGTAAGTCATAGAAAATCGCGAACAACGAACCGATCTTTGTTTGTTCTTTGAAGTAGATACTAAAGTCATTTTTATCAGCGTCAAGATCATACCATCTGCCCGGCAATGCCAGTCCTTTTTCCGCCCACACCACATCGCCATAATGCCTTCCTTCATATTTGTTCCAGCCACCGCCAAGCGTGAATTGGGAAATATCGTCCTTGTAGTGCATCGAAAATATATTGCCATAAAAATCATTATCAAGCCAGAGCTGTCTTACAAGGTCAGTATTGGTGATGACGGCTGTTCCATCGACCGGTTCACTCAAACCATAGTCAGCATAAGCTTCATCTGCTTTATATTGTTCATAATAACCCTTGCCTTTTATATAAAACAACCCGGTGTTGAATTTTATGCGGCTTGACAACTGCTGATTATAAAAAAGCTGATAATGATCCTGCTTGTAATTATCGGTTTCATTGTCATAGGGGTCGCCCGGTCTTTCCGTGCCTGCATAATTAACAGTACGGTTAGTTTTTAGATCAGCTTCACTCACACCGTACCATGCCTGGTAAGTTTTTTCTTTACCTGAAAACATGTTGAAGCGTAATGAATTTCTGTTACCGAGATAGGCAGTGGAGAAATAAAATGACTTTAGATCGGTACTCGCTCTGTCAATGTAGCCATCGCTATTGATGCTTGACAAACGAAGATCACTTGTAAAATGATCACTCACTAAACCGCTGCCCACTTTAACTGTATGCTTCCATGTATTAAATGATCCATAACTGTTATTGAACTCCGCATAAGGTTTCAGGTTGGCTTCGTTGGTGCTGATGTTTATACTTGCTCCAAAAGCGCCTGCACCGTTTGACGAAGTGCCAACTCCACGCTGCACTTGTATGCTTCCAACCGATGAAGAAAAATCAGGAAGATCAACAAAAAAATTTCCCTGGCTTTCCGCATCGTTGAAAGGCACTCCATTAAGTGTTACATTAATCCTCGACGCATCGCTTCCACGAATGCGGATACCAGTATAGCCGATCCCATTACCGGCATCAGAATTCACTACTACCGATGGTGTTTGATTTAAGATAAAAGGCAGGTCCTGTCCCAGGTTCAATTTTTCAATTTCTCTTTTCGAAATATTGGTCTTAGTGAAGGGCGAATTTTCGCCAGCCCTGATGGCTTTTACCTCCACGGGCTCGAGTAAAAGAAAGCTGTCTCTTTTAGTACTGTCTTTGTTTTGACCGGATACCCCATTTGCTATAATAACGGCGGTAATCAGAATGGCAATCCTCTTCATTTTTTAAGTTTTAAAAGATTAAAAATGAGAGGGAATGCTGTTATCAGGGGGAAATGAAAGATGTTTAGCACCTTCCCTGCGCAGGCATTACCCTGATCAGGTTCTACGGGTTTAATCTCAGTCCCCTCGCCATCAGCGAGAGAACACCCCGGGGAAACGCTGAAATCTGACGCAAAAATAAGAAGGATTTTTTTCAAAAGCCTGTAACCTTTCTACGCTTCCTTTCGTATAACCTTAAAATAAATTCTTTATGAAGAAAACCTTTCTTTCCTTACTGCTGCTTGGTGGACTGATTACCACCTCGTTCGCACAAAAAACCATCAACGATGCAAATGCTGAAAAAAGAACCGTGGGCAGCTTCCATGGCATCGAAGTCGCTACCGGTATAGAACTCACATTAACAAAAGGCACGACCGAAGAGGTGGCAGTGAGTGCTTCCGAAAAAGAATTCCGTGATAAAATTGTAACTGAAGTGGTAAACGGCATCCTAAAAATTCATTATGAACCCAAATCCGGCGCTATTAACCGCAAAAATGAAAACAAGAAGTTAAAAGCTTATGTTTCCTATAAGACGCTTGATCTGCTTTACGCAACCACTGGTGCTGAAGTAGATATCGATGGCGTGTTGGAGGCAACCACGCTTGAAATGAAGGCAAATACGGGAGGCCAGGTAAGAGGTGAAATAAACATTGGCACACTGAATGTTGATCAGAATACCGGCTCAAAAATTACTTTGACGGGTAGGGTAGATAAATTGGATGCACAGGGTGATACAGGCAGCAAGTTCCAGGGGGAAAATCTAACGACAAATACCTGCGTGGTTGAAATGAGTACGGGTGCCGGCATTTATATTTCAGTAGAAAAAGAATTAAATGTGAAAGCAAATACGGGAGGCTATATAAAATACAAAGGCAATGCAGGTATCCGTGAAATAAAAACAAATACGGGCGGAACTGTTTCCAGAATTTAAAAAGTATAGCCATTTCATCGGACAAATTTTTAAAAAATTTAAAACCAAACAGATGAAAAAATTATTTAGCCTTTTTGTAGTAACAGGATTGATCATAAACGCTTCGGCGCAGAAAACAATTAAAGATGCCAATGCAGAAAAAAGAAATGTATCGGGTTTTCATGCAATTGAAGTCTCAGGTGGTATTGATTTGTATCTGAGCCAGGGAGATGAAGCAGTTGCAGTTAGCGCTTCAAAAGATGAATACCGGGATAAAATTGTAACAGAAGTAAAGAACGGAGTGTTGAAGATCTGGTTTGACTGGAAAAGTAATATAAGGATCGATTGGGGAAATCATAAATTGAAAGCTTATGTTTCCTGCAAAAATCTTGATGGATTAGAAGCATCAGGGGGTTCCGATGTTGAAGTGGATGGGTTATTAAAAACCACAAAGCTTGATTTAGAAATTTCAGGCGGTTCAGATTTTAAGGGAAAACTGGAATCAGATGAGTTAACAGTAAATGCAAGCGGGGGAAGTGACGTTTCAATTTCAGGCAAAGCAACAAGACTTACAATTGAAGCAAGTGGTGGAAGTGATTTCGGCGGTTATGACTTTGCTGCAGATATTTGTAATATAGAAGCCAGCGGAGGAAGTGACGTGCATGTTACGGTAAATAAAGAGCTTTCGGCAAGTGCCAGTGGCGGCAGCGATGTTTATTATAAAGGAAGCGGGTTGATCAGGGATGTTAAAACAAGCGGAAGTAGCATTAAAAAAGTTAGTAAATAATTTTACTTCGCATAAAAAATAATGAAATGAAAAAGATACAAGTGATGTTGATAGCAATGTTATTGAGTACAGTTTTGTTTGCGCAGAAAACAATTAACGACCCGAATGCTGAGTCGAGGAATCTGACTGGCTTTCATGCCATCAGAATTTCAAATGCTTTTGATGTGTACATTTCGCAGGGCAATGAAGATGCGGTGGCCATCAGCGCTTCGAAACCTGAATACAAAGCAAAGATCATCACAAAAGTTGAGAACGGCGTATTGATCATTCGTTTTGATGACGATAAAAAATTCTGGAAAGGATGGAATGGAGATAAACAAAAATTAACCGCCTACATATCTGTAAAAAAATTGGACAGGTTGAATGTAAGCGGCGCCTGTGATGTTTTTTTGGAAGGTGGTATTTCAGCGGAGGAACTTGCTGTGGATCTGTCCGGAGCAAGTGACCTGAAAGGAAAAATAGACGCGAAAAAACTTTCTTTTGATATCAGCGGCGCATCCGATGCAACCATTTCCGGGAATGCTGCCGAACTGAAGGTGGATGCAAGCGGGGCCAGTGATTTCAAGGGTTTTGATCTCGTTACTAATTATTGTACTGCCGGAGCTTCAGGGGCATCTTCGGTAAATATCACAGTAAATAAAGAATTAAGCGCACATGCGAGCGGAGCGAGCAGTGTGAGATTTAAAGGTGAAGGATTGATTCGTGATATTAAAACAAGTGGGTCAAGTAATGTCTCTCGGAAGTCGTAACATAGAGGGTAAGAAAAAGAAATGCGTCCTGAAATCGGGGCGCATTTCTTTTGGATAGTAAGGCATCAACCCATACCTTTGCGCTCCATATCGCGAAGTAGAGCAGCGGTAGCTCGTCGGGCTCATAACCCGAAGGTCGGGAGTTCGATCCTCCCCTTCGCAACAAAGGGGACAAGCAGTTGTCCCCGTTTTTATTCATTGCAGGCGCAAACCGCAGCAATAGAATTTGATTACCTCCTCAATTTCTTCGCTCATGGCTTGTACTTGCTGTTATAAGCTAACTCAATGAAAGTCGGGTTTGTAAATATTTTTGGTAAACCTAATGCAGGCAAAAGCACTTTGCTCAATGCATTGATGGAAGAAAAGCTTGCCATTGTTTCATCTAAAGTGCAAACAACAAGACATCGTATTAAGGGAATTTTAACAGAGAAAGATTATCAAATTGTTTTTTCTGACACACCCGGCATTATAGAACCGAAGTACAAGTTGCATGAAAAAATGATGGGCGCTGTAAAAAATTCATTGGAAGATGCCGATGTTGCGTTGCTGATCGTTGATGTCAACGAAGATTTACAGGATTGTGATGCCGTTTTCGGTGCATTAAAACTTAACGTACCTGCAATTGTTGTTATTAATAAGATCGACAGGGCGAGCCAGGAAAAAATAAAAGATGCAGTAGATTTTTTTTCGGATAAATCATATTGTAAAAAAACTATAACAATTTCTGCTTCAAGTGGCATCAATAAAAAGAAATTTTTAAAAGAGATACTTGAGTTTTTACCTGAAGGAGAACCTTTCTTTGACAGTGAGGAGATTTCAGATTTGCAAACAAGGTTTTTCGTAGGCGAATTAATAAGGGAAAAAATTTATGAGCTTTTTGGGGATGAGATACCTTACCAGGCAACTGTTCTTGTAAACGAGTTCAAGGAAAAAACTACACTCGTAAAAATTGCCGCAGCCATAATCGTACAAAGAGAATCGCAGAAAGCAATTATACTCGGAGAAGGCGGTAAAATGATAAAAAAGCTTGGAACAGAAGCAAGGAAATCAATTGAAGATTTTTTACAGCAAAAGATTTTTTTAGAGCTTTTTGTAAAAGTAAGGGATAAATGGAGGGATAATGATACCTGGCTGAGAGAGTACGGTTATCACTAAACCCTGGCCCCCAAAGAGGTACTCAGGTTGAACTTGTTTGATTTTATCTTTATAAAAATTAGATTTTATTTGTAAGCAATTTTTTTAAACAGGGTTTAAAAGTCCCTTTAGGGATTGAGGGTTTATGGGATTTACATTAGCAATAACAGGAAGGCCTAACGTAGGCAAGAGCACACTCTTTAATCGCTTATTAGAGCAACGCAAAGCTATTGTAGATGACATAAGTGGCGTAACTCGTGACA
>JAICGN010000033.1 GCA_025923075.1 Chitinophagaceae bacterium
AAAGATAAGGACTGGCTACTGGAACCCGGAAAAACCTATACATTAAAATGTAGATTCGTTGTATTTAATGGAAAGTTTGACGCAGCGAAAGCAGAAGGTGCATGGAAGAACTTTGTGAAGGAGAACCCCCAAGCCCCCTAAAGGGGGCTTGCTGGTGCGCAGCCCGGACTTATTTGAAGACCTTATTTAATGACGATCAGACGTATAATGTTGATAGCTAAGAGCAATAGTTTGGATTTGTGATGCAGCACCGTCCTTCTCCTCCAGGAGAAGGATGAGAGGATGAGGTAGATAGAGTTACAGAACCCTGAAGTGTGCGACCCTTCGCTGCGCTCTGGGTAAACTGCGACGCATTTGCTTAAGTTTGAAACAAACGATGAACGGAGCGTCGCAACAGAAGCACAATAGAATTACAACTGCTGGCAACATAAAAATATTCATCAAAAAACATTGATAAGATGAAAAAGAAACAATCCCGTCGTGAGTTCTTGGGTAAGTCCATTAAAGCATCGGCATTGCTGGCAATTCCTTCTATCGTCCCGGCAAGTGCGTTTGGAAGAAATGCGCCGAGTAATCGCATTAATGTTGCTGCGATTGGCACCGGTCGTATTTCACGCAGTCATGATATGCCAGGTGTGTGGCGATATGACTATGCGCAGTTAATGGCGGTTTGTGATCTTGATTCGATAAGAGTCGAAGAAGGGAAAATGCTGGTGAATGAATATTATACAAAAAGAGACGGGAAACCCTTTGATGGTGTAAAGTTGTACACTGATTATCGTGAGCTGTTGCAAAATAAAGATATTGATGCCGTACTGATCAGCACACCCGACCATACGCATGCAATGATTGGCGCTGCTGCAGCCCGCGCAGGAAAACATATTTATATGCAAAAGCCTGCATCACTTACGATCGCAGAAGGAAGAGTTATCAGTGATGTGGTTACGAAAAGTGGAGTAAAGTTTCAGATCGGAAGTCAGCAACGAAGCAGTGAACAGTTTCGTTATGCGGCTGAGTTAGTTCGTAATGGTCGCATCGGCGAATTGAAAACTGTATATGTTGGTTTGCCCGGTGATCCCCCCGGAGGAAAGAAAGATGAAATGCCTGTTCCCAAAAATCTCAACTATGATATGTGGCTGGCATCAACGCCTGAGGTGTATTATACAGTTGACCGTGTGCATCCGCAGGCAGGTTATGATCGGCCGGGTTGGTTACGTTGCGAGCAATTCGGCGCCGGCATGATCACAGGTTGGGGTGCTCATCATATTGATAGTGCACATTGGGGAATGGGAATGGAAAGCAGTGGCCCTGTTGAAATATGGTGTGACAAAGTAGAGTTTGCAACAGGTGGCCTGTGGGATGTCCATGGAACCTTTAAAACAGGTGCCCGGTACGCCAACGGAGTTACGATGATCGTCAGTAATGAATTTCCGAACGGAGTAAAATTTGAAGGCACAAATGGCTGGGTGTTTGTTTCAAGAGGTGATTACCAGGTTACTTCAAGCGATCCGGGTGCGGGTAAAACACAAGCAAAGAAATTGGATGCAAGTGACCCCACGATCCTTACTTCAGTGATCGGTGAGAATGAATTTCATTTTACAGTAAGTAAATCGCATCATGGTAACTGGCTCGAGGCTATCCGCGACAACAAACCGACGATTGCTCCGGTTGAAGAAGCGCATCGGGCCTGTTCAACCTGTTTGCTGCATCATATTTCGATGAAGCTGAAAAGAAAATTGCATTGGGATCCTAAAACAGAAAAATTCAAAAATGATAGTGAAGCAAATACGATGCTGAGTCGCAAACAAAGAAAAGGATATGAAACCGTGGCGTAACTAACCGCTGTCCCCGCCGCAGCGGGGTACTTAGGTTAATTATTCACCTTCTTATTAGTTCATTATTTAAATAGAAAACATTGTCGGGCATGCAACATTGCTATCATTAAACTTTTGTTGCGATCTCGGTTCAACAACTGCAATTCTTATGATCAAGATGAAAGGATCGAAAAACCTGTTTTATTTTTTATTAATGATCGTCGTGATGAGTTGCCAATCAGATACCAAAAATGAATCAGCAGAAAGTAAAAACAAATCGGTTAAATTGATAACACTCGATCCCGGGCATTTTCATGCAGCATTGGTGCAAAAGTCAATGTACGACGATGTGGATTCTGTTGTGTATGTGTATGCTCCGGCGGGCAATGACCTGAACCTTCATTTAGCAAGAATAAATTCTTATAATGGACGAGCTGAATCTCCCACCCGGTGGAACGAAGTCGTTTATACCGGCGATGATTTTTTTGAAAAGATGATAGCTGAGAAAAAAGGAAATCTAGTTGTGTTGTCAGGAAATAATAAAAAGAAGACAGAATATATTTTAAATAGTTTAAGAAATGGATTGAATGTGCTGGCAGATAAACCGATGGTGGTTGACAGCAGGGGCTTTGAACAACTGAAAGAAGCGTTTGCAATCGCGAAGAAAAATAATTTGCTGCTTTATGATATAATGACGGAAAGATATGAGATCACAACGATCCTTCAGCGGGAACTCTCAATGATGCCTGACGTATTTGGCGAGTTGGAAGAAGGAACACCCGGTAATCCTGCTATTATTAAAGAAAGCGTACATCATTTTTATAAATATGTTTCCGGTAACGTATTAACAAGACCTGCCTGGTTTATGGATGTATCACAACAGGGGGAAGGCATCGTGGATGTGACGACGCATTTGGTTGACCTCGTGCAATGGGAGTGTTTTCCAGAACAAGCAATTGATTACACAAAGGATATTATGGTCAACACAGCCAAAAGATGGACAACCGACATGAGGCTCTCAGAATTCAAAGCTATCACCAAACTCGATAGTTTTCCAGTTTATTTAAATAAGAATATCATCAGCGACACCGTCTTGCAAATTTATTGCAATGGTGAGGCCAATTACACCATCAAAGGAATTCATGCGAAAACATCCGTCATATGGAATTATAAAGCACCCGAAGGAACAGGTGATACACATTATTCTATTATGCGCGGAACAAAAGCAAATCTTGTGATCAGGCAAGGGCCTGATGAAAAATTTCAACCCACTCTTTATATCGAACCCGTGCAGGAAATTTTTGATGTTCCAGGATCATACAAAAAAATACAGGCAAAATATCCCGGAGTTGATCTAATAAAATCCACTAACGGATGGCAGGTGATCGTTCCTGAAAAGTATAAAGAAGGACATGAAGCACATTTTGGTCGCGTAATGGAAAAATTCCTGGGCTATTTAAAAAATAAAAATCTGCCCGCCTGGGAAGTCCCTAACATGTTGGCAAAATATTATACAACAACCAAAGCATTGGAGCTTGCTATAAAAACAAAATGATGAAGCAGGTACTTATAATATTTCTCTTAATGAGCGCAAAACCAATGTTTGCCCAAAAAAATGACTCCCTTCTATCTGAGGTGTACTATTGGAATACACTTGAAGCGAGGAAAGAAGATAACCGAGCAGGAAGACAATTACAAGGAAAAACATTTGCTTTAAGTTATTTTGAAATTCATACGTCCACGCTAGAGCCAGGTAAAGCT
The DNA here is from genome assembly GCA_025923075.1 of Chitinophagaceae bacterium. Taxonomy (GTDB): domain Bacteria; phylum Bacteroidota; class Bacteroidia; order Chitinophagales; family Chitinophagaceae; genus VBAS01. The sequence goes on from JAICGN010000033.1 coordinate 3,576, forward strand.
ACTCCCCCACCCCATGTGCATGATGATTATGAAGAATTGATGATCGTAAAAGAAGGACAGGTAAAAATTACTATCGGGGGAAAAAGTAAAATACTCGGCCCCGGCAGTGTAGCATTTGCGATGCCGGGTGACGAACACGGAATTGAAAATGCGGGTAACACCCAGGCCACTTATTTTATCCTAAAGTATAAAGGGAAAACACCAATGAATTTGGAACGAGCAAAGCAAGCTGGTGGGTCTTTTATGCTCGACTGGAGTGAATTGAAAACTTCTAATACAGGCAAAGGGTACAGAAGGGATTTCTTTAACAGGGCTACCTCGCAACTGGATCAATTTGAAATGCACACAACTGCATTAAATGCCGATTCAGTCAGCCATGCGCCACATACCCATATACAGGAAGAAATTGTCCTGGTACTAAGAGGAAATGTAGAAATGTTTATCGATGGCAAACGTTATAAAGGTGCTGCCGGGGATCTTTATTTTCTTTCATCCAACACGCCACATGCTTTAAAAAATATTGGCAAGGAACAATGTGAATACTTTGCTTTTCAATGGAGAAATTAAGAATGAAGTGCAAAAACATTTATATAACGTTGATAGTTTGCCTTTGTGTTCTTCAAACTGGCAGCGCACAGGTAAAGCTTCCGCGTCTCGTAAGAGATAGCATGATCCTCCAAAGGGATGCCAGAATAAAAATATGGGGATGGGCATCGAAAAATGAAAAGATAACTGTTAAGTTTAACGGAAGATCTTATAAGACCAGGGCGGATGGCAACGGCAATTGGTTTGTCTTGTTATCTCCTATGAAACCAGGTGGCCCTTACACGATGGATATTTCTGCAGTCAATAAAATCTCATTGAAAGATATTTTGATCGGCGATGTATGGATCTGCAGTGGTCAATCAAACATGGTACATCAAATGAACATCCACGATGTAACCTATGCAAAAGATATTGCTGAAGCAAACGATTCGCAGATAAGACATTTTTGGATACCAACACTTACAAATTTGCAGGGCCCGCAACATGATCTTCCAACCGGTTTTTGGAAATCTGCAATTGGCGAAGATGTACGACCTTTCTCTGCGGTTGCTTATTTTTTTGCTAAAAAGATCTATGAAAAATATCGTGTGCCGATCGGTTTGATCAACGCAAGTGTTGGTGGTACCCCAATCGAAGCATGGACAAGCGAAGAAGGCTTAAAAGATTTTTCCTCCCTTCTAAATACCGTTGAAAAGAATAAGGATACTGCATATGTTAATGGCCTGAACAGAACGGCGGCTGCTAATTTCATTCGTCCATCACAAAACGATCAGGGAATGATGGGTGAAAAAAAATGGTTCGATATTTCTTATGTTCCAAAAGAATGGAGGAGCATCAATGTTCCCGGTTACTGGGAAGATCAGGGTATCAAAGAGCTCAATGGTGTGGTTTGGTACAGGAAAGAAATTGATGTACCCGCATCCATGATGGATAAACCTGCAAAAGTTTTCCTCGGGCGGATTGTTGATGCAGACATATTATATATAAATGGAAAACAAATTGGCAATACAACTTATCAATATCCACAAAGAAGATACAATGTGCCTGCTCACGTCCTGAAAGCTGGAAAAAATATTTTCGTCGTGAGGGTAACGAATAGTGCCGGGAAAGGTGGTTTTGTTCCTGATAAGCCATATTGCTTATTTGCGGGCAGTGATACGGTGGATTTGAAAGGTGAATGGAAATATAAAGTAGGTGAAGTGTATCTTCCCCGCAGCGGCGGTTTTGGTGGGGGCATATCGGCACAAAATCAACCGACGGCATTATATAATGCAATGATTGCTCCGTTAATAAATTATTCCATCAAAGGTTTTCTTTGGTATCAGGGTGAAGCCAATACAGGGAGAGCAGAAGAATATGCAAAACTTCAACCAGCCTTGATAAACGACTGGCGCAATAAATGGAAACAACTTGATGCACCATTTTTATATGTACAGCTCCCGGGTTTTATGGATTATAATTATTTGCCATCAGAAAGCAATTGGGCAAAACTTAGAGAATCACAATTACTTTCATTATCAGTTCCAAACACCGCGATGGCTGTGGCAATCGATCTTGGTGAATGGAATGATATTCATCCTGACAATAAGAAAGATATTGGCGAAAGATTAGCACTGGCTGCATGCAAAATTGCATACAATGAAGATCTCGTTTACTCAGGCCCCATTTATCAATCATCAAAAATCGAAGGGAATAAGATCATCATCGGTTTTGATCATGCAGGCAGCGGATTAATGACGAATGATGGAGAAGAATTGGGCGAGTTTGCCATTGCAGGAGCAGATAAAAAATTTCTCTGGGCTAAAGCAAAGATCGAAGGAAACAAGGTTATCGTTTGGAATGATTCGATATCAGATCCGATGTATGTACGCTATGCCTGGGCTGACAATCCAGTGAATCCAAATCTATATAACAAGGAAGGATTACCAGCGTCTCCATTCAGGACTGATACCACTAACCTCTAAATAGGAATAAAAACATACTTAAATGAAAAGACTTTTTATTCTTTTACTCTTCACAAGTTTTGATTCTTTATCAATAGCACAGCATGCCAACATTGACAGCACAAAGTATCCACGACTTACAACTTTTACTACGCAGCAGGATCATGATAACATGAAGCAGCAGTTGGGTATTAAAAAATTAAGACCAGGCTTTAGTGGTAATGAGTCTGCTCCTGATCATGCTAATTATGATGAATTGCTTGCAAATCCCTGTCCGCAATTACCGGATATCCTTACACTGAGCAATGGTAAAAAGATCACGACAGCAGATGAGTGGTGGAAGCAACGTCGTCCTGAGATAGTAGCCAGTTTTGAAAAAGAAGTGTATGGGCGGCTGCCCATTACTATTCCGAAAGTAACATGGACGGTAAAAGTTACCGAAGGAGAATTTGTAAATCGTATTCCGGTTATTGTAAAAATGCTGGTAGGCCACGTTGATAACAACGAATACCCATTGATCAGTGTTGATATTAATATGATGCTGGTTGTGCCGGTAAATGTAAAGGGTCCTGTACCTGTATTGATGATGTTCAGTGGTCGTCCTTCGTTTCCTGCACCAGCACAACCACCACCGGATGAAATGGAAAAAATAAATGCTGCGTTTAAGGAACTAATGATCAAAAATGATCCTTCATTGAAAGTGATCTTTGATAAATATCCTGCATACTCACCTGTCACGAGACTTCCTGCACCCAATTTTTTTGCACCGCCTAAACCCGATGAAGAACTTACACCCCAGGAGAGACTATTGGCTGCAGGCTGGGGTTATGTAACGCTTGAAACAAACAGCATACAAGCGGATAATGGTGCCGGTCTTACAAGAGGCATCATTGGTTTGGTTAATAAAGGACAACCACGCAAGCCTGATGATTGGGGCTCATTGCGAGCATGGGCTTGGGGAGCTGCCAGAGGATTGGATTACCTGGAAACTGATACATTAGTTGATGCAAAGAGAGTTGGCATCGAAGGAGTATCTCGTTATGGCAAAGCTGCGTTGGTTACACTTGCTTTCGAACCACGTTTTGCAGTCGGTTTAGTTGGTTCTTCCGGTAAGGGTGGTGTCACACTTCACCGACGATTCTTTGGTGAGGCCGTAGAGAATCTTTCCGGTGGCGGCGGTTATCATTGGATGGCAGGTAACTATTTAAAATATGCCACAGAAGAATCATCATTTGGAAAAAAAACCGGTTGTGATCTTCCGGTAGATTCCCATGAATTGATTGCTCTTTGTGCGCCTCGTCTTGTTTTCGTTAGTTATGGTATTCCTGAAAAAGGAGATGCAAGGTGGCTTGATCAACAAGGAAGCTGGATGGCTACAGTTGCCGCCGGCTCAGTATTTAAATTATTAGGTGTAGGAGATCTAGGCTTGTCAAATGATCATATGAAAGAAAAAATGCCGCCCATGCTGACTGATGTGTTGAATGGCCAATTAGCATGGAGGCAACATGATGGCGGGCATACCGATGTACCAAATTTTAAATTTTTTATTCCATGGGCAAATAAGTTTTTGAATTATGAAAGAACAGCGGCTCAATAGCCGGGAGATGAAAATGCGGTTGCCAATGTTTCAAATTATTTATGATTTTTTTTAAACAAATTCATAAAAATAGTAATGAAAATTTATAAAAAAACAACTGCGCGTTTATTTCTGAGCAATACATTAGAACAATTATTTAAAGAATAACAGGAGTTACAGAATAATATACTTCTACATCAACCAACAACATGAAAAAACTAATATCATTCTTTACCGGTTCGGTGATGTTTTGGACAGTAACCACTGCCCAAAATATTCTTAAACAGGCGCCCTTTGGTTTTGACTCTTTGCGTACAGAAATTGTACATGGTAAAATTGATACAATTTCTTATGCATCAAAAACCGTTGGAACAAACAGAAGAGCTATCATTTACACTCCGCCCGGATTTTCAAAAAAAAATAAATACCCGGTCTTATACCTGTTGCATGGTATTGGTGGTGATGAAAAGGAATGGTTGAATGGTGGTAAACCCCAGGTGATACTTGATAATCTTTACGCCGATAAAAAGATCGAACCCATGATCGTTGTTATGCCGAATGGCAGGGCAATGAAAGATGACCGCGCCGGGGGAAATATATTTGACAGCGCCAAAGTACAAGCCTTTACAACGTTTGAAAAGGATCTGCTAAATGACCTCATACCCTATATTGAAAAGAAATATCCTGTTCTAACTGATAGAGAAAGCAGGGCTATCGCTGGTCTTTCAATGGGTGGCGGACAATCATTTAATTTTGGATTGGGTAATCTCGACAAGTTTGCCTGGGTTGGCGGATTCTCATCTGCACCAAATACAAAAACACCGGACGAACTGATTCCTGATCCGGAAGCTGCAAAAAACAAATTGAAATTACTTTGGATTTCCTGTGGCGATAATGATCGCCTTATCACATTCAGCAAACGGACTCACGATTACCTTGTTGAAAAGAAAATCCCTCATATTTATTATATAGAACCCGGAGGACATGATTTTAAGGTTTGGAAAAATGGATTGTACATGTTTTCTCAGTTTTTGTTTAAGACAATTGACAAATCAATATTCTCAAAATTCAATGAATAGGTGATAATATCTTTAAAGTATATTATCTGTTTTTACCTGTCATTATTGGCAGCTTTTACCAGTGGCAACGCACAAAAAATGCAGAGCGATAATGGCGATGGTACTTATACTAATCCTGTAATTGCTGCCGATTTTCCCGATCCCGATGTAATTCTTGTTGGGGATACTTATTATATGGTTTCCACAACTATGTTTGTCTTTCCCGGTGTTACCATATTAAAATCGAAAGATCTTGTGAATTGGGAATACTGCAGCAATGCGGTGCCCCGTTTTGACTACAGTAAATGTTATGATCTTGATAGTTGTCACCGTTACGCGCATGGCCAATGGGCAACAAGCATGAAGTATCATAACGGTAAGTTTTATCTACTCTTTATTACGCTTGATGAAGGTGGATTTCTTTGTACCTCTTCAAAAGCAGAAGGACCGTGGGAAATAAGAAAATTGCCAAAGGGTTTTTATGATCCCGGTTTATTCTTTGACGATGATGGATCGATCTATGTGACGCATGGGTATAGCAAGATATCGGTTACAGAACTCAATCCGGATTTCTCGCCCAAGACAAAAGATTCTTTAGTGTTTACCGGCGACATACGCCGCGGACTTGAAGGAATGCATGTGTATAAGGTAAGCGGATATTACTATCTATATGGTACCTATGGTGGTAAAGACGGCATACAGGTAGCTCTACGTTCAAAAAATATTTATGGCCCATTTGAACAAAAGGTGGTGATAAGAGATACTACACCGGGCATAAACTTTGGAATACACCAGGGAGCATTGATCAAAACACAAAGTGGAGAATGGTGGACAATACTTTTTGTTGACAGCGGGCCTTTCGGTCGTTTTCCCTCCTTGCAACCCGTAAAATGGATTGACGGGTGGCCGATGGTTGGAATAAATGGCAAAGCAGTTGTTACACACAAGAAACCAAATGTAGGCAAGACCTATCCTCTAAGAGTTCTTCCAACATCAGATGAATTCAATAACAAAACCCCTGGCATGCAGTGGGGATGGAATCATAATCCTGATCCGGCAAATTGGTCGCTCACACAAAGAGCGGGCTACCTAAGAATCAAAACCACAAGAGTTGACTCAAATCTTCGCAAAGCCCGCAACTCACTTACACAAAGACCATTTGCCAGTTATGATCATAAGCCAACTGTCGCCACCACAAAAATGGAAATTGAAAATATGAAAGATGGCGATATAGCTGGACTGGCGTTATTCCAGGATCCTTATGCTTTTATTGCTGTACGGCAAACAAATGGTTCCAAAGAGATCATTATGGTAAATGATGGCAAGACCATTGATTCAGTGACGATGAACAATAAAATGATCTTCCTGCGAACAATTGCATCCAATAGTAACAGTAAAGCTTCATTCGAATATAGTTTTGATAATAAGACATTCAGGCGATTGGGCAGTGAGTTTTCAATGCGATTTAATCTTTCAGTCTTTACAGGCAATAAGTTCTGCCTCTTTAATTACGCAACCAGATCAGCCGGCGGCTATGTTGACTTCGACTGGTTCAGAACAAAATTTGAAGTAATATGAAGAAAATATGTATATACCTAGCACTGCTTTCGTCATTAACTGGCCATTCACAAACTAACCAGTACTGGAATGGAAGAAAATGTGCTGCAGCCGGGGTCAAAGGTTTTTTAATTGAAAAAGATTCCACTCAAAAAGACATTGCAATAGGCGATTATCAATTCACTGTTCATCATGAATATAAAATGGGATGGTCGCAGGGATCAAAGGAAAACACATGGCCATTGGCCGGTGGATTGATCATTGCCATTGCACCAGATGAATTTTATGTAACGGGCACTGGCTTTGTGATGACGTTTGCGCCAAAAACAAGAAATAAGAAAGCTGGCTTTATCAGCATTGATGAAGGAAGGTTTGAAAATGGAGAATGGAAAGCGGGCCGCCGGATGAATGGTGACCAGGATCACCAGGGAAGACATGTAAGAATACCGGCCAATGACTATAGTATTCAGCATGTGAAACTTTATAGATATTAAAAGAAAGGCTAAATAATCTAAAACCGGTTTACCATGATAAAAAAAATTTTCGCCGTCACGGCCTCTTTGATGCTGATCTTTTTTTTACAATGTACGTCATCAAAGCAGTCAAAGAAAAAATCCATCGATCTAAATGCTGATCAAAATAAAGGGCTGAAAGATTACTATAATGAATACTTTCCAATTGGCGCGGCCGTATCGCCGCAGGGATTACTAAGGGAGGAAGAAAGCCGTTTGATATTGCAGCAATTCAACAGTATCACGGCAGAAAATGCTATGAAAATGGGTCCCATTCATCCGAGAGAAAACGAGTATTTCTGGAAAGATGCAGATTCCATTGCATCCTTTGCCAAAAGAAACAGTCTTAAACTGCGGGGCCACACACTTTGCTGGCACAATCAAACTCCTCGCTGGTTGTTTATCGATTCCACGAGAACTCCGCCCGATACCGTTTCTAAGGAAGTCTTGCTGAAACGCCTGAAAGATCACATCACAGCAGTCGTAACAAGATATAAGGATGTAGTTTATGCCTGGGACGTTGTGAATGAAGTCATCTCAGATAACCCAAACGAATATTACCGTAATTCAACGTGGTACCGGATATGTGGAGAAGAATTTATTGCAAAAGCATTTGAATATGCACATGCGGCCGATCCAAAAGCATTGCTTTTTTATAATGATTACAATGAAACAGACCCGGTAAAAAGAGAGAAGATCTATAAAATGATCAAAGGCTTGAAGGATGCTGGAGTACCTATCCATGGTGTTGGCCTGCAGGCGCATTGGTCCATTCATGATCTGAGAGAAGGACAGGTGGATTCCACCATCAGTCGGTTTGCCTCACTCGGGTTGAAAGTACAGGTCACCGAACTTGATATAAAAGTGCAACCGGCGGGTATTGCTGCCTGGTTGGACTCGACGATTGGCTATACTCCTGAAAGGGAAATAAAACAAACTGAGCAATACGAAATGGTCTTCAAACTATTCAGGAAATACAAAAATGTGATATCCGGAGTTACCTTCTGGAATGTCTCGGACAGGTATAGCTGGCTCGATAGGCGCGAAAGAGGAAAAGCCTATCCATTATTGTTTGATACTACTTATAAACCAAAAAAGGCTTATTGGAACGTTGTGAACTTCGATAAAAATGAAAGATTTATTAATAACGGCGACAAACGTGCGTTTTAAATGCTGCTGTTTCGAATGTTTAATAATTTCCTCGCGAAAGGCAACAAAGACTGTCCCTTCCTATCTATACCGGTCAAAGCTTAAAAACGTTTTCCGGCAAACGTAATTTAACAATTTCAATTTTCTTAGATTTTTTTGATCTGTTCATTCCTTTAATATCTTGCCTTTTGTTTTATAACTTGAAGAAAGATTATATTTTAAGAGCAACCAATAAGCCAGTTATGGCCCCCTATATCTAGTATGGCAGATCAGTACACTTCCCGGAACAGAATAAGCCTCGTACAAAGTGGAGAAGATTATTTTTCACTCCTTATTAAACTGATCGAACAAGCAACCCGTACCATTCATTTACAAATGTATATTTATGACAATGATGAAACGGGAAGAAAAGTGGGTGATGCACTAAAAGCAGCGGCCAAAAGAGGAGTCGCTGTCTATCTTCATGTTGATGGGTATGCTTCACAAAGATTGGGGAAACACTTCAGAAAAGAAATGGAAGAAGCAGGCGTTCATTTCAAATTCTTTGCCCCATTATTAAAAAGCCGTCACTTTTATTTTGGAAGGAGGTTGCATCAAAAAGTTTTCGTCGTGGATGGACTGTACTCTTTAGTTGGAGGACTAAACATCAGCAACCGCTATAACAGTATGCCGGATGAACAGCCCTGGTTTGATCTTGCCTTATATTGTGAAGGCGAAGCTTCCTACCAATTGCACCTTATTTGTAACCGAATGTGGCGAAAACGGCGAAGGTTAAAAGATAATATTGAAAAAAAAGAAATTGAAACTTTTTGTAATTCTATACTTAAAGAAGAAAGACAATTGGTAAGGATTCGCCAGAACGATTGGGTAAAAAGAAAAAGCGAAGTATGGAATACTTACCGTCATCTCTTTGCACAGGCACAGGAAACGATAACGGTAATGAGTAGTTATTTTTTGCCCGGTCGTACATTTCGACGATTACTTAGCAAGGCTGCGAGAAGAGGCGTAAAGGTAAAAGTGATACTTGCGGGCAAATCTGATGTAGCGCTTTCAAAAAATGCAGAAAGATATCTGTATGATTATCTCCTGAGAAAAAGCATCGAAATATATGAATACCAAAAAACCGTATTGCATGCAAAAATAAGTGTGTGTGACAGTGAATTCGTGACTATTGGTTCTTTTAATGTAAATAATATCAGTGCTTATGCCAGCCTTGAACTAAATCTGGACATTCAAAGCAAGCTCTTTGGGAGCTATATACAGGATGAGATGAATAAAATAATTTCGAGTGATTGCGTGCAGGTCACTAATGATAATTATAGATCATCAACAAATGTTTTCAGGAGGCTTTGGCAAAAGATATGCTACGTGATTGTAAATTGGATACTTACCCTCTTTACTTTTTATTTTAAGCAGGAAGATTAATTACCCTCGATACGCCTTAGTAAGGAGTTGAATGCGTCTTTATTCCACCCTGAAAAACGGCCACGCTGAACTACCAGGGTATTATCGGTACTGTCTCTTAAGAAATAATGGAATACAAAGTTGTTGCGCGGATGTTGCCATCCCATTATTTGTCCAAACCGAAGATCATTAAAGACAAGCGTATCATTCCATTTTTCTGCTGTGTAAAATTCCTGTGAGAAACGTTTTAGCTTTTGCAATGCTTCGGTGTCTTCCACCGAATCAAGTAAAAATTCATTTCGTGGAAAATATTCAAAATCGATCTGTTTTTTGCTGTCAAATACTGAACGATAACCAATATGATAGCCGGAATCATTGCCTGCAACAACATACCATAACCAGTTTTGCAAAGTTGTTGGTGTAGTGAAATATCTTGAGTATTGAATGTCTTGTTTTTTTAGAATATGTTTTACATCACTATTGATCATGATTTTATTGAAAATACAGTACAACAGGTAAAGCGAACTAAGTCCGAGTCCCATTGTCCACCATTTTTTTCTTTGTGAATGTCCATGCTTTGAGATGATCAACATGATCACTGCAATGCCCGGCCATATAGAAAAAAATGGGTCGGCAACATAAATAGCGTTGAATGAAATTCGTTTATGCGTAAAGGGCTCAAACCAACCAACGCCATAATTATTGAACGCATCAATAAAAACATGAAAGAAAATAACTCCACCAAAAAATAGAAACCATTTTTGCAAAGTGATATTGTGCGGGCGATGCCATCGTTCAGCGAGCAACGAGAAAAGCACAGCTATAATGAGAACAAATAAAAAAGAATGCGTAAAGCCCCGATGAGCAAGCAAATTACTGGAAGTGTTCATCCAGAAGGAAGCAATAAAGTCTACATCCGGCACGCTTTGCGCCAGGGCGCCCCAAAGCATAGCCTTCTTACCGAGTTTACGATCTAAAAAAGCTTCGCCCATGCATGCGCCAAGAGCTATATGTGTGATTGAATCCATACTGGATAAGGGGAAGATTTTCGCTATATATCTTTTAATATTTTATTTAAATCGATCCCTTTACCAAGTACCGGTTTAAAGATATCTCCTTCACTTATGATCCTGTCCATTGCATTTTCGATCGTAAAATCTTTTATCGATAAACCTTTTTTTACTTCCTCCCAATACAATGGCATCGATACAGGGGCTCCCGGTTTAGGACGTAGTGAATAGGGTGCGGCTAATGTAGCTTTGGGCCGGTTCTGTAAAAAATCTACATATAGTTTATTCTTTCTTGCCTTGGTCAGCCGCTCAATACTTGTTATTTCAGGCAACATGTTATTGACTTGTGTGGCGATTATTCTTCCAAACATCTGGCATTGATCATAAGTATATTTTGCACCGAGCGGGATATATACATGAATACCGGTCGAGCCTGACGTCTTTGGATAACCCGGCACTCCCATCGTATCCAAAACTTGTTTTGTTGCCTGCGCCACTTCGATCACTACTTCGAAACCTTGTTTATCTGAAGGGTCAAGATCAATCAGGCACCAGTCGGGATAATCTTCTTTATGTATTGTACTGTTCCAGGGGTTCATTTCAATAGCGCCTGCATTTGCCATATATAGAATACTTGCTTCATCTTCCGGCACTAAAAAATTCTTGTTTTCTCCCTCACTTGTTGTGTACGGCTCCATTTTTATCCAGTCAGGAACTTTCCCTGTTACATCTTTTTGATAAAAACTTTTTCCGTTGATCCCATTTGGATAACGATTCAATGATTGGGGACGATCTTTCAAATATGGAAGCAAATAAGGTGAAACCTGGTAATAATAATTCAACATATCCCGCTTGGTATATTTTTCTTTCGGCCAATAGATCTTGCTGAGGTTGGTAAACTTCAATTCATGGCCGTTGATCTTTTTTACCTGTGTTTCTTCAGTTGGATTTAATAAGGTCTTTCGGGTTTTATCACTAACTGGCTTTGTATATTTATTGGAGGAAGTTTTTTCCTTTGCAATTGCTTCATTGACTGGTATCTCCTTTTCTTTTTTTACTTCCTTTGCTTTTTTGTCGGTACGTAATCCTTCAAAGGAAGGATGCCGCATTACACCATCGGTAGTTATTTCAGTATAACTGACTTCACAAACCAATTGGGGCTTGAGCCATGTCACTTTTGCTCTTGGAGGATTGGGCCTGAAGCGTGAAGGCTTCTCTACGTCGGGAGTCTCCGTGAAAGGAACTTTCTCTGTAACCAGCTTTTTCATTTTAGCCATTATCTCCTTTTGGGTCTTATCATTAAAACCGGTTCCTATTTTTCCCATATAATCCAACCGGCCGTTATCAAAAGCTCCTACAAGTAAAGAACTGAACGTCTTTGCTGACCCCTCATTTTGCGTAAATCCACCAATAACGACTTCATGCCTTTTATTTGCCTTTATTTTTAACCATTCTCTTGTTCTGTCACCTTCTATGTAAACACTATCCTCTTTTTTTGCCATTATACCTTCCATTCCCAATTTTGCCACTGATTCCAAAAATTCCGTGGCTGTAGCGTTAAAACTTTCACTTAACCGAATGATATTTTCTTCCGGTAATGTTTCTCTTAGGATCTCTTTCCGCTTTGTTAAAGGAAGATGCTTTAAGCTATAACCATTTAGCCACATTATATCAAATACGTAGTAAAACAAATCCCCGTCTGCCTCGCTACGCCAATTCTGCAATGCTCCGAAATTTGCTATCCCTTTTTTATTTAATACGACTACTTCCCCATCAATCACTGCATTGATATCCCATTTTTTTAATGCTTCCACAACCGGATAGAATTTTTCATTAAAAGACTTACTGTTCCTGGAAACTAAGTTCACCTTGCCTTTGTTGATCGTTGCCACAGCACGGTACCCATCCCATTTAATTTCATACAACCAACCCGGCTCATCAAAAGGCTTGTCAACCAATGTCGCAAGCATTGGTTTAAATGTCTTTGGGAAGGCCGCTTTCTTACCTTCAGTTAGATCCTTTTTTTTTTCGACGCGCTGTTTCCGGGATTTTTTTGACGCGGTTTTCTTTTTTGGCGAGCTACCCCAGATATTCTTGGTTGTTTTTTCAACGGCTTCGAGGGTTTTGCCGGAGATCACCGATTTGTCTTTTTTTGTTATGTCGGTTTCTTTCGCGTATTTATCTCGATGCTTGATCAACAGCCATGCATTATTTTCAGCATTTTTCAGTTTTACAAGAGCAAATTCACCTTTTAATTTATTCCCATTCATTTTAAATTTCAGGGACCCTTTCTTTAATTGTTGAAGCAAAGATTTTTCCTGCGCGGATTTACTTCCTGGCTCCAATGCCTCATATGTCCCCTCATCCCACACGATCACCGTACCGGCGCCATAATTGCCTTCAGGAATAATTCCTTCAAAAGTCCTGTAATCATAAGGATGATCTTCAACCATCATCGCTAATCTTTTATCCTCTGGATTTAGAGAAGGACCTTTAGGGACAGCCCAGCTTTTTAAAACCCCCTCCAATTCTAATCGAAAATCGTAATGTAATCTTGACGCTGCATGTTTTTGCACAACAAAGCGCAAGCCTGGCCCGGATGCCTTGCCACCGGTTGGTTCCGGAGTTTTATTGAATGATCTTTTCTTTTTGTAAAGTGTTAGTGCCATAGCTCAAATTAATAAATATTGTACCAACTTGAATTAAAAGATGTCATATAAAATGATTACCACGGTGTGAGATTAAATCTTGAATTGAAAAACTGGTGGCATAGCGTTTGTACCCATAGTAGTGCATTTATCTAATTAATCATATAAAAAACTTTTTATGCCAACTACAAACACAAGATCATCCCTGCGAACAAGAAGGACAAGGTCCGGCAATGGCGGCGCCACAAAACCCGCAAGCGGAGCTTCCGCAAAATCTTCAAACGGTAAAAAATCAAAATCAGAAAACGGTGCCGGCGGTAATTCTCAGCTCGAAAAACTTTTCACAGATTCTTTGAAGGATATTTATTGGGCTGAGAAACATTTGACCAAAGCCTTGCCGAAAATGAAAAAAGCGGCGACAACAGACGAATTAAAGTCTGCAATTGAGGAACATCTTGCCCAAACCGAGGAACAAGTAACAAGGCTTGAACAAGTATTTGAATTGTGCGGAAAAAAAGCACAGGCCAAAAAATGCGATGCAATGGAAGGATTGATTAAGGAAGGTGAATCAGTAGTAGAAGAGACCGAAGATGATAGCATGACAAGGGACGCGGGCATAATTATGGCTGCACAAAAAGTGGAGCATTATGAAATTGCAACTTATGGTAGCCTCGTTCAATTTGCGAGAACACTGGGGATGGACGAAGCTGCTGCATTATTGGAACAAACATTAGAAGAGGAAAAAGAAACAGACCAAAAACTCACACAAATTGCTGAAAGCAGCATTAATGAGGAAGCAGAACAAGAGGAAAAAGAAGAAACCGAAGAGGAAGAATAAATAGCAAGGACCCTGTGAAAACTTTTTTCACTAAATGTTAAAACATGGAAACGACTAAAACCTACACACTCATCACAGGAGGCACCAGTGGCATAGGTTATGAACTGGCAAAGATATTTGCACAAAATGGTCATAACCTTATTCTTGTTTCCAGGGATGTAGCCGATTTAACTATCACACGAAATGAATTATTGGAGTTGGGCGTGGACGTGCTGATCATCTCAAAGGACCTTTTCGATAAGCAAAGTCCATTTGATCTTTATAATGAAATTTGTGAGAAGGGTTATGATGTAGAAATATTGGTCAATAATGCAGGGCAGGGTCAATTTGGTGAGTTTTCCGAGACCCAAATCCATAGAGAATTAGCAATCATTCAACTCAATATTTCCTCGCTTGTGGTTCTTACAAAACTTTTTTTGCAGGACATGTTAAAAAAAGGAAGAGGAAGAATATTAAACCTTTCTTCAATTGCGAGCAAAGCCCCCGGTCCGCTCAATTCTGTTTATCATGGTACGAAAGCTTTTGTACAATCATTTACGCAAGCAATTGCTGAAGAAGTAAAAGACAAAGGTATCACCATAACGGCGTTGCTCCCTGGGGCTACGGATACTGATTTCTTCAATAAGGCGGATATGCAACAATCAAAAATCGTTAAGGACGGGAAATTGGACGATGCAAAAAAAGTGGCGCAGGATGGTTATGCTGCATTGATGAAGGGAGAACAGATGGTGGTATCAGGGTTTAAAAATAAAGTAAAGGTTGCTATGAGCAATGTGCTTTCCGATAAGGCCGCTGCTAAAAACATGAAAAAGGAACAAGAGCAGGTTTCTGAAAAGAAATAGACAGGAAGTATTTTCCAATCAGCCTGGACGAATACCTCACGCCTTGAATGGATTTGTATTTATCCAGGCTGATTCATTTTTTCTTTCATAATCCTCAAAAGCTTTTTCAAGACCGTCAATAACTTCTGCTGATACTTCAAATAAAGCTTTTGCCTGTGGGTCATTTAGTTTTTCCACATCTTCACGAAGGTGTTCACTTAATTTTTTGAATTCTTTTTTAATGTTAGATGTATGTTCCAGTGGATCACTTGTTGTACTTTTTTCCATAAGTTTTATTTATAGAATTCAATCAAACTTTTTGCCAGAATAAATCATAACCTTTGCCAGGCAAAATCTTTATCGATGGCCCAAAAAAGTGCAGGAATAGTATTATACAGACTTCAGAATAATAGCATTGAAGTCTTTCTTGTCCATCCCGGTGGCCCGTATTGGTCAAAAAAAGATGAGGGTGCCTGGTCAATACCAAAAGGGGAATTTAACGATAATGAAGAACCTTTAGCTGCGGCTAAAAGAGAATTTCAGGAAGAGACCGGAATACAAATTTCGGGTGAGTTTATACAATTAAACCCCGTAAAACAAAAAGGCGGAAAGATGGTTTATGCCTGGGCCGTTGAGGGGGATATTGACCCTGCAAAGATTAAAAGTAACAGCTTTGAAATTGAATGGCCGCCACGGTCAGGTAGAATGAAATCCTTTCCTGAAATAGATAAGGCAGCATGGTTTCACGTGAGTGATGCACAGAAAAAGATCATAGAAGCACAATCAGCATTAATAAAGGAACTGGAAAGTAAGATTCAGTAATCAAAGCAACTAGTTGTGTTCCGGGAGTAGTTTTTATTCAAACATCATTGGGGGTAGCACCCTTCATTCCCGATCAGATGACGTCAATTCAACTCAATTATTATTTAAAATTTCTTCCTTCCGGAAAAATATTTTCCTGCTCAGTTTGCTGAACTGGCTGGTTTGATTTTTTTGATTGAGTTAAATCCCGTAACAATTTTGAAAAATTATGACAACGCTGCACAATTATATGAATCACTTCGCCTTCAAGTTGAAGCGTTCCTTCTACCATCAGTAATTTTGATTGCAGGATCTCTTTACGGTATTTATCCAGAATATTTTCAAATACGACAAGATTAGCGCAACCGGTTTCATCTTCAATAGTAATGAAGCAAACACCTTTTGCCGTACCCGGTCTTTGTCTCACTAAAACCAAACCGCAAACTTTTACGTGTTCGCCATCACGAAGAGTGCCAAGATCATTTGATGCTACAATGTGCAACTGTTGTAATTTCTCTCTTACAAAACTTACAGGATGTGCTTTTAAAGACAATGATACTGATGCATAATCATGAACAACATGTTCGGAAACCGTCATTTCGGGAAGAGACACTTTATCTTCCTTTGAATCAGATGGTTGTCCTATAAACATACCAATTGGCTGATCGTCGCAGGATGCCACTTGCCATAAAGCGTTGCGCCGATCAAGACCTATTGATCTGAACGCATCGGCATCCGCTAATTTTTTAAGTGTTGCTTTTGACAGACCTGCAGTATATAACTCACCAACACTTTTATATTGCTGCTTTCTGTTTGATAATAATATTTTCATATCGTCTTCACGTAAACCTCTCACCTGTCTGAATCCAAGTCTCAATGCGCAATATTTGTTTGATTTTTCTTCGAGCAAATTATCCCAATTGGAATAATTAATATCGACTGGTCTTACCTCTACCCCATGTTTCCTTGCATCAATAACAATTTGTGCTGGCTGGTAAAAACCCATCGGCATGCTATTTAATAAAGCACATGCAAACACATCGGGATAATAATATTTGATCCAGGAAGAAACATATACCAGCAATGCAAAGCTTGCGGCGTGACTTTCAGGAAAACCATAACTTCCAAAACCTTCCAATTGTTTAAAAACACGATGTGCATATTCTTTTGTATAGCCATTCTTCATCATCCCATTCATTAATTTATCTCCAAAGCAGCTAACCAATCCCTGCAATTTGAATGTTGCCATACTCCGCCGAAGTTCATCAGCTTCTGTTGGAGAAAATCCGGCCGCTACGATTGCGATCTTCATTGCTTGTTCCTGGAAAAGAGGAACACCCAATGTTCTTCCTAAAATTTCTTCGAGTTCTTTTGATGGGTATTCGAAAAGCTCTTCACCATTACGACGTTTTAAATACGGATGCACCATATTGCCCTGGATAGGACCCGGCCGTACAATTGCAACCTCGATCACCAGGTCATAAAAAGTTCTTGGCTTTAGTCTTGGCAGCATGGCTTGTTGTGCACGACTTTCTATTTGAAAAACGCCGATCGTATCTGCCTGGCAAATCATATCGTAAACAGCAGCATCATCTTGGGGTATATTTGCCAGTGTTAACTCAAGATCATAATGTTGCTTGGAAAGATCGAACGCCTTCCTGATACAAGTAAGCATACCCAGCGCAAGCACATCTATTTTTAAAAATCCAAGCGCATCAATATCATCTTTATTCCATTCAATGCAAGTCCTGTTTTCCATTCTTGCATTTAAAATAGGACATAAATCAGTCAGCTTGCCATTGGTAATAACAAATCCCCCGGTATGTTGACCAAGTTGCCTGGGAAATCCTATGTATTGCTGGGTAAGCTCCAGCACCTTAATAAAATGTTTGTCCCGGATATTAAATCCTTGTTCTTTGATCCTTTTTTCATCAAATGATTCTTCAAAGAAATCCCCTATCGCGCCAACAGCGGCAGAAAGACGATTAATTGTATCAAGAGATAATCCCATTGCTTTTGCGACATCCCTTATAGCTCCCTTTTGATGTTGTTGAGTAACCGTTGCGACTATAGCTGCACGATCACGACCATATTTCTGATAAATATATTGTATCACTTCTTCTCTCCGCTCATGTTCAAAGTCAACATCAATATCAGGCGGTTCATTTCGTGCTGAAGAGATGAACCGTTCAAAAAGTAAATCAAATTTTGTTGGATCAACTGAAGTTATTCCCAGGCAATAACAGACCGTTGAATTAGCAGCTGATCCCCTGCCCTGGCATAATATATTTCGTGATCTTGCAAATCGGACAATATCATAAACTGTAAGAAAATAATTAGCGTAGTTCATTTGCTCAATAAAAGCTAATTCATGTTTAATGGTTGCAATTGTTTTTTCTGTAATACAGTTACCAAACTGTTGCCTGGCTCCTTCCCATGCCAGAAATGTCAGCTCTTCTTGCGGGCTTCGACCATTCGAAGTTAGCTCATCCGGATACTCATATTTTAATTCATCCAAAGAAAATTGACAGGCTTCGGTAATCTCCTGTGTGTGTTGTAAGGCCTCAGGATAATGCCTGAATAAACGAGTCATTTCATCTATTGGTTTCATATATCTTTCAGCATTCGGGTAAAGCCGAAACCCCGCATTGTAGATTGTGCATTTTTCACGGATACAGGTTAAGATATCCTGTAATTGTCTGCGTTCAGGAATATGGTAGTGTACATCATTCGTTGCCACCAATTTTATTTTTAGTTTGGTTGACAAATCAGCAAGCTGATACAAATATTTGTTGTCATCTCCTGAATAACGACGTGAGGCAGCGATATAAAGATCATCCCCCAAAATTTGTTTATATTCTTCAAGTGCTTTTTTAAATGTTAATTCAAATTCAAATCCACTATTTAAAACAGCAGGAGGTATTACAATCAATTTTACTCCTTTTGCATAATTATAAACGTCTTCTTTATATAAATGGCATTCTCCTTTTTCAGTACGAAGATTCCCAACAGTTAGTAATGAGGAGAGTTGAGAATAAGCTCTTTTGTTAGTAGGATAAGCAAGCAGCGCAGGTCCATCTAGTATATTGATCCGACAAGCGGGGATTAGTCGTATGCCTTTGACGCTGGCAGCCATATGTGCACGCACAATCCCTGCAAATGAATTTCTATCCGTAATGGCTATTTCTTTATATCCGAAGAGGGTTGCCTGTTCAATAAATTCTTCCGGATGTGAAGCGCCATCAAGGAAGCTGAAATTAGTAGTTACATGCAATTCACTATAATTCATACATCACTTATTCTTTTTATGCAAAAAACCCATGAATAAACCATTGCGGTTTTTGATCACTGGTATAATGTCCTAATCTGAATAGCCAATACCGGTTGCCTTCTTCATCTTCTACACTATAATAGTCTCTATGCTGACCTTTTTCCAACCACCACTCAGTTTCAATTCGCTCCGGCCCATCGGCATTTTTTATTTTATGCAATTTCCCTTTATAACGAAAGATCATAGGTGGATAATCAGGTATTGGAGCCGTTACATCAATTCGTTCAGGTGTTGATAATAGTTGTATAGGTCTGGATTTATCAGTTTTCCATGAAGTACTCATTTTTTCATCCAAAGAAGAAGCTAATCGGATGGATCTTTCCGGCCAGTAATGTTCATCTGGCAAATAACGATGAATGTTATTGACACCGATCCTATTTGAAACACGATCAATAAACTCCGATACTTTTATATCATTCAAATCACAATTCCCTGACCATATTTTGTTTTGCATTGGTTGAGATTCTTCGATTTTAAAAGCCTGCAGTATAAATAACTCGATACCCAAATCAGGTTCGATCGTATCAAGTTTTAATTCAAATAGTTTAAAAAGATGATTACTGTTATGTGTAACACGATTTGTTCCAATCTCAATTTTTTGAGTCTTTCCATCAACCCGATAAGACGTAAACGATGCATAGCGAAGTCCCTTTTGTTCCCGTTGCAGACGGCTACATAGCGTTTCTAACAGTCGTTGCAACGCAATTTCAATTCCAGTACGCGTTAAAATAAGCTCCGGACAGGGCAATCGTTCATGGTAAGGTGCTGGTTCCTGAACCGGGTGAATCATTTCTTCTTTACAACCCAATGCCTGGTCAAGTCTTTCAATAAAATGATTGCCAAATCTTCGCTTAAGTGCGGCGCGTGGTATGCCAATAAAATTCTGGATCTGGCGCAACCCTAGTTTATCTAATAGTTCCAGTGTATCCTGATCTAACCGAAGTGCTACCGGAGGTAAAAAAAGTAACGCAAAATATTGTTGATTGCTGTGTATAACGATTTCAGTTGCATCAAAACGGGTAATAGCCCAGGCGGCACCAATAGTATCCGCCATGCCTGCTTTTACATCATAGCCAAAACTTTTTAACCTGTTAATGATCGCTGTTGTGTAAAGAAGATCACCACCCCAAAGGTGTGAACAACCGGTAGCGTCAAGTATAAGTCCATCTGGCGGATCAACAGCAACTACAGGAGAATATCGAATACAATAGTTGGCAAAAGCTTTTAATAATTTGATAGATAATTCAGGCTTATCATCATATACTTTTAATCCCGGGAAAATTGCTTTTGCATCTGCTACTGCAATTCCGGCTTGTATTCCTTCTTTTTCCAGTACATTATTAACTGCTGTAACAATCATTCTACCGTGATCAGGTAATGCTAAAGCAAAAGGCGTATTATAAAGTGATGGCTGACGCCGGGTAAACCAGTTCGTTTTTAAATGAGGAAACCAGATCGTAACAAAACGTTTTGACATATCACCCTGTTTTTCTTTCTTCTTGTGGAACCAATGTTATCTGTTCGGAAACAGGATGAAGCTTTCCATATGACCATTCCATTATCCATGCGCCCGGTTTACCATTTCTGATTTTCAACAGTTCTATGTTCCATCGTGGAAAACCGATCCCGGGCAGATTATTTTCTGAACTACTTGGTAATGGGGAGATTTTCCATCGGGATACACAAGCATTGATACCAATATCACGTGGCTGATCACGAATAATAAAACCTGTGACATGACTTTTCTCTACTGCAAGTTGTAATCTTCTCGATTCTATAAGATTAATTTCCTTCAACTCTGCAATAACGGCAGCAATACCTTCACATTTCAATGCTTCTTCTGTTACCCATAAAAGGTCTTTCTCTTTTTGCACATTCACAAAAATGATCTTATCAGGCTCAAGGTCAAAAGATTTTAATGATGGAGGAAAAACTTTTATTGTTTGACAAATCCAGATACACGTACCGCCTGCCTTCATCAGTGCTGAAACGAGATAACTGATAAACCCTTTGGCAGCTGCCGCATATTCCACTTTCTCATTAATAAATTCGTGGATGGCTCCTAACGGAAAATGTCCATTCGGAAAAGCGTCATCAATGGATCCTAGTTTTATTTGAATTGTATTGCCAATACCACATTTAGAACCTTTCAACAAAAGGATATCTTTTTTTAATTGAGTAATAATATCTGCTTTCTTCAACTGCATGGTAGGAGTTAAAAATATTCCTTGCCAAAATTACTAATTTATTTAGTATTCGATTACAAAAAATATTAGTAGCCAGAATACTGCTTTTTTACTTGGATTTCAGGATCTTTTTTGTAGGGTGATTTCACTACTTTGCATGCAGAAATCCCTCTTTTGTGGTATTGTTAGAAAATAAACAATTTCAGTAAATTTAGATTTTCAGAGATTTACGCTGCAGGTCCGTCCATGTGCAATGAGATTTTACTTTCAAATTGAAATATAGAAAGGTTTAGTACAAGGCATACTATCTTCTTTTAATATAGAAATCATGAATAAGAAGCCTCCATTTAGAAAACTTCGCGGCTATGCATTTGATCCATCATTGTCTTTGCAAATTGATACCGCACTTATCAATAATATTACTTATAAAATCCCATGGGAGGATGGCGAAGCAAATGGAAAGGCGGGTCTTAAGCCAGGCCCCCGTGGTGAATACATTGAAGTAATAGATTATGACCCCACAGTCGATAAGTTTTATTCTCCGGTTGATCTTAATGATCCTTATATATTGGCACAAGATGGTCTTGAGCCTTCGGGGAGCAATCCTCAATTTCACCAGCAAATGGTATATGCAGTGGCTATGACCACTATTAAAAATTTTGAAGCTGGTCTCGGGCGGTTAGTACTTTGGAGTCCTCATCGAATTATAGAAACCAATACAACAAACACAAAGAAAAACAAAACAAAAAAAAACCAACCTAAAACAACCACAAGAATAAAAGATGAATATGTTCCTACACTGAGAATTTACCCTCATGCTTTACGGGATGCCAATGCTTTTTATAGCCCGCAAAAAAAAGCATTACTCTTTGGATATTTTGCCGCGAGGCCGGCGGATATCAAATTGCAAATGCCGGACAATCTCACTTTTTCCTGTCTTAGTCATGATATAATCGCTCACGAAACTACTCATGCGATCTTAGATGGCTTGCACAGGAAATACACTGAAGATACGAATCCAGATGTGCTCGCCTTTCATGAAGCGTTTGCTGATATTGTTGCCTTGTTTCAGCATTTCACTTTTCCCGAAGTTTTAAAGAACCAGATAGCAGCCACGCGCGGAAATCTTGCTTCTCAAAATCTATTGGGAAAGTTGGCGCAGGAATTCGGTATTGCCATTGGTAGTTACGGTTCGTTGCGTGATGCGATCGGTACCTTCGACAAAGAAACAAAAGAGTGGAAACCTAAAGTACCGACCGGTGATGAATACCGCACATTAACAGAGCCTCATGAACGTGGCTCTATCCTTGTCGCTGCCATATTCGAAGCATTTCTATCAATCTATAAAAGACGAATTGCAGATCTGCTTCGTATCGCAACTGGCGGGACCGGAGTGTTAGAGCAAGGAGAGTTACACCCTGATCTTGTAAACCGGCTGGCCGCTGAAGCAGCCAAAGCATCCAGGCATGTTTTACATATGTGCATCAGGGCACTTGATTATTGTCCACCTGTTGATATAACCTTTGGAGATTTTTTGCGGGCCATCATTACTGCTGATGTCGACGTAGTCACAGACGATGACAGAGACTATCGTCTCGCTTTCGTTGATGCTTTCCAGAAAAGAGGAATTTATCCTACAGGTATAAAACAACTTTCAGTAGAAAGTTTAACGTATCCGACTCCGGATACTTCTTCTTTTGGTCAATGGTTCAGAGCGCTGGTTGATTTTTTGCGTGATTACCGCAATGAAATTATTTATTGTCAAAAAAGAGATGAAATTTTTGAAATCAACAGGAAATACATTGCAGGCAGTTATGGGTCCGAGGAAGAAAAGATCTTCGGATTACACAGGCGTCTTGTAGCGAAAGCCATAAAAAATACGTTAGGTTTTGAAAAATTAACTGGGCTGATGTTTAGTGAAAACTGGAAGTCATTGGGGATACCGACTTCAATGGCTTATGGAGAAGAGGGCCCTTCGTTCGCTGTGCATTCCTTACATCTCGCTTCCAGGGTTGGTCCTGATGGCAGCACAAGTAACCAGATTATTGTCTCACTTACTCAACAGGCAAAAATCAGGATCAAGACAAATAAAAAAGGAGAGACCGTGATCGTTGCCGATGAAACCGATGAAGGGTTTACGATTACAGGTGGTTGCACCTTGATTTTTGATCTTGATACCACTGATTTGAAATATGCAATCAGTAAACCTTTGTTGGATATTGAAGAGCTAAATAAGAATGTGCGACAGATCAATCTTGCGCGGAGCATCGTGCTTCAGAAATACCAGCTTGGTGTAATCGGGGCACAAACTCGTTTCCAGGCCTATTTTGGAACCGGCAAACAAAACTCTTTCAATGAACCGTTTCATTTTTTGCATACTCAATAATATTTTATGGCCAATGTAACAAAGATCAAAGTACGGATGTATCGCGCGGGTACCGGCGACTTTTTCCTTCTTCGGTTTATGAAGGGATCTAAAGTCAGTTTTAAAATGATGATTGACTGTGGCTGTATTAAGGCCGGTAAAGATACTTTTACCGATATGATAAAAGATCTTAAATCTAAAACAGGTGGCGTTATCGACCTTCTTGTGGTCACCCATGAACATGCAGATCATATCAATGGGTTTGAAAAATCATCCGCCCTCCTCAGTCAACTGACTTTTAAAAAAGTTTGGTTCGCCTGGACTGAAGATGACCAGGATGGGGTTGCAAATGATTATCGGGAGAACCGCAGTGAATTGGGAATTGCTGTTAATGCTGCTGTCAACCGGTTGAACGGTTTAATGAAAAACAAATATTATGAATCCTTGTTTGCAAACGAAGTCGGTGGCGAGTTTATGTTGAAGGGAAAACGACGGTTTATTGAATCGCTTAATGCACTTAATTCACTCAATCCGCCTGCGCCGTTAGCAGCTACCGGTACCCCTCTTCCTACGATGATCGAAAAATTAATGGACCTCAACATTATTAAGGATCGCGCATCAGCGGACTGTCTCCTGCCTGGGGAGACAAAGACCGGGCTTGCGGGAGCAGAAGGTATCAGGTTTCATATTCTAGGTCCGCCACGTGATTTTATATATCTTGACAGGGAAGAAGCGGATGGAGAAAATTTTGAAAAAAGGGAGGAAAAAAGTAAAATAGATTTCGCATTCCTTTCGGCGTTGGGCGCATCCAGGTTAAAGAATGATGATGCAAAACTGCCGTTCGAATCTGCTCATGAGGCTAAGTCCTCAACCCACGATCACAAGATCCGATCTGAATATGAAAAGGGAGGAAATTGGAGAAAAATAGATCACGATTGGTTATATAGTGCCGGAAGTCTCGCGATGCGCTACGAAAAAAGTATAAATAACACCAGCCTTGTACTGGCTATTCAGTTTGAAAATAGTGAACGGGTTTTATTGTTTCCGGGAGACGCAGAAATTGGAAATTGGCAAAGCTGGCATAAAAATATGGAGTGGCCGGTTAAGATCAATGGGCAGGTTGTAAATAAAAATGCTGAATACCTTTTAAATAAAACTGTTTTTTATAAAGTAGGTCATCACCTTAGCCAAAATGGAACGGCAAAAGGCAAAGGAATAGAAATGATGACAAGCGGAGAATTAACCGCTATGGCAACATTGGATTTTAAGAAGATCAATACAGGCTGGTTGAACACAATGCCAAGTGATCTTCTAGGAGCAGACCTTATTCGCAGAACAAAAGGTAAATTCTATTTTGTAGGTGACAGGGCGAAAATACTTTCTAATATTAATACGGATAGGGTAACCGTGAAAAAGGCCGATGAAAAAATATTGAATGATCTGAATAAGAAATTTGATGGAAAAATTTATTTAGAGTGTGAAATCACCGGATAATGGGTTCAGAGAGATCTTGATTAGTAACGGGGAAAAAAATAGTGACTGTTTCATTCAGGGTTTCGCGGAGAGAGCGAGTCGAGCCTTTCTCAAAACTTTTGGGAATCAATATTGTGTAGCAGCCCGAGGTTAATAACCTTTGAAGTACTCATGCCTTTTCCATCGGCTGAATAACGCAAATCTCAGGTAAGAATATACAACTTGAAAAGTCCTTGCCGAATCGCATCCGCTAATTTCTGGCAGTTTTTCTAATTTCACTGATATTTATCTTGGTATTCCTGTTTAAAGCATTTATTGCAGGCTTATGACTTCAAATACGCTTATAATAAAGAATATGGTATGTGACAGATGTATTCTCTCTGTTGAAGAGATTTTGAAATCATTGGGCATTGCATATCATAAAGTTTTGGTAGGTGAAATCCATCTTTGTAACAGCATTGAACATAAAAGCAGGGAAATTCTAAAAGAAAAACTTACACAAATAGGGCTTGAATTGATTGATAGCCGCGTCGGAGAATTAATTGAGAAAATTAAACAACTGGTCATTAAAAAGGCCCGTAATGAAGTCGACGATAAGGAAAGAAAAATAAAGCTGTCTACTTTTATATCCTCCCGACTACACCAGGAATATACATCTTTAAGCAAACTTTTCTCAGATACCGAGGGAAGAACTATTGAGAATTTTTTTATCATGCATCGCATCGAAAAAGCAAAAGAGCTTCTTGTTTACGGTCAGCTTAGTCTATCAGAAATCGCTTTTGAGCTCGATTATAGCAGTGTGGCGCACCTTTCGAGCCAGTTCAAAAAAATAACGGGCCTAACTCCCTCTCATTTTAAAGAGATCGGTGTTGCAAAGCGGAAAACGCTGGATCAGGTTTGATCCCAGGATTCTATAAACTATTCCCAAAGTAATGTAACGTTCTCCTGCAGCGGTGATAATATTTTTGACTCATAAATAAAACCGGTGCGAAATGAAAAAAACGCTTAAAAGAATAACAATAGCAGTCTTAATTCTTCTTGCTGTTTCTACAATTGTTTATGTAAAACTAAAACCGATCAGGGAGCTTAAATACTTTCCTCCATATACAGGCACAACAAATTTTAAATGGGACTATCCTGACTACGATAGCGCAAAGAAGACGGTGATAATAATGGCAGATAATGACATGACAGAAACGTTCGACATGTTAACGCCGTTTTACCTTTTTAACGAAACCGGTAAAGCAAATGTCTACATAGCTGCTCAAAAAAAATATCCAATAGTCACAGAGAACGGACCTTTTGTGCTGCCTCATTTCACATACAGCGAAGTTGATTCACTAAAAATAGCTCCCGATGTGATCGTAATTCCATACATGCATGCACCGGAATCCGCAGAAAAAACCGGGTGGATACAAAGCCATTTCAACGATTCCGTTCTATTCTTATCAATTTGTGATGGAGCATGGACGGCAGCGGCATCCGGTGTCTATGACGGTGTCCAGCTTACATCACATGCAACCGGTCACGATAAGCTAAGGAAGAAATTTGCAAGACCTATTTGGATTCAAAATACCAGTGTAACGGAAAGTGGAAATTTGTATAGCACGGGTGGCGTATCCAATGCGACCGATGGAAGTTTGAAAGTAATACAACGTTTATTCGGACGGGAAACAATGTTGGAAGTCTTGAGGAAGGTCAACTATCCCCATAAAGATATCAGACAGGATCACATTAGCAATGCATTGACAGGCGCTGCAAAACTATCCGTATTAAATAAAGTGCTCTTTAAAGAAAACAACACCGTTGGGATTTTGCTGCAAAATGGAATGAACGAAATGGAGCTTGCCGCACTATTTGATATAAATGCCCGTACACTGCCTGCATCTATTTTAGCCATCGTGACCGAGGGTAACAGCATTACAACAAAATACGGGTTAACCATTCTATCAACGGATAAAATAGACCCTGGAAAGATCGATGAACTTCATGTATTAAAACAAAATGACGCTTGTTCAAAACAGGCTGCCCAATTTAAAAATGCAGATGTGATCTATTACGATAACCAACCGGGCAGTTATATTATAGATATTTGTCTGAAAAGAATTAAGGAAGAGTATGGAAAAGCCTTTTCTAATTTTGTTAGGCTCACCCTCGATTACAATTAGCTCGCTTAGCAGCAGAAAAAGAACCTCTTATATGGGAGGTTTTTGCTTTTAAGAATCTCAAAATTTTATAAATCGTTTCCAAAGTTGTGTAACAGTACTGCCCATGAGAGGCTATAGTTTTGTTTCATCAATTAAGAATTAAAAAATCAGAATATGACACATCAAAACCAAACTGTCGAGTACAATCTTACAGCAAGTAAATTCCAGTGGGACATTGCGCCTGGCAAAACAATCAACGCATGGGGGTTCAATCAACAGATCCCCGCCCCTACTTTAAGAGCAAAAGTTGGGGATACCATGATTATACGGGTTAAAAATAACCTTGAAGAGTCAACCATAATACATTGGCATGGTCTGCGGATTCCTTCCGACATGGATGGCACAGGCGCGGTTCAGGAGCCGATCAAACCAGGCGAGACTTTTGAGTATCGTTTTGATTTGCCCGATGCGGGAACATTTTGGTTTCACTCTCACGCAAATGAAACAGTTCAAATGGAAAGGGGAATGTATGGAGCTTTGATTGTTGACGATCCTGAGGAACCGGTAATAGCAGACGCTGAGAGGATATTCATGATCGACGATATGAAGTTGGATTCAAGGAACAGGTTTAGTAAACCAGGCTGGTTTTTTCCACGCATTAAGGAAAGACATGATGGCCGCCAGGGAAACACGTTACTGATAAATGGAAAAGAAAAGCCAGTGATAAATGTTCATGCTGGCCAAAGGGAAAGATGGAGATTCATCAATTCATCAAGTGCCAGGTATTTCTACCTGTATTTGGGCGGTAAACCGTTTCAGATAATTGGAACTGATGGCGGACTGTTAGAGCAGCCAAGGACTGTAACTAAAGTTTTAATAACACCGGGTGAACGGATCGATGTCATTGCCGGACCATTCAATGAAGGAGAAGAGTTCCTAATAGAATCATTGGCCTATAACCGAATGACCTTCCTGAGGTCAAAACGAGAGGCATTCGCAACTGTTCAGGTTGGTAGAGAGAAAGGTTCTATAGCGAATATTCCCGAAAAACTGAGAAAAATCGAATCACTTGCCCAACAAGATGCACAGGTAAGTAGAAAAATAAAGTTTTCAGTAGGCCCAAGTTTAAAAAACGGAATGAACTTTCTTGTGAACAATAAAATTCATGTTGACGATAAACCCGTAAAAGCAGGTGAATTACAGATTTGGGAAATAAGTAATACAAGTTTGATGGATCATCCCTTTCATTTACATGGCGAGTTTTTCCAGGTAATTGAAGAGAATGGAAAGGCTCCTGAATACAAGGCCTGGAAAGAAACCTATAATCTGACTCCGAGAAGTAAAATAAAAATTGCATGGATGCCGGATAATCGCATTGGTATGTGGATGTATCACTGTCACATTTTAGAACACCATGAAGCAGGAATGATGGCAAACTTTGAAGTCATTGACGGAAGCAAAGATCCTAGCCAACATATGAACGATATGCATCATGTGCATCGCCATTAAAAGAATAAATAGTACAAAAATTTATAAATCATTCCCATAATTGTATAACAGTGTCACTCACAGCGGGTGTAGGTTTGGGGTCTAAATTTCAAAAAAATGACACACACATATAACATTAGCGGAATGACATGTGGCGGTTGCCGGGCAAAAGTTCAGAGCCTTTTATCAAAAGTCAAAGGTGTAAAAAATGTTATGATTGATCTTGCCAAAGGTCAGGCAGCGATTGATATGGATAGGCACATATCAACCCCCGAATTAGCAGAAGCATTAAAGGATTATCCGAAATATCAGATCAGTGAGTCGAATCATAACTATCATGATACAATTTCTAATGGCTCGGTTGAGGAAACAAAGTCATGGATTGAGACCTACAAACCGTTACTACTGATCTTTGGTTACATAGTTGGTGTGACAGTCTTGACTGAAATGGTGAGCGGGGCATTTATATGGCATAGATGGATGGGACACTTCATGGCAGGATTCTTCCTGGTATTCTCTTTTTTTAAATTACTTGATCTGCAAGGCTTTGTTGAGAGTTACAGTATGTATGATATTGTGGCGACGAAATGGAAAGGATGGGGCTATATATATGCTTTTACCGAGCTGGCATTGGGTGTTGCTTTTATTTCAGGGATCAATCCATTAGTCACAAATGCGGTAACTTTTATTGTCATGAGTATCAGCATAATTGGGGTTTTACAAAGTGTATTGATCAAACGAAAGATTAAATGTGCATGTCTTGGCGCAGTTTTCAATCTTCCAATGAGTGCCATCACAATTATTGAAGATGCTTTAATGGTCGGAATGAGTGCTATTATGCTCGTGACATTGCTGTGATGGCCTTTGCAAAATCAATACTGGAATTTTTTAGAGAGTTTTCAAAACTTTCTTCGTCAGGCAGAATGATTGTTGTAAATCAACAAAGTTTTTGAATTGGATGGTTTTAATAGTGATGATTTATAAACATTCTTAAAATCGCTCTTGCTTAGTATCAATTTGCATATTTTTGAATCAGAATGAAAAAATGTGCAGCGTTTATATTACTGATATTTCACCTGAATTTTTCTATGTTTTTTCCGCAGTTGACGGAACTCGACATTGTTGATATCAGCGGAAAGCAAGCCGATGATATTAATAGTTTGATGGAATACATTGACCAGGTTACGCTGGGCAATGCTGATGCAACGCCAGAAGATGAAGATGATGATAATGGGCAAAGTTTCCTGGTTGTAAACGCGGTCGACTTATTTTGCCAGCAAACTTTTTTAGTTTCTCCACCCGCACAAATAGTAACAACTGAGAAAAAGTATCCTGAGTATAGCAACAGCAGGTTACCAAATCCGATCGCTGATATTCTTTGCCCTCCTCCTAAGGTTTAATAAAAGCAAGGTTAGCTGGCATCCCCGTAAAGATGTCGAAGGTTTCCGGTACTACATTTTGCATTTCACAATGCCGCTGATTTACTATTGATGATAATAGTATGATTCATTGAAAGTTTACTATTATGACGGGGTTGATAAATTCCAGGTCAGCCAAAGGAGAGTTGAATTGTCGTGATCGAAGAATGTAAGCCAACCAACTCAATCGAAAGGATTTGTAAAGTTTCCGTATGATATGTATCGCCCGAAACCGTACCGGTTGCCACCTTCAGAAAAGCATGAATTAAATTCCATACAAGCTACTACCGGCCCTGTTTCCGGCATAGGAACCACATTTTAGAAAAATCTTTACGTAACCTACTAAATGGGACAATATGGACAGGATTAAAATGCTATTTTGCTTGGTTCTTTTAATTGTTGCCTGCAGTGATAAAAAATCGAAATTGAAATCGCCAGAGGGCTATGACCTTAATAAGCCCGAAATTATTAATCTTTCAAAAAAAATAGACCAGGTTTCCGGGATAGTGTATTCAGCAGCAGATAATAGTTTATATGCAATCGATGATGATAATGGCGACCTATACAACATAACGCTGACCCCAAAGCCCGAGGTACAAAAATGGAAATTTGGAAAGAAGAATGATTATGAAGACCTCGCTTTTGCTGATAGCGCTTTTTATATTCTCGAAAGCAGCGGCAGGCTTTTCAAATTCCCGTTTGGGTTTCCTATAACTGATGTAAAAGAATATAAACTGGAGTTAAGCGGTTTTAACGAGTTTGAAACCTTATATTATGACAGTTCTTCACAACGGTTAATACTACTTTGCAAAGAATGTGAAGAGGATAAAAAAAAATCGGTCTCGGCTTATGCCTTTGACATCCGTTCGGATTCATTTGTCAGTACGCCTGTTTTAGAGCTAAAAAGAAAAGAGTTGGAAAAAACTCTGGATGATAAAGTCAGCAGGCTAAAAGCATCAGCGGGAGCAGTAGATCCGATTACCGGAAACATCTTTATTATTTCATCGATCAACAAACTATTAATTGTTGCTGACAAACAGTATCGCGTAAAGGAAGCGTATGAATTAAACCGGAGTACCTTTGGACAGCCGGAGGGAATTTGTTTTGCCCCCGATGGAACTTTGTTCATCTCAAATGAAGCGTCCGGCGATAACAAAGCAGATATTTTAATTTTCAAAAAACAATAATGGAACTACTGATTATATTTTTCCTGATATTATTGAATGGTGTTTTCTCCATGAGTGAAATTGCATTGGTTTCATCCAGAAAATTTAAGCTGGAAAGTGCAGCAAAAAGGGGCAATTTAAATGCAAAGAAAGCATTGGAGCTTGCTGAGAGCCCTAACACTTTTTTATCAACAGTTCAAATTGGAATAACCCTAATAGGAATACTGACCGGTATATACAGCGGTGAAAAGATCACTGAAAATGTAAAAAATGCCATTATAAAAATTCCTTTCCTTGAGGAGTATGCACATTCCGTTTCTGTCATCCTTGTTCTGATCGTCCTTACTTTTTTTTCCATCGTATTCGGAGAATTAATACCCAAACGAATTGGCCTGATGTTTCCGGAATCCATTGCAATGCTTGTAGCAAGACCAATGACCTTGATTTCCACGATCACTAAACCATTTATCTGGCTCCTGACCAGAACGAATGATTTATTTCTAAGCGTTTTTGGATTAAAGAACAGAAAAGAAGGAATTGTAAGTGAAGAGGAAATAAAAGCAATGGTCCAGGAAAGTGCTGAAGGGGGCGGCATTCAGGAGATAGAACAGGACATCGTTCACCGGGTATTTGCTTTAGGCGACCGTAGGGTAAATGAACTGATGACGCACCGCAGCGATTTAGTATATTTTGACATCGCGGATGATCTTGACACGGTAAAGCAAAGAGCAGAAATTGAACCTCATTCTGTTTACCCGGTTGTAAATAAAAGTTTTGACAAACCTTTAGGCATTGTATCAGTAAAGGATATTTTTCCAAAAAATTTTAAGTCCATCGAATTTAACCTGAAAAATTTTCTGAAGCAGCCTGTTATTGTTCACGGTAATACACCTGCTTATAAGGTACTTGAAAAATTCAGAGAGGCTAAGGTGCATTATGCTTTTATTATAGACGAGTACGGCGCGGTTGAAGGGTTAGTAAGTATGGATGATATACTGGATGCTCTGGTAGGCGATGCTACGGAATATAATCAGCAGGAGTATAACATTATACAAAGGGAAGATGGAACGTGGCTCGCTGATGGACAATATCCATTCTTTGAGTTTCTAAATTACTTTGATTTACCAAATGAAAAAATCAAAGGGGACTACAATACTCTTGGTGGATTTATGACATATCAGTTAAGGCACATTCCATCACCCGGCGAAAAAATAAAATGGAACCAATTTGAATTAGAGGTGGTAGATATGGATGGAATGAGAATTGATAAGATACTGATCAAACTTAAGTAAGCTATTATTACCGGAATGAAATGGATCACAGGAAAATCACCGAAGGTTGATCGCACTGCCCTCCTGCCTATTAAAACTGGACGCCAATCTCATTGCATTGGCGGGTTGCTGATTGAATACTCACTATAGATGAAAGTTCTCATCCCCTCAATTGAATAGAAATAAATATGAAATCATCTCGGTTCTCCTTATATATAGGCTTTATATTTTTAGATGGGAGTGCAATCAGCAAACGGCAATCGTCTTTAATGTATCGCGACTGCGGGTATTCTTGTTTTGGGAATCAAGTTTTATACCGGTGAGGCCGACGGGAGGTAGATAGATAAAACCAGTGAGGAGTTTTGCTCCCTTTTTGCCTCCTCGTAAAATAAATTCAGTGTAAAATAGTGAGAAAGAATGCCACATGAGGTATTGGTGCGGAGAGAGAGAGGGAAATGAACCTTTCTCAAAATCTTTTGCAAATCAAAATTGTGAAGAAGCGTGAGGTTACTTATTCATGAATTGCTCATTACTTTTCTTTTCTTAGCAGAGTAACGCAAAATCTGAATACAAACTTAATTTTAGACTATTTTTCGATCATGCCTGCTAGAATTAATCGCGCGTATCCACTCCATACCAATACGCAGTATTGAAAGTATTGACCGCCAGAGCACTATCGCCAAGTATTGTCGATAGGATTTTGCAACCGGATTACATTGTAGAAATGGAATAAAGCCATGATTTCTCCATACCCGGTATATCAGAAGTTAAATTGCTTTTGTGAATTGAAACCCAGACCATAACGTGCAGCGGCATCATCACGATAAATACTAAATCTTACCTAAAAAATAATTTGAGCAATTGTCTTTGTGGCATTTTACAATGCGACTTTCCTATCCTGAAAAAGCTTTATTTCTTCAATTGTTCGGTTAAGCCTGCTTTTCTCAGCTGCGAAGGCCATTAAATGACTTTCAATCGAGACTTCAATAGAAGAACTCAATAAACTTTTATCCTGTTGAGCAATTGCTTGCACCCAGTCTCTAATTAATCCATGATCTCCCCCTCCATGCATATCTGTTTTCAAGTTCCATGATGTTTGTTTCCTGGTTTGAAAATCTGTCATTACAAAAGTTTCCATATTACCGAAAATATCTCCTTTCGATCCCATTATCCGTGTCCTTCGGCCTTCATACGAGACATGCGCCTCCATTGAAAATGCAGCCGTAACTCCATTCTCAAAAATCATGTTTACCGTTAAATGATCAGGTTGATCATTATCCATCCGATAAACACATCTTCCATAATCCGTAGTTTTTAAATTCTCAAGTATGACCTTGTCCAATTTTGATTTGTCTTTTGGGAGATCGAATACGTAAAGTCTTTTTTTATCCCTAAGATAAATTTGCAAAGCCGAATATGGACAAGTATGTTCAACCTTACAGCCATCCGTACATCGTTCTGTGCTTCCTTC
>JAICGN010000034.1 GCA_025923075.1 Chitinophagaceae bacterium
AAGATCCCGATGATCACTCCCGAAGAGGAGACCACACTTGCCCAGCGCATTAAAATGGCTCATCGTAATCCGGTTGACGCACAAAGAGCATTAGACAAATTGGTGCAAGCCAACCTTCGATTCGTGGTATCTGTTGCTAAGCAGTACCAGCACCAGGGGCTTTCTCTTAGCGATTTGATCAACGAGGGCAACCTCGGTCTGATAAAAGCAGCCCAGCGTTTCGATGAAACAAAGGGTTTTAAATTCATCTCTTACGCCGTTTGGTGGATTCGCCAGTCTATCCTTCAGGCGTTGGCAGAGCAGGGCAGATTAGTCCGCCTGCCTCAAAACAAAATTGGCACGTATAACAAAGCCAACAAGGCTTACATGGCTTTCGAACAGGAACATGAAAGGGAGCCGAGCACGGAAGAACTTGCTGAGATCCTTGAAATGAGCGAAACGGAGATCAACAATATTTTCCAGAGCAACACCCGTCACACCAGTCTTGATGCACCTGTGCATGAAGCTGAAGATGTAGCAATGGGCGATTTGCTGGAAGGTAGTGATGATACTGACGACGATGTGATGAAAGACTCACTTCGTAATGAGATCCGCCGCATTTTGAAATCTCTTTCTCCCCGTGAAGCTGAAATTGTAAATGCTTATTTCGGTCTGGATGGTGAAAATGGAGTAACCATCGAGCAGATCGGGCAGAAATATGATCTTACCAAAGAACGTATCCGCCAGATCAAAGAAAGAGCAATTAAGCGTTTGCAAAAAGCCCGTTACAGCAATGCACTAAAAGCATATTTAGGCTAAAATAAATTGATGGGTTAACCTTAAACAGTCTCGTCTCGCCTTAGGCAGAGACGGGACTGTTTTGTTTTAGCGAATTACCGATCTCAAAACAATTCTTAAGTCGCTGTCATTAACTTTGGAACTGTCTATGAAACATGTTTTGTTTTTAATTATTGCCAGTCTTATCCTGGTATCCTGTGAAAAGGGAGTGACCTTCGACTTGGATGAATCATCTCCTAAAATTGTTGTAGAAGCTACGATTGAAACAAACGAACCGCCATTTATTATTTTAAGTAAAAGCCAGAATTATTTTGCCCAGATAACTCCTGATATTCTTGCTAACAGTTTTGTAAGAAATGCAGAGGTGTATGTTTCAAATGGGACCCTAACACATAAATTAAAAGAATACGCAATACCGCTTTCAAATAACTATACTTTTTATTATTATTCAACCGACTCGTCAAGTCTGGCAACTGCTTTTCTTGGACAAATAAATACTCAATATAGTTTGCGAATCCTGGCGGAAGGAAAAGAGTATACGGGCAGTACCAAAATCCCAACAATCACAAGGAGAATTGATTCTCTTTTTTGGAAGCAGGCGCCAGGCAGTAGTGATTCAAACAAAGTAGTATTGATGGTAAAAGCAACTGACCAACCGGGATACGGCGATTACATCCGTTATTTTACAAAAAGAAACAGCGAGTCTTTTTACCCTGCTTTCAATTCGGTTTATGACGACCAGATCATTGATGGAACCACGTATGAAATAGAAGTGGAAAGAGGCGTTGACAGAACCCAGGATTTACCTGATGATTTTACATTATTTGAAAAAGGAGATACGGTGACGCTGAAGCTTTCCCAGATCGATAAAGTAACTTATGATTTCTGGCGAACAATGGAATTCAGTTATGCAAACATTGGCAACCCATTTGGTTCACCAACAAAAGTTTTAAGCAATATTAGTAACGATGCATTGGGCTATTTCGGGGGTTATGCACCGCAATTCAGAACGATCATTATTCCACGATAGCGTTAATAAAGATTCATAACTTAGTCACGGGCAGACAGCTTGATTCATCAATTACTTTTATTTTTGCAAACTATACCTAATCCCTCTCCCGCGAGAGGGAGTTTTGTAAACAAGATAAAGAATGGACAATAAGACTAACGAGAAAGTAAATTGCCTTATCATTGGATCAGGACCTGCAGGATATACCGCTGCTATTTATGCAGCAAGAGCCAACCTTAAACCAGTATTGTACCAGGGTATTCAACCTGGTGGCCAGTTAACGATCACTACTGAAGTAGAAAATTATCCGGGTTATGCGGATGGAGTTCAGGGTCCGGAAATGATGGTACATTTTGAAAAGCAGGCTCATCGTATGGGTGCGGATATTCGGTATGGCATTGCAACCAAAGTTGACTTTTCATCTCAACCATACAAAGTGGAGATCGATGAAGAAAAATGGATCGAAGCGAATGCCGTGATCATTTCAACCGGTGCCTCTGCCAAGTGGCTTGGTCTTGAAAGCGAACAAAGATTAAATGGATTTGGAGTAAGTGCGTGTGCGGTATGCGATGGATTTTTCTTCCGGGGAAAAGAGGTAGCCATTGTTGGAGCAGGAGATACCGCTGCAGAAGAAGCATTATATCTCAGCAAACTTTGTACAACGGTACATATGTTTATTCGACGTCATGAAATGCGGGCAAGCAAAGTCATGCAGGATAGAGTGCTGAATACAAAGAATATTAAGATTTATTGGAACAGCGATACCGAAGAAGTATTGGGAGATAAAAATGTCACTGGCGTGAGAATTAAGAATAACAAAACAGGTGAAACACAAACTATTCCTGTCAGCGGGTTTTTTGTTGCGATAGGTCATCAGCCGAATTCTGAAATCTTTAAGGGGTGGCTGGAAATGGATGAAGCCGGTTACATAAAAACAATTCCTGGCACTTCAAAAACAAACCTTGAAGGAGTATTTGCCAGCGGTGATGTGCAGGATAAGGTCTATCGCCAGGCCGTCACAGCGGCGGGTACGGGTTGTATGGCTGCACTCGATGCGGAAAGATGGCTTGGGGCAAAAGGTTTGCATTAAAAAGTCAAAACCAAAATTCAAAAGTCAAAATTCAAAAGGGAATTGCTAAATGGTTAAATTCTTGTGATGGGTGAAATGATCATAGAACTCAAAGGGTTGCAATTTTATTCCTTTCATGGTTTATATGATGAAGAGAAAAAAATTGGTGGTGAATTTATTGTGGATGTTCTTGCCAGGCTCGACTCAAGTCATCGTGAAGTATCCTCCATTAAAGAAACGGTTAACTATGCTGAAGTGTTTGCGATCATTAAAACGGAAATGAATCAACCGCGCGAATTATTAGAGACATTGGCACAATCCATCGCTGAAAAAATACATTCTAAATTTTCCCCTATAAAGGAAATAGAAGTCCGGGTGGAGAAAAAAGTACCCCCTATAGTCGGATTTAACGGTACCGTAGCCGCAACATACCGCAATACATTCTGATTCTTTTTCTCTCAGAGTTTTTTGTAGCTTAGCCTCAGCCTTGATCTTAATCTAAACAGCGATGCCAACGATCAAATTCACTTACGCGTTAAAAAGATTTTTTCCGAAGCTAA
The DNA here is from genome assembly GCA_025923075.1 of Chitinophagaceae bacterium. Lineage (GTDB taxonomy): Bacteria > Bacteroidota > Bacteroidia > Chitinophagales > Chitinophagaceae > VBAS01. The sequence continues at coordinate 3,416 of JAICGN010000034.1, forward strand.
AGGACACACCCGCCACAGGAAATACGCTGACAGACGTTTTTAAAGAAATAGAAACGAACTATCCGGGGCTTCGCAGTTATGTACTTGATGAAAAAGGAAGCCTGCGCCGGCATGTCAATATTTTTATTGATGGTAAGATGATCAATGATCGTAATAAATTGAGTGATACATTTTCTTCAAGCAGTGAAATATATATCATGCAGGCATTATCCGGCGGATAAAAAAACATAGTTTATGAAATCAACTCTTTTATTGGGAACACGTAAGGGATTCATTTCTTATCAATTCAAAAAAGGCAATTGGATAACCGAGAATCTTTCTTTCGAAGGCGTTCCTGTTTCTATTGCTTATGCTGACGAAAGAACCGGTACATGGTGGGCCTCGCTTGATCATGGACACTGGGGCGTGAAGCTTCATCGCTCAAGCGATAGAGGTAATACATGGGAAGAAGTAACTGCACCAGCCTATCCTGAAGGTTCGGAGATAAAAGATGGAGTGCCTGCAACTACCCGTTATATCTGGGCTATGGCGCATGGTGGAAAAAAATTCCCTTCACGCATTTGGCTAGGCACTGATCCCGGCGGGCTATTTTTAAGTGAAGACAGCGGAAATAGTTTTCAATTAGTGGAGTCGTTATGGCAGCATCCAACAAGAAAGGAAGGTTGGTTTGGTGGTGGCCGCGATCAACCGGGAATTCATTCGATCATCGTTGATCCAAGAAATGAAGATCGGCTTCATATTGGAATTAGTTGTGCGGGTGTATTTGAAACTACTGATAGCGGCAAGACATGGAATATCCGGAATAAAGGAATGTGGGCAGATTTTTTACCGAATCCTGATGCGGAGACAGGATACGATCCGCATATAGTTGTTGCAGCTAATTCAAACCCTGACATACTATGGCAGCAAAATCATTGCAGTATTTTTCGGTCTGCCGATGCCGCGATGAATTGGGAAGACGTCGGGCAAAAAGACGGAACGGCGAGATTTGGATTTGCTATTGCCGTTGCAGAAGATGATCCCAACCAGGCCTGGGTGGCGCCTGCTAACAGTGATATGACAAGGACGGCGATCAAAGGTGCTCTTTGTATTTGCCGAACCGATGATGGAGGAAAAACATGGAAAGAACAAAGAAAAGGGTTACCACAGGAAAATTGTTTTGATATCGTCTATCGTCATTGCCTGGTAAACTCGGGTGATGCGCTTGCATTTGGTACCACAACCGGGAATTTATTTTTCTCTCCTGATCGTGGTGAAAGCTGGCAAACAATCAATAATTATTTACCTATGATCTATTCTGTTCAATTTGTAAATTAAACCAACAACGCCGTAAAGCAAATTATGGCAATAATCTTATTTATATTTTCATTGGCTTTTTTAATTCTTCGGATAACTTATGTTAACCTTCCCAGAAGTAAGGGATTAGGACAAACAATTATCAAATTATTTGGGGACACCCAATCCATAACTTATTTTTTCCCACTAAAACATGTTGACTCAGACCACGAAGAAATCAGAAGGTTAAAGAAAATGGCAAATCTTTTTCTTTATTTATTTTTCATTTCCTTTCTTACCTTGATTTTATATGGAGCTATCATAGAACTCCCAAAATTTGATTAGTCCGAAAATTGTACTAACCAAAATAAATGAAGAATAATTAAATCTAAGTCACCCCTTTAGGGGGACAGGGGGTTAGGACAGGGGGTTAAATCACTTTCTTCTTCCATCTGCCACTTCGCAAATAAATAAAAGCTGGTATAAACATACACGTCCAGTAAAGCCACTCACTCATCCATCCGATAGTAATCGAAAGTTTAAGTTTCTCCATGATGACATAGACATAAATAGAATAGAGGACTATTGCCATTGCTTCAATAAGGAATGTCACTTTTGTGTTTCCTGTGCCGGTAACGGCCTGCAGCCATACAACAGAAAATGACATAAGGATCATCGCAACGGATACAACTCTCATAACGGGAATGCCTTCTTGTATAAAATCATCGCCCTGCCCGAAGATCGATAGAAACAGATGTGGAAATAAATTTAACAGCAAGCAAAGAACAAGTGCGATACCTGTGCTCAGCCTGACTATCTTATTAATGAGGTAAATAACCTGGTCCTGTTTTCCCTGTCCGATAATATTACTCACCATGCTATTGCTGGTGGAGGCAAATGCCCAGCTCATACACCCAAACATACCAAATACATTTCGCATGACATTTGAAATGGCCTGGGGGTTATCGGCCGGCTGATTTCTTTCTATAAGAATAAAAAAGAACTCCCAGCTGATGATGCTGATCGCATGTTGAAATACGAGGGGTGCCGACATGGCGGTGATGAGGGATGCATTTTTTTTATCCCATCTCATGCTTTTGAAAAGCGCATATTGTTTTGTTATTCCTTTTTGATGAATGACAAGATAAATAACAAACATGCCAACGAACTCTGCGATGATAGATGCATATGCAGCCCCGTTAAATCCCAATTCAGGCATGCCCCAATTTCCAAATATCAATGTGTAATCAAACAATACGTTGGCTGCTGCTTCGGCAATTGTTCCCATCACCATGTACCTGCTTTGATTGGTGCCAACAAGCAATGCATTTCTTAATTGGTAGATATAAAGGAACGGCAAACCCCAAATGCGTATTTGAATAAAGCTAATGGCCATCTCGGCTTTTTCCGGTTCGTGCAGGATCGAACGTAATAGCGTTGGAGTGATCGTATATGAAACTGTAACGGCAACAGCAGCGATCAATAAAGCGGTCAAAATTCCCTGGTTAAATATTTTACCAATTTCGTCTGGTTTATTTTCACCTGCCCGGCGGCTAATAAGGGCAAGCAATCCATTGTTCAATGCAAAACCAATGGATGCAAAAATTAAATAATAAACACCCGTAATGCTGGCAACGGCAAGGGTAGTAGAGGAATAATGACCGAGGAAAATATTATTAGTAATGAAATTCAATTGTGGTACGAGAATGGCAATACTGACAGGCAAAGTCAATTTGATAATCTGCCTGTTCGTTATCTTTAATTGTAGACTATTTTGACGGCTGTCCATTGAGCAAAGGGTTGCAAGATAAGGGGGATGAAAATCACAAAAAACAAATTTCAAATCTCAAACCTGGCCTTATTCAACTGCAAATTTGGAATTTGTCTTTTATTTGGAATTTATTTGTGATTTGGAACTTGTGATTTGGAATTTTACTTTAACATTGCCGCAATTAAATCGACTATTGAAACCTTCATTTCATATTAAGCCAGCTACGGAGCACAATCCTGCAGATTCGATCTTGTTACTGATAGCCGGGACAAGACACTGCAGCTTTGCTGTCATGAACTACCTGTCAAAAGAACTAGCTGAGTTCGGCTATTATACAGCAGCAGATGAAGCTGATTATTCAGAATTTTTTGTTGGCAACAGCTTCATGAATAGTCGTTATTATCAGACAGCCATTGCCTATGATGCCAACGAATCTGTTCAGATACCATCTGTAGTTTATAAGTATGAAGATGGACAATTGCATTTAGATGCTATTTACGGAAAAGATGTACAGGTAAATATTATGTCTGAAAATTTACCTGCTTTAAATTTGTATAATGTTTACCGCATGCCTTCAACTCTTCACACAACTATAAGCAGAAAGTTTTTGAGCGGTAAATTCTGGCATCTTTATACTGTTGTCCTGAAAAACACTACGATACGGCAGACAGAGTCAATGTTTATTGACTTTAAAACTGATGAATTTTCGCTTATAATTTTAAGAGAAAGCAAATTATTGCTTTGCCAAACATTTATGTATACAACTCCGGATGATGTTTTGTATTACCTGCTAAAATGTTGTCAGCATTTGAATCTATCACAAAAACAAACAAAAATATTTTTGTCCGGGTTGATTGAAAAAGATTCTGTTCTTTACCGGGAGCTATATAAGTATTTTATTGATCTTGAATTTGAATTACTGGCAAACGGCGTAAAACTTACTGAAGAACTTTCGGCACATCCGCAACATTATTATTCATCCATCAGTAAACTGGCTGCATGCGTATTATAAGCGGCGAACATGGCCGCAGGCGGATCAATCCACCGGCAAGCATGCCGCATACGCGGCCTACTACAGATGTTGCTAAGGAAGGGCTTTTTAATATTATTTCTAATAGTCTGGACATTGAAGAACTAAAAACGCTTGATCTTTTCGCAGGTACTGGAAGTATCAGCTATGAATTAGCAAGCCGTGGCGCAAAGGACCTGACCGTCGTTGAAAAAGATAGTAACATGTATGAGTTTATTAAAAAAACGGCTGGTGAACTAAAGCTTGAAAACTTCAAAGTAATGAAAGTGGATGTTTTCAGATTCATTGAACAATGCACAGATAAATATGATTTTATTTTTGCCGGCCCACCTTATGCGCTCGGCAATATTGATGATCTGCCAAGGCTCATCTTTGATAAACAATTGTTGAACAATAAGGGCTGGTTTGTGCTGGAGCATACTCCCAGAAATGACTACAAAAAGTTTCCCTTTTTTACAACAGAACGAAATTATGGCACTACGGTGTTTTCGATATTTATAGAAAATAGATAAAGTATAATTCATGAGGCCATTCTCAATTCACAATTGACCATTCAGCAATAGTTATTATCTTGAAGAATGCTTAAAGCAGAAGCAAGAAAACAATATAAACGGCGACGTGAGGCGCTTTCGGTAACGGAAAGAGTTAAGCTTGACGATTTGTTGCTGATTCAATTACAAACAGTGCAATTGCCTTTTATTACCTTTTTACTTTCTTACTGGCCAATAGAACAAAACCATGAGCCCAATACTCATTTGTTTACAGATTATCTCGAATTTCAGAATCCGGATTTGATCATATGTTATCCAAAATCAAATTTCGAGGATCAAACGATGCAGTCGGTACAAACAAATGATGATACCCGTTTTCGAAAGAATGGATATGGTCTTTATGAGCCTGAAGATGGTGTCGAGGTTAATCCCGCCGGTGTTGATATGATCTTTGTGCCATTGCTTTCATTTGACAGCAAGGGATACAGAGTTGGTTATGGAAAAGGATTTTATGATCGTTACCTTCCCCAATGCAGGAATGAATGCCTGAAGATCGGATTCAGCTATTTCGAACCGTTAGATGCAATTGATGATACCAATGAATTTGACGTACCTTTAAGCCTTTGTGTAACGCCGACCACTGTTTATGTATTCTAATATTTTCCTAAAAACATTCCGCATACTTTTGTTCCCGGTGGCCATCGTTTATTGGTTGATCATCTTTATCCGCAATAAATTTTACGATCTGAAAATTTTCGACTCTGCAACATTTGGCATGCCATTGATTTGTGTTGGTAATCTCTCTGTCGGCGGCACAGGCAAATCGCCAATGGTTGAGTTTTTGGTAAGAAATTTGAAAGATCAATTTAAAGTGGCTACGCTTAGCAGGGGCTATAAACGAAAGACAACCGGGTATGCATTAGCAAATGAAAGATCCGACGCGCTGGAAATCGGGGATGAGCCGATGCAATTCAGATTAAAATTTCCTGATGTGCCTGTGGCGGTTGGTGAAGAAAGATTGGATGCTATTTCACAACTTCTGCATGATAAGCCGGACACACATTGTATAATTCTCGATGATGCGTTTCAGCATCGTGCAATAATAGCAGGTATGAACATTTTGCTAACTGATCACAGTAATCTTTTTACCCGGGATTTTTATTTACCCACCGGAGATCTTCGTGACTTGAAATCGAGTTATAAACGAGCAGAAATAATTGTAGTAACAAAATGCGATCCCTTCTTGACCGAAAAAGAAAAGATCAAAATCATTGAGGAGATCAAACCATTAGCAAGGCAACACATTTTTTTTGCAGCTAACCGATACCTCGAACCTTATCATATAGTTCGTCATCACGAAACAATAAGTCTTCTTCCCGGCACCGAGATCTTACTTGTAACAGGAATTGCTAATCCGCAACCTTTGAAAGACCTGCTAATGGATCATTCTGAAACTTATTATATGCTGCATTACCCCGATCATCATATTTTTACTATTGATGACTGGAAGGATATAAAAAAACGATTTGACAAGATAGAGTCACGGCAAAAGATAATCCTGACCACGGAAAAGGATGCGGTAAGGCTGGCAAAGTTTGGAGAACAGTTAAAGCATGTGCCGCTATACGTTATCCCGCTCGAGCATCATTTTCTTTTTGATGGGAAAGAAAAGTTTTTATCGTTGATAAGAAGCTATATTAAAAATTTTGAAATAAAAGACAAGAAAAACAATGGGAAGGAAAAATTCAAAGAAGAAAAAGGACAAACAAAAAGCTAAACGCTCGCACGATCAGTCGTTGACGGGTGTATTGGATATCAGTCGTTCCGGAACCGGTTTTGTTGTTGTTAAGGATATGCCGGTGGACATATTAATTCGTCCCGGTGATATGGCAACGGCGTTACATGGAGATACTGTAAGAGTAAAAATAAAAGATGCAAAGGAAAAGCATAAACGGCAACGTGGAGTGGTTACCCAAATAGTAAGTCGAAAACAAACAGAATTTGTTGGTTCCCTGCAGATGAATAAGGGCTTTGCTTTTTTTGTTGCCGATACAAATAAAAAGATGCCGGATATTTTTATTCATTCTTCTAAGTTCAATGGAGCAAAAGACCGGGATAGAGTAGTCGTACGGCTGCTGGAATGGGATGATGAGGAAAGAAGACCTGAAGGTGAAGTAATACAGGTACTGGATAAAGAAGATGAGAACGATATGGCAATGAAAGAGATCTTGTTGCAATATGGATTTCCGTTGGAATTTCCTGACGATGCCTTGGAAGAAGCAGCAAGAATTCCTGATACGATTTCTGACAAAGAAATAAAAAGAAGACAAGATTTTCGAGATATACTCACATTTACCATTGATCCGATCGATGCAAAAGATTTTGATGATGCCATCTCATTTCGCGTGCTGAAAAATGGGAACTATGAGATTGGAGTACATATTGCTGATGTCAGCCATTACCTTGAAGCCGATACGACATTAGATAAAGCAGCATATGAAAAGGCAACTTCAGTCTATTTGCCGGATAGAGTGAATCCAATGTTGCCCGAAGAAATCTCAAATGTGTTGTGCTCGCTAAGACCTCATGAAGAAAAACTTACTTTTTCTTCTGTTTTTCAAATAACACCAACGGGAAAAATAAGACAATATTGGTTGGGCAAAACGATCATACATTCTGATCATCGCTTTACATATGAAGAAGTGCAGGAAATAATTGAAACAAAAGATGGATTGTACCGGGATGAAATTCTAATACTCAATGAGCTTGCACAACAAATGCGAAACGAACGGTTTAAAAATGGAGCAATCAACTTTTCTTCACAGGAGGTGAGATTTAAACTGGATGAGAAAAATAAACCGATTGGTATAATGATAAAAGAAAGTAAGGAAGCTCACCAGCTGATCGAGGAGTTTATGTTGCTTGCCAATCGTACAGTGGCGGAAAATCTCGGGAAAATTAAGATCGGGGATAAACCGGTTCCCTTTCCTTATCGCATTCATGATAATCCTGATGAAGAAAAATTGCTGCCATTTATTGCTTTTGCGAAAAAATTTGGTCACCAGTTTGATATTTCAAACCCTGATGCAATAGCATCTTCATTTAACCAAATGCTCAAAGAAGTGCATGGTAAACCCGAGCAACATGTGTTGGAGCAACTGGGAATAAGAACGATGTCAAAAGCAAAGTATACTACTGAAAATGTTGGACATTATGGGTTGGGTTTTGATCATTACTGTCATTTTACGTCGCCAATTCGCCGGTATCCTGATGTAATGGTGCACCGGATACTGGAGCAGGCATTGGATAATAATTTTATCATTGATAAGAAGATTGAAGAAAAATGTAAGCATTGCAGCGACAGGGAAAGGGCAGCTATGGAAGCCGAAAGAGCCGCTAATAAGTATAAGCAGGTTGAATATATGCAAAACTTTTTGGGTGATGAATTTGAAGGCGTGATCAGCGGCGTTGCCTCTTTTGGCTTTTGGGTGGAAACTATTGAACATAAATGTGAAGGACTTGTAAGTATCGCCAGTTTATCGGAATATGATGATTTCCGTCATGTTGAAAGCGATTATTGTCTTGTAGGCGCCCGGTCGGGCAGAACTTTCAGAATGGGCGATAAGGTGTGGATAAAAGTGATTGCAGCGAATCTTACAAAACGGCAACTGGATTATGAATGGGTAGTGGCGAGTGGCTTAAAGGAAGTAAAAAGTGAAAAGTCAAAAGTGAAAAGTAAAAAGAAGAAAGAGTAAATTCATCTATGCAATCATTTGAGACATTGTCAAAACAATTTGCTGAGAAATTTGATACAAGACATTTTCCTGAGCAACCCGCTTCTTTATATGAGCCCAATGAATATTTTTTAAAGCTGGGTGGAAAAAGAATACGCCCAGTTTTATGCCTGATGGGCAATGAAATGTTCGACGAGATCATGCCCGATGCATGGCATGCGGCAACTGCTATTGAGCTTTTCCACAATTTTACCCTTATACATGATGATATAATGGATAAAGCACCGTTAAGGAGAGGAAAACAAACGGTTCATACAAAATATAATGACAGTACGGCATTGCTTGCAGGCGATGTAATGCTCGTAAAAGCATACGAATTCCTCAATAAAATTTCAACTGTTCAGCTTCACAAAGTTTTACTCCTTTTTAATAAAACTGCGATCGAGGTCTGTGAGGGGCAGCAACTGGACATGGATTACGAACTACAGGACAATGTAAGCATGACTGATTACTTAAGAATGATCGAACTCAAGACGTCGGTAGCACTGGCCGCCAGTCTAAAGATCGGGGCATTGCTGGGCGGAGGTGGAGAAAGAAATCAGAATCTTTTGTATGAATTTGGAAGAAAGCTTGGAATTGCTTTTCAGGTGCAGGATGATTATTTGGATGCTTTTGGCGATAACGCGAAAACAGGGAAACAGGTCGGCGGAGATATTCTTTCTAATAAAAAAACATTTTTGCTCATCCATGCAATGGAATCAGGATCCCATCAGAAAGAATTAAAAACACTAATAAAAACGAATCCTTCAAATAAGGTTGAAAAAGTATTGAACGTTTATAAGGACTGTAAGGCGGATGAGTGGGCATTACAATTAAAAAACAAATACTTCGATGAAGCACTGAATCATTTAGAAGATATTGCCGTTTTATCAAAAAGAAAAGAGCCACTCAGGGAGCTGGCTCTTTTCCTCGTTCAAAGAGACTTTTAAATTGTTGTACCGCTTGCATCGAAACCGATGGCGATACAGGTCGCAATGATCACAAGGTCTACAAACACGCTAATGAAGAAAACCGGTATTGTAATCTTAGTTGGCATAGCAGCAAGGTTCACAATTAAGGTAATACCCATGGCGCCAATAACAAATGGCCAGAATATAAAATGATTGCCGGCAAGTATTACTGCAAACATGGTAAGTATGGTAAGTATGCAACCATGTAGTGTAATTGCTGCCGCAAGCCAGCCGAGGCGATATTTTTCCTGGCCAACACACCAGGTAATGAATTTTTTCCATGGTGATACATGTGTCGTATCAATTTCGTAGGCACGTAAATGTTTTACTGTCGTTTCCATATCAATTAATTTCCACAAATGTCATATGCGCCGGTTTGGCGGATGATGAGGCCGGTTAGAAATTCTCATGATTTTTATCAGGTGATCTCAAAAATCAGGAATTTTCGAATCTCTAAACATTGAAATCCTCTCTTTAGATTTTTTCCCTATTTTGAACTTTCAAAACCAACACTGATGGCTAATTCATTGTTTCGCCGTAAGACGATCGATTCAATTTTAAAAGATGCGGAAAAAGGAGATACGGAGGTTCATCCACATGCATTGACAAGGGTGCTTACAGTTCGGGATCTTACTTTTTTTGGAATTGCAGCCATAATCGGTGCTGGTAGTTTCAGTTCGCTTGGCGAGGCCGTTTTTAGAGGCGGCCCTGGAGTGGTGCTGCTCTTTGTTATTACCGGAATTGCCTGTGCATTTACTGCCTTGTGTTATTCTGAATTTGCAAGTCGTATACCAGTGGCCGGCAGTGCCTATACGTATGCATATGCAAGTTTTGGAGAATTGTTTGCCTGGATTATTGGTTGGGCGCTGATCATGGAATATTCTATCGGTAATATATATGTGGCATTTAGCTGGAGCGATTATTTTACTTCCTTTTTGGATAAAGTGAATATTCATATTCCTGATTACCTCACCTGTAGCTATGCCGAGGCGCACAAAGCGGTATTAAATAATAGCCCGAATGAAGAATTGATCAATGCATGGAACTCAGCGCCGATGCTCGGTAGTTTGAAAATCATCCTTGATCTTCCGGCTATCGTTATCAATCTTCTCATTACATATCTCGTTTATCGGGGTATTAAAGAGAGTCGCAACTTCAGCAATGTAATGGTGATCTTAAAACTAGCAATTGTCGCGCTGGTGATTTTGGTTGGCGGTTCATTATTATTCTCGCATGGATTGACATTTAACTGGACACCGGCAAATGACGAGGGTGTAAAGTCATTTATGCCAAATGGATTCGGAGGCGTGATGTCAGCAGTGGCCGGCGTTTTCTTTGCCTATATCGGGTTTGATGCTGTGAGTGTTTTGGCTGAAGAAAGCAGGAATCCCCAACGAGATCTTCCCCGGGGTATGATCTATTCATTAGTTATTTGTACTGTAGTATATATTTTATTGGCGCTTGTGCTTACCGGCACTGTTCATTATCAGAAATTTGAAGGCGTTGGTGATCCGCTGGCATTTATTTTTGAAAGCCAGAATCTTAATGTGGGGTGGATGCAGTTGCTTGTGTCGATATGTGCTGTTATTGCAATGACCAGCGTATTGCTTGTTTTTCAAATGGGCCAGCCAAGAATATGGATGAGCATGAGCCGCGATGGGTTACTGCCACCGGTTTTTCAGAAAATTCATCACAAATTCAAAACGCCATCGTTTGCCACGATTGTTACAGGATTAGTTGTTGGCGTGCCCATTCTTTTTACAGAAAAAACTTTTGTCCTTGACTTCACAAGTATTGCTACCTTGTTTGCATTTGCGCTAGTTTGTGGAGGCGTTTTGCTGATCCCAAGAAAAGAAAAGCAGGCCGGCAAATTTCAGATTCCCTACGTTAATGGTCAATTTGTATATCCACTGATCATAGCAGTTTCACTTTTTCTCTTTGCTGTGCTAAGTAAAAATTATTTCACTAATCTTTTCGATTTCGATTATTCGGCAAATGTAGATTATACTGCTGGCAAAGCCAGTTTTATGGACCTGGCGACACCAAATATCTCAATTATCATTTTCTGGTTAATTTGCATTACACTCGCAATTGCAACTATAATAAAAAAATACTCATTGATTCCGCTCATGGGTGTTACTACCTGCCTTTACCTCCTGACTGGAATGACAAAAAGTAACTGGGCGTGGTTTCTTGGATGGTTAGCGGTAGGTTTGATCCTGTATGCTCTTTATGGATACAATAAAAGCAAGCTGGCCATAAAAAAATAATTATTTTCCCGATTTTTAATTTATCCTGAGTTTGTCGAAGGATTAAACTTCTGTTGCGCCGTCCGGTAACCATCGGGATACTTTATTAACTTTGAGGGCTGTGAAATTCCAAATAGGCGATATCGTACTTATTTTACATTCCAATGAAGAAGCCGAGGTAGTTGACATCATTAGTGATAAAATGGTAATGGTGGATGCCGGCGGTGTGCAGTTTCCTGTCTACAAGGATCAAATTGATTTCCCCTACCTGAAGCGTTTCATGGAAAAGAAAAATGGCTATCAAAAAAAGCACAAGCAATTTATTGACGACGTAAAAAAGGAGAAAGAAAATACTACAAAGCGGGACGAGGATGGAATGTGGCTTACCTTTTTACCTGTAATTGATACTGACGAATTCGGGGATGATGTCGTAGATGAATTAAAAGTTCATTTACTCAACAGAACAAATACAGCCTACAATTTTGATTACAAGCTTGCATTTTTCGGCAAACCTGAATTTGAATTAAAAAACACTATCCACCCTTTTGAAGATTTTTACATACACGATGTTCCTTTTGAAGATCTAAGCGATAGTCCTTTTTTTGAATTTGAATTCTCTTTGGTAAAACCTGATAAGGCAAAGGCCGAAATATGTACTGCTACATTAAAACTCAAACCAAAGCAACTTTTTAACAAGATAGAAGAGATAAGAAGTAAGAATGAAGCGAGTTTTTCTTATCGCCTCTTTGACAAATACCCTGATAAAGTTGTTCATGACACGATTGATATGGGTTCGCTTTCATCAAAATATAAGGTCTTCGATGCGTCAAAAACAAAAGAACATCTGGAACCACCGCGTTCGGTAATCGATCTTCATATTGAAAAGCTGACTGACAACTGGCAGCACCTTGGTAATCTCCAGATACTAGCCATCCAGTTAAAAACATTCGAAAAATATTATGACTTGGCCATCGCACATTTACAACCTTCGCTAATTGTTATCCATGGCGTGGGCAGCGGGAGATTACGAGATGAGATTCATGAATTACTGAAACTTCGCAGGGAAGTCAAGACGTTTGTGAATCAATATGATCCCCGTTTTGGTTATGGCGCTACCGAAATATTTTTTGAATACTAGTCCCACCCGTCCTGTCCCGCCTGAGCCGAAAGGCCATCTGCGCACAAACTCCTTGCACTATTGGTTTATTTACAACTGATGGGTCTAAAATTTTTTTTAAATTTGCTGTTCGCTACAAACCGAGCTATCGTTTCTCGCCTTAGGCGAGAGAAGGAAAGTCCGGACAGCACAGAGCATTGCACCGGTGAAAAGCCGGGTATTTCAACCGATGCCGAAAAAGTATGTTGAAATAACAGATAGTGCCACAGAAAATAACTGCCTTCTCTCTCTCCTTAAGGAGAGGGTTGGGGTGAGGTTGAAAATGTGGGGTAAGGGCCCACAGCTTTTGATGGTGACATCATTAGCGGGTAAACCTTGCAAGCTGAAATGCCACATATACCATCGTTTGAGGACTGCTCGTCCGATGATGGAGGGTAGGCAGATTGATCCCGTTGAGCAATCACCGGGACAGATAAATGATAGTTTAGAAACAGAATCCGGCTTACGAGTTTGTAGCGTTTTTTTTAATATGGAGAAAGTCACCATAGCTGCGGTTTTAATTTGTTTATTCATTACTGCTTGTAAGGACGAAACAAAACAAAAAGGTAAAATCACACCGACGGCAACGACTACTGCTCAGGCTTCAGAATCTAATCCAGATTCCGTCTTACTTCACTTAACGCAGGATATCTTAACGGCATTTAAAACAAAAAACTATTCAGCAGTTGCAGATTTTATCGATCCTGTATCCGGTATAAGATTTTCACCTTATGGATATATCGATACAATTCGTAATGTGATCTTCTCAAAAGAAAAATTTGCCGAACAAGCTGGACGATCAAACCAGGATAAAATAATTTGGGGCGAATTTGATGGCTCGGGAGATACGATCAACATGACATTGAATGAGTACATAGCAAAGTTTGTGTATGATGTCGATTTTAGCAAACCTGAAACAAGGAAAGTAAATGAGTTCATCGGCCATGGTAATTCGTTAAATAATCTTCTATCAGTGTATAAAGACTGTGATTTCACAGAAAGCCATTTCTCGGGTTTTGAAAAAAAATACGAAGGGATGGATTGGAGAAGTATCAGGTTAATTTTCAGAGAAAGAGATGGAAAGTTTTTCCTTGTCGGCATTGTCCACGATCAATGGACGAGTTAATCGCTTACTTAAACGCATTGCCAATATATCCGCCTAGTTCCATCAGCCACGCAATGCCGAGATGAACCATCAATCCGCCGATTATTGATCTTGTATTGTAAACGACGATCCCAAGGATTATTCCGCCGAAATAAGAACTGATGCATTCGGCCAGCGGTTTGCCAAAATGTATGGTACAATAAAAACAAGCCATCGGTAAAATAGCATCCTTCCCAACGACTTTTATAAATGCCAGCACAAGAAAACCGCGAAAGAAAAGTTCAACTGAAATAAAATCACTGCCGTAAGACAGTTCATGTAGTAATTGAAAGAACCATTTGCTTTTTATGTTATATAAAACTGAAGTAACGTCCCTTAGTTTTGGATACATGCTTAAAAAATCAGGCTGCGTAGAGGCGGCAGCCACAAGCGGTACCATGATCAGTAACATGATTAAGTATGGTTTCCATGTAAAGTTTCTGAGAGTTAAACCAAAGAAGCTTTCTTTAGCAAAATATATTTTCCAAATTATAAATAGAATAAATGACAGTACTGATAATCGTATCGGCCAGTAAATGATCTGATTCCAATAATAATTCCATAAAGGATCATCCGATAAATGCAAATAAGTGCTCATTGCCATCTTCCAGGAAAAAATTGCAGGCGACAAAATAATCAGCGAAAAGATTAATGCCCCATTAAAATAATTTTTACCGTAAATAGCATAAAAAATATAAGGCAAGGCGAATGCGATTAAAAATATCGAATAACGGTAGTAAAATGAAGCAGCAATTGAATTAAGGTCGTCAATTTTATCATCTATCCTGTAATGAAAATTAACGAAGATCATCAACGAAGTGAGCAGGGTACAGGCTATTAATACTCCAATATTTATACTTCTAAAATAATCAATTATGTATTTAAGAATTTCCGTCATTATCACGGAAAATAGACGTTTTTTTACTATCGTTTAAACTTTTTTCAAAGCCAGGCTTCTGATATTTCGTGTTGAATTTTCCACAACCCTAAAAAACTAAAAAAATGAAAACTTTCTCAATCAACCGGACCAGCATAGCCGCAATTGCATTCATGTTTGCTACTATGCTTTTTTCTTGTCAAAAAGACCTTAGCACTACCAACAACCAACCTTTAACCGAGACGCAGGCAACTGCCTATTCTGAAGAAAGTTCAATGGCTGAAGCCAGCTTTGATGATGCAGAAGATGTTGCTACAACAGCGGCTGATGAAGAAGGGAATGCCAGCGAGTTTGATATCAATGGCCGTCTTTTCGGTCCCAGGTTCACAGAATTAAGAGCAGCGATCGGAGATTGTGCTACCATCACAGTTACTCCGAACGATTCAACGTATCCTAAAACCATCATAATTGATTTTGGTAATGGCTGTTTGGGTCGTGATGGTAAGTTTCGTTCTGGCGCAATCATAGTACATCTTACCGCTCCCTTGCGCAGACCTGGTTCTGTAGTAACAATTACTTTCAGAAATTATTTCGTAAATCGTGTTCACCTCGAGGGGACAAAGGTCATTAGTAATCTTAGCGATCCCCCAATGCATAAATGGAGTGTACAGGTGGTAGGTGGTAAGGTAACATTCCCTTCGGGCAGAGGGTATAGCTACCAGGGTATAAAAGTAAAGACGCAAGTTGGCGGTATGGATACAAGAGTTGTTCGTGATGATGTCTATGAAATTACAGGTCGTTCACAAACTGAATTCAATGGCGGTCTCATCATAACGCTGAATACAGAGACAGCATTAGTGAAGAAAGTAGCCTGCCCATGGATCAGTGACGGTAAATTGAAGATTAAGATCAATGACCGTGTTTTATACCTTGATTATGGTTTTCCATTCAACGGAGAGTGCGATAACAAAGCATTACTAACCTGGAGTAATGGAAACAATCAAAGAGTGATCATATTATAATTCCGTTGGTAAGCAATCATAAAGAAGTCTCCCTTGAATTGATCGGGGAGACTTTCTGATTGTGAGGTTTGAGCTATTAAATCGTATCCGTTACCACGAGCAATGCATAAATGATCCCTGGTATAATAAAAAGGAACCAAAACAAGATACTCAACCAGAATTTGGTATTGATTTCACCCTGGTGAAGATATACAGCCAGTGGAGGTAATAATATCGCAAGAATAATAAGAACAACCATTTCTACCTTTGCAGACTTGTTTGCTTTCTTTTCTTTTTTAATCAGCTTCCATTGTTTCTTTACTTCCTTCACCCTTTCTTTTCGTTCCTGCTTAGAAAGACCCTTGAACTCAGCGAATGCAGCCTTTATTGTAGCGGGGTCTGGTTCACCTCCGGGAGGCAATAGCGAAGCTGAAGATTGAAGGGGACTCATCGAAAACATCATTGCAGTTATCAACAGGGAACAAAAGATCTTTTTCATAAGTGTATTGTTTGGGTTTTAGATTGATTCGCAAATTTAGGGTTCTATCATTTCCTTTAACAAAGTATTTTATCAACAGGTGGGTAAATGTTTTACAGTTAATTTTATCGAATGAAACCTATTGGACTTGTTGGTGGACTTACTTATGTTTCCACGATAGAATATTACCGTTATTTAAATGAATTGGCCAACGAAAAACTTGGGGGCAATGAATCAGCGGAGATCATCATTTATTCTTTGAACTTTGGAGAAATAAAAAGCCTTACGGAAGCAGGCGATTGGAAAAATATTTCCGTGATCATTTGCAAAGCGGCTCAAACAATAGAGGCTGGCGGCGCTGCGTGTCTTCTTATCGGGGCTAACACAATGCATAAAATAGCCAACGAGGTACAGGCAGCTGTGAAGATCCCCGTTATTCATATCGCCGACGCTGTAGCAAAAGAAATCTTAAAACATGGCTTGAGGAAAATCGGATTACTCGGAACCCGTTATACCATGCAGCTTGGTTTTTATGCTGATCATCTTGCAAAATTTGGAATCGAAACTATTATTCCGGACAAGACTGATATCGAGTATATAAATTATACAATCTATAATGAGTTTAGCAAAAATATTTTTCTCCCAGAAACAAAAGCTGGTTATCTCAGGGTTATTTCAAGGCTAAAGCAAAACGGAGCCGAAGGAATTATTCTTGGATGTACGGAAATCCCAATTTTAGTCAAGCAGTCAGATTGTGATATTTATTTGTTTGATACAGCAAGAATCCACTCCGGAGCCGCAGTGGATCAGGCATGGAGTTTATAATTTTTATTTTATGGTTTGATCTACAAAAGCAGATATCCAACCCACTTGTCCATTCTTTACAAGATAAAATTGTTTGGTTTCATAAATTGAAGCAAACTGTCTCATTATTTTTAATAAAAGCCCGCTTCCGCTCATCAATGACTTTTGATCAAATACACCATGAACTGTTTTAGAAATCTTGAGTATGGCTGCTTTTTCAGTTTGATCGGTTCCAACTTTGGCCAGGTTTTCAGGTGAATACGATGAGAAATTCGTGTAAAGTTTTTCGTAGAATTTGGCAACCTCCTCAAACGTAACGGGCACCACAGCATTGTCAACCAACTCAGGATGCATCAGGTTCGCCGCCGCCCAGGCAGCACCACCGCTAAATGCGATATAGTCGCTCAGTGGGTAAGCTCCGCTTGCATTCACTGCATAGACGATATCTGCGTTTTCGGCCTGGGACAATACCCGGGTCAGTTGTTTTTGATAAGTAGCCAGGCTTTTATCATCTTCTAATCTTTTTTCGGCAGCATTCGATACACTCTTTGTTCCCCAATTCAATTGAAACAAATAAAAATCTTTGGTATTGCCATAAGGGAAGTAACCGCCTTTTGTATTCCCGCTTCCAATGTCAATAAGAAATGTTGTATACCTTCTTGATTCAGGCACAATACCAAGGTGCGAGAGTAATGCTTCCTGTTTTACATCGATGACAGTCACTTGGCGAGACTGATCATTGATCCTGACCTTAAATGAATCAATTAGCTTTTTAACCAAATCAGTTTTCTCATCTTTTTCCGCCTGCATCTTTACACCACTACTTACCGCTGTAAAAATCCTTTTGTCCGGAATGTTATAATTTTTCTTTGCAGTAGCATATAAACCACAAAGAGCATTTAGCGTGGCAGAAAATGTAGGATCGGTAAACGATATAAAATCTGTATTTACAGAAGTATCTTTTAGGATATTAAAACTTCCATTTGATTGGGCATTTTTACCAAGCTCGACCATACTCATCTTTACACCTTTGGATCCAACTTCAATACCTGTATAAACTGTTGAGTTATTATACTTCAGCTTAAGATTGGTTTGTGCCGGTAAAAAACTAATAGAACAACACAGACCCGCAAACAGGATAAGGTGGCGGGGGAAGAGGATATTGCGCATGGGCTAGTTTAATTTAATCGTGTAAAACTAGTTAATACTGACCTGCTTTGATCATTGTAAGAATGGCAAATGGCAAGGTGTGAATAGAATGTGATTAACTCGATAGATGGTGCAATACTAATCGGGTTCTTTTTTTACCACGGCAACTGTTTGTTCAACTTTCGAAGTGGCCTGATCATAAACGATCCTTACTCTTGCACTTTTGGTTTCCGAGGAGCTTAATGATAACTGATGACGATTCTTGCCGGCAGTGATGATGAGTATTGCAGTATTGGGAGGAATGCTTCCAAGATTCTCTGCTACCATTTCTATTTCATGAAAAGTATTGTTCAAATCGATCTTCACATAGGTGGTAAGCGCTTTTGCGGTTAATCGTTGATGAGTTAACACGACCTGTTTATCTACCAATACAGTTATTGAATCCCCGTCGATTTGAGCGTTGTCATAAAAATCCAGACGAATCGTACCGGTATCGACTTTTATTTCGGGTATCTCTTTAAAAGCGGATTCTTTTATACGTGTCAAAATAATACTCCCACCATCACAACTCTGTAATGTGTTCAAGACATTGCCGGACCAATAACCTTTCAATGTTTCAAGCTTGCCCTCACGACTATAGACCAGTTCAAAGGTTTTTACACAGATAACACAGCGCTGCGGAATATGATAGGTTGTTACTAAACCTTCCCTTACAGTGAGCTTTTTAGTTGTTTTGTCAAAAGACCCGGTGAAATTTTTCTTTACATAATTATCGATATCCTGGTAATGATAGGAATCACCTATTAGGATTTCTCCTTTTGCATTGATCTGAAGCTCGATATTATTTTCAGGAAAACAACCTCTCATACTCAGTGTGCCTTTCCAAAATCCGCTAATATCCTGACCAGCGCACTGTAAAGTAACGGCAGTAAACAAAAAACTTAGTGCCAGAAGAATTTTCACCATCAAAAATTAAGACAAATATTTCGCCTAAAATGTGAAAATTTTATGAAAGGTGAGAATTCTTACCAACAAATGGTAATAAGTCAATTTCGAAAACCAGGCTTTATCTGTTCCGTAATCCTAAAAAAGCGATTGCAATAACGAAAAAGCCAACCCCGGTAATGGTCGGCGGTAAAATTTTTCCTTTTGTTCCGAGATAAACCATGTAACTCCCAAGGACCACTAACAGGACAGCGGCGATAACCAGTGTGGAATTTCTTTTCATTGATGGATTTAGACTTTTTTATTTTCCAAAGAACAATTAAGTTCGGAAAAAAATCAAGTAAAATGAAATTATCTTCCCGACGCCGGTTCTTAGGAAATGTTGCCTGGGCGGTGCCATTCGCAACGTCAATGAAGCCAAATACTATCTTCGCTCAAAAAAAGGGAATGTTTATACATCATGTTTATTTCTGGTTGAAGAATTCGGGGAACAAAGAAGACAGGGCCAAACTGATTGAAGGATTAAAAAAACTTTCAAAGGTAAAAACGATAAAAAATTTTTATATCGGTCAGGCCGCCGGTACACGAAGAGACGTAATTGATAGTTCTTATGACATAAGCTGGTTATTGTTTTTTGATAGCGCTGCTGATCAGGACAGCTATCAAACTGATCCAATACATTTAAAATTTATTGAAGAATGTTCTCCGCTCTGGACCAGAGTGGTGGTGTATGATACCATAGATGCAGCCACCTGAGTCGCCAGAGCGTACTCAGAAGCTGGTCTGCTTGCCGAAATAAATTTTATTTAGAAGAATGATATCAAGCCCTTTTAGGGGTTTGGGGTTAGTAACCCCATTTTTTCATTATCGCCAAATCTTCTTTAGCACAATCAAGCGGGGTTTTGCCCTGGTAAGATTCCTGTTCGATAATATAGTGAACGTTCTTTGTATTCTTTCTTACAAAGTCGATCACTTCTTTTACATTTACGATGCCGGTGCCAAGTATAGTACTTTCATACTTTTCATTGCCGCTGGTTGCTTTTATTTCGTCTTTCACATGAAGCGATGGAAAACGCGTAGGGTATTTTTTTACGACCTCAAAAGCATTTGCGCCGCCATTATACAAATTGCCAATATCGAGTTGTTGTATTACGAACCGCTCATCGGTATTAGCAAGTATGATGTCATATAAAGTTTCGCCATTTAGTTTTTCGCTGAATTCAAAATCATGATTATGATAGCCGAATTTCATTCCTGACTTGCTGCACAGTTCACCGCTTTTATTGAACACTTCCATAAAGCGAAGCAAGCCGTCACGGTCTTTACGGTACCGATTATCAAGTGAGGGACTAATAACATATTGCTGTCCCATCGTGGCCGCATCCTCCACGGTATATTTCCATAGATCGGTAAATTGTTTTTTGGTTTCATCCCAATGTGGTGAACCCAATACTGTATGTCCGCTTGGCATCTTCATTCCAAGGTCATCTAATATTTTTCTGAATTCAACAGGAGTGTAGCCATAAAATTTTCTATCCCGGTAATTCGCATGTTCAACATTTTTATATCCCATTGCTGCCAGCTGCTTCAACGTGCCGAGAGGATCTTTTGTCATATCATCCCTTACTGAATAAAGTTGTATGCCGACCAGCTCACTATCGTTGCTATTGGCAAAAGACACCCGTGATAAAATTGAACTGCCAGCTAATGCAAACGCTGAATTTTTTAGAAATGTTCTGCGTGAATTGTTCATAATAAATAGTTTTTTTGAATAGGGATTTAAGATAAGATTTTCCCGCGAATTTGGAGGCAGTGTTGAGAAATAATAAAGAAAGTATAAAAAGGTAATGTCTATCAGATGAGGGGTTTGAACATAACAAGAGTTCATATCGCTTTATGGTATTGTTATGCTTTCAATAATTAGTATTTCCACGTCAGTAATAATGATTACATTACAGGTATTGCAGATCTTTCTCCGCATGTTAAATTTCATAAATGTCGACTATTCTTCAAATTGCAAATGCAGACAGGAACTTAAGTACACTGATAAAAGGGTTAAAAGCAGCAGACCTCGAGGAAATATTAAATGGCATAGGGCCATTCACCATTTTTGCTCCCGTGAATTTTGCTTTTAGCAAATTGGCTCCCGCCGATTCATTTGAAGACATGATCAGGGATGGTAATAAGACAAGGATGTCGGATATTATCACGTATCATGTTATTGCAGGAAAGAAAATGCTACGTGACTTTATCAATGGACAGAAATTGAAAACGATCAATGGCAAAGATGTGGCCATCAGCGTAAAGGATGGGGAAGTACATATTAACGGCGCCAAGATACTTGCGAAAGACAGGCAGGGTTCAAACGGAATAGTTCACTCCGTCGATACAGTTAATATCCCGGAGGTGTGACTTTATTATTATTATTAAACAGTTTATAGAACTATTATAATACATGGAAAAAGAAACTATTGTTCAGTTTGTAAGTTTTGAGACCCAGGGCGATAATAATGAATTTATTGCTCAATGGGATCAGTATTCAAAAGGAATGAATAAGAAACATCAAATCAGATTGCAACAAGAAATTGGGAGTAAAAAGAAAGCGAAATATCTATCACAGCACTGGTGTTTTGATGATGATTTTAAATTTATTTTCAGAAAGGAAAGACGATCTGCTCATTTTCCTGAAGTTGAAATGAGGGTGCGTCAATTGGGTGGATACACAACAATGCAGGTCGAGTGTAAACAGGATTCAGGAGAAGATGAGAGTAAAATTTTTGTATTTGTCACAAATCAGGGCGTCAACGTTGATGAGTGCAAACAACTTGCTCATTATCGTTACCTGAATATTTACAAAGCATATTTTGAAAGCTGCAATTATGATTGCATTCTTGAATTTTTTGTTGAAAATAGCAACACTGAAGAATTCATAGAGCAGTTAAGAGTACAAAACCGGCATATCGAATCGGGTATGTATAAAGAATGCATATTACAAGTTGTTTGATAAAGAGTACTGAAAAAAGTCAGCATTAACATTACCATATAAAGATATATTCTCAACTTCGAGGAACTTTAGTTACCTTGTGGTCGTCAACAACGAAGTTCTTTACAATTTTAATTTGTCCGATGTTAGTTATTCTTCTCGCCGTTTTGTGCCATTGGTACTTTTCTCTTTTCACACAAAGTTTTCTTCATCACCGATATGCTTCTCACAGGGCTTTTAGTATGAACAAATTCTGGGAACGTTTTTTTTACATGTTTGCTTACCTCGCGCAGGGCTCGTCTTATGTGAGTCCTAAAGTATATGCCATCATGCATCGTATGCATCATGCTTATACAGATACTGATAAAGATCCACATTCGCCAAGCTATGATAAAAACATGCTTGCAATGATGTGGAATACCCGTGCGCTTACCACAAGTATTTATAAAGGAAATTTTATACCGGAAGACCGGTTTCTAAAAAACCTGCCAGAGTGGAATACACTTGATCGTTGGGGTCATTCATGGATGTCAAGAGTGATGTGGATCCTTATCTACGTTACTTTTTATATTTTGTTTGCTCCGTCAGCATGGTGGTTTTTGTTAATTCCGTTTCATATACTTACTGTACCCGTTCACGGTGCCATCATCAACTGGTTTGCTCATAAGTATGGTTCAATACATTTCAAATTGAAGAATACGTCCCGCAATTTATTTCCAGTGGATATATTAATGTTAGGGGAGGGTTATCATAATAATCATCACAAAACGCCTTCTGCGGCCAATTTTGGGAAACGCTGGTTTGAACTTGATCCGATATACCCTATAATCCTTTTTTTTAACCGGTTAAAGATTATCCGCATCAGTAAAATTCCATTAGCTCAGCGAACGCACGAAGAATTCTGACGGAATCCCATGCATTCAATTCATCGGGAATGATACATCATTGAAAATAGTTTTGATGATCGATGTATATCGATCAATCAATTTATTTCCAATTCATTTTTTGACGGCAGTTTTGGAAAGCTGTGATGCGGTTCGGTTTGATACCAAAAAACAACCGAACTGATATCGGATTCCTGCACAAGGTACCTGCCACCGCTTCTCCAGCCCAGATCCTGTATTGTTACTCTTAGATTTTTTTCAAAACGAATTGGATCCATTATGTGCCATCGGTACATTCCAAATCGTTGCATTATATTATAATGCCCGTCCCCATCAATAACCTGGTGAAGACCCGCATAAGCTGTTGAAAATTCTGTATAGTCAACAACGTCAACACCAGCAGCGTTTTTCTTTCGCGTATCAAAATCATAGGAGCCGCAGAAATAATCTTCGGTACCCGTTCCATTAATCGTTGGAAACTTTGTATCACCATCCATGTAGAATTTTATTTCACCTTCACCCCACCAGCCATTGTTGTGCACTCCCCAGGCCATGTAAGTGCCAACATAATGCCCTTTCCCTTCGATGTTATCAATTATGGTACACACACCATCCTTCACTCTGTTGCTCCTCCTGTATTGCGCATGAAAATAAGCGGCGTCATCTGGCACCGTGGTAAGTGTGTAATCAACCTGGTAATACAAAGTCATATTTTCCACGTTAATATTTGTCATGGTGATCCTGCATTTTTTTCTGAATGGCATGACCCAATAGCAATTAAATGCGCTGCCGGGATTTATTGTTACCGCCAAAGAATTAAGATGCGAGTAACCGCCCCAGCCGGCGCCAAAAAAATCACCAACAGGAACCTCGACTGACGGCTCTGTTTCATCATCCCAATAAAAACGGAGAATAGAAAAACGCCAGTTGCCCGTTGGTGTCATCCATATGTGTTGAATCGCACCAGGCCCTGTGATCTCAGCCATTGTGAAAGTTTCACCCGGTTTAACAATAATATATGGGTTGACTTTCCATCCTTGTCCAAGTTCTCTTGCCGCATTTTTGGCGTTGCCATTCTCCAATGTAGCCATGCCACCTTTGCCCGGCTCACCAGTTAAATTTTCAGGACTTATTGATCTTGTTTTTGCATCGCTTAACCGGAACAGATTTCCCAGGCTTATATCAAGACCATTGAATTTTTCTTGTTTTTGTGCCGATGCAAATGTTGGTATAAAAACAATTGCAAGAAATAATTTTCTCATATGGTTAATTTTTCGTTGTTGAGAAAGTTAAGGAATAATCTATTGAAGAGAAATGATTTCTATTAATGGGCGATCCGGCATGCGCGCTTAAAATCTGCACGTCTCCGTAGGAGACGAAGATTTATAGAACGGCATTTATGATAAGAATTCAACTCCTATTGGAGTTGAATGGCTAAAAAAAATTATTTCCATAAATAGTAAACTCTTACGGAGGTAAGTAGTATATCCAAAACGTTTATTTTTTTAAGAATAACCTCTTTATTTGAATATTCTCGCAAAAAAAGCTTTCATGTCATTCCATGATGCACTGTCGGCAGCGGCATTATATTCAATTGGCATATTGAATTTTTTACCCATTTCAGTTGCATCAGGATTCGTAAAGGCATGTGTGGCGCCGGGATAAGATTTAAAGGTGTATGATTTGCCAATTGAATCCATTTGTTTTTTAAACGGGGCCACTTCGGCATTTACAAAATCATCGTTTTCACCATGACAAACAAGTATCTCTGCTTTTGTAAGATTTTTATCTGCAGGTGTCCCTAAAAGACTTCCATGAAAACTTACCACGCCATTCAGGGGCTCACCCATCCGTGCAAAATTCAACAACATACCTCCGCCAAAGCAATAGCCAATGCCTGCGATTTTACTTTGATCTACATTGGGATTTTTTTTCAATTCCTCCAATGCCATATCAAAATGTTTTTTAGCCATTGCAGGATTCTGATAAAAAGGCATCGCAAGGGCCTGAGCGGCGCCGGGATCATTTCCCATTTTGCCATTCCCATACATATCAACGGCCATAGCAATGTAACCCATTTCTGCAAGCATGTTTGCACGGCGTTTTGCATAATCATTTAATCCCCACCATTCATGTATTACCAGAACAGCAGGACGTTTGCCCTCGACATTCTCATCATACACAACATAGCTTTGCATCCTGAGGCTGTCAACAGTGTAACTAACTGTTTCCTGTTTTAATTTCGGTGCTTTTATTTCGGTTGTAGTGTTGTCGTCAGTCGTAGTGTCAGTACTGTTACAAGAGTACATGAGAACAATTAATGCAACACTGTAAACAAATCGTGGTGTGTAGCGTTTCATATCGTTTGGTTTAATTTTTTAAGGAGTATTAAAGGTCATTAATTATTTTTTACCGCCAAAGGATTTATTGCCTACAATTTGTTTTCATAACTTCATTTTTATGAAGGCATATTTATTCTTTCCAATCCTGGCAATTGTTTTATTTTCCTGTAACACTTATGCTGACAAAAAAGACAATGCCAATATAAAAATTAATGATGTTTCGATTGTATATGATCAATGTGGCAAAGGGGATACAACCTTGCTTTTTATTCATGGCTGGTGTATAAATAAAGAGTATTGGGACGATCAATTAAAACATTTCTGTGAGAAGTATAAAGTGGTAGCACTTGATCTGCCAGGATTTGGCGGATCCGGTAAAAATAGAACCGAATGGACCTTTGAGCAATACACTGATGACATTCTTGAATTCATCAGGGCTGAAAAATTGAAAAATGTAATTCTGATTGGCCATTCCATGTCAGGCGATATTTTACTATTGATGGGTGCCAAATACCCGGAAGAAGTGATCGGTATCGTGGGAATTGATAATCTCAAAAAACCGGGGTCAGAATTTTCGGAAGAAGAGAAGAGAGATATCGAAAGTTTTTTTAGTATGATGGACAGCAGCTTTTCAGGAACAGTCGAAGGGTATACCAAAGCGAATCTTTTTCCGCGAGCTGCGGATACCGTATATGTAAATCGTGTGATTAAAGATTTTAAGATGAATGATTCTGTTATTGCAATAAAAGTATTGCGTTCGTTGCTCGCTATTTCGCAAAAGGAAAGAGATATGATGCAACAATTGAAGCATACACTTTATCTTGTAAACAGCGACCCAGACTCAACTCATATTGACTCATTGCAAAAATATTGTAAGGCGTCTGCAGAAGTTGTTTATGTTCACGGGACGGGACATTACCCGATGATTGAAAAATCCGCTGAGTTTAATGCGGCTCTTGAAAACGTGATCAGTATGATCGGGAATAAACAATAATTAAAAAATTGATATGGCAAATAAAACGTTAATCACGGCTATTTTTTTGTTTTTATTTCTTCCGGGGTTTTCTCAATCAAAACTTGGCAACGTCGCCTGTGTGTACGTTACTTCGCCAAACCTTGATTCTTCCGTTGCTCTATATGAAAAAATAGGTTTTCCAAAGATTGCTTCAAGTACAATTCCAGTTCCATGGGCGCAGGTAACGGATGGCAGCTTATTAATTATGATGAGGGAAGATACGGTTCAGTATCTTGGTCTTACCTATTATGCAACGGATATTGAAAAAGCGGTGACACAATTAGAAAAAGATGGGATACAGTTTACACAAAAACCAAAAAAAACTGATACGATCAAAAGGTATTATTTCAAATCACCTGATGGATTAAATATAATGCTTGCTTCCAATGTGGGCGCATTTAAACAGCCAACAGGAACAACAATGCTGAACATGAATCCCATTGCCCTTCAATCGGAAGATAAATACCCTAACAAGGAATGCGGAGCCTTTGGAGAATTTTGTCACCCGGTTACTGATTTGAATAAATCGATCGAGTATTGGAAAAAACTGGGGTTTGAAGTGACGACACAAATGGCTGCGCCCTATCCCTGGGCAGTCCTTTCTGATGGGTTGATGTTGATCGGTTTGCATCAAACGAAGAACTTCAGTTATCCTGCCGTGACCTATTTTGGATTGAATACAGACAAAAGAGTACAGCAGTTAAAACAAAAGGGAATAAAGAATATCAGGCAATTTATCGGGAATAATAATGTAGTGCTTACGACATGGGAAGGGCTTCACTTCTTTTTGTTTTCGTACGGGATGTAAGGATAAGCTGTTGCTTTCTTTCACTGCTTCCAACTCAATTTAACCCTTCATTTTGTTAACGAATTCTTTAGCTTCCATCCTATATATTTGCCGAAATTTTAAAATTAATGAAGTGGATTTTTGGCGTTTTGTGCTCTGTGATTCTGCTATCATCTTGTTCCAAGGACGATGATATTTGTAATTATGATGCTTGTGCAGTAGCTGCCCCGGCTTCTGAAGTTAGCCAATTGGAAGCCTACCTGTCCTCCTCCACAACTACTGCTACCAGGCATTGCAGTGGCATGTATTATACCATTGATGCCGCAGGTTCTGGTAATACGCCCACCATTTGCTCTACCGTCGGCGTAAAATATAAAGGCCAATTGACGAACGGAAATGTATTCGATCAATCTACTGTGCCCGTTAGTTTCCAGCTGAATGGCCTGATAGAAGCCTGGAAAAAAGGAATACCACTGATCAAGCCGGGAGGAAAAGTTAAGTTGTATTGTCCCCCATCACTTGCGTATGGTAGTCAGGAGATCAGGGACGGGTCAGGCAATGTTGTTATTCCAGCGAATTCCATACTTGTTTTTGAAGTTGAGCTGATAAGCGTTTTTTGATTCTTGAAGAATAGATCTTTACTAATTAGAATCAGTTCACAGCCGTTTCGTAACGAGTTAGCGATTTTCTTTTTACTGCCAGGGCTGCATGAAAATGTGTGAATTATATAAGCATTACATAAAAATTTGTAACAATTATGTTGGCAAACGCATTTATCTTGCCCGGACTTCACTAAAACTCATTCGAGATGAATTCCATTACAATTTCCCCCCGAAAAAAGACAATACAGTCAGCTTGGAATGATCCTGCCATTCCATTGGTCTCTGTTCTTGTTCATGAATTAAGAAACCCGCTGACCAATATCATATTAACCGTTCATTTACTTGAATCCAAAGTATTGGATGATAATGATAGAATGTACATGGATATAATTAAGCGCAGCTCGACAAAGATCAATGACCTGATAAATGATCTTATTAAAGGGCAACATGAACAGGAAATACAAATGGAGGAATATTCGCTTCATCAATTGCTTGATGAAGTGATCGAAATGGCAAGTGATAAGATCATACTTAAAAACGTTGTGGTTAAAAAAAGTTATGCCCCACGAGATCTCAAAATAAAATTGGACATGCCGAAAATAAAAATTGCTTTGACAAATATTATTATCAATGCAATTGACGCCATGAGTTCAGAAAATGGGTTATTGAAACTTAGTACCGAAATAATTAAGGGTAGATGTGCAGTGTCGATTCATGACAATGGCTGTGGAATAAGCAAAGAAAATTTGCCATTAATATTTAATCCTTATTTTACGAATAAACAAAACGGAGTCGGAGTTGGATTGGCGGCAACAAAGGATATTCTCCAATCAAATCATGTAGCTGTAAAAGTAGAATCGATGATAGGGCAGGGCACAAGATTCATCCTGCTATTCGGAAAAAATAATAGGCTCGGCGGAAGAAGGTTAAAAATTTCTCAGCGTCCAGTTTGCCGGAATACTAGTCTTATCCCACTTGCGTGCGAAGCCTGAAAAAAACAAAGAGAATTTTAAACTTCAGGACTCCTGAAGAACGAAATCTTTTCTGTCGCATCATCCATGTTATAATCTGGCGGGTACTAAATTGAAAGTAAACAGCTGATCAATTGAACGGAGATGCTAACGGACCAACCGCGCCAGCGATTCAATCATTTCGTTTAACTTAAATTTACATTGCTGTGTTTTTGACTTATTGATAAATGGGATTCACCTAAAGAAAACTCTCCAATGAAATATCTTTTATTAATCTCATTGCCGGTTTTATTTTTTAGCTTTTCTGCATTCCCTCAAAAAAAATATTATTTCAGGAATACGGAAACTAATCCTGATGAAGCAGACGGCAGCAAACAGCATCCCTTTATTTCGTTAGCAGCATTTTCAAAACTTAAATTAAAGCCCGGCGATACAGTATTTTTCTGGAGTGGCAATGTTTTTAGTGGAACCATCCATCTCCGCGACATCCATGGAGCCCGGCAGAAGCCAATTGTATTTACTTCTTATGGAAAACGGAAAGCTGAAATACATTCAGGCGATAAGGAAGCTTTTGTAATTACGGGAAGTAGTAATTTTTTGATCAGTGATCTTATTGTGATTGGCTTTGGTCGTAAAGCAGGCAATAGAACCGATGGAGTGAAACTGGTTAACTGCAATTCTATAAAAATCAGGAACCTGGAAATAGCAGGATTTCAGAAATCCGGTTTGCAGTTATTTAATTGTCGTGATGCTGAAATCAGGGGAGTGGTGGCACAGGATAATGGCATGGCAGGCATCCTGGTCGAAGGTGATTATCAAAAACGATTATCAGAAAAAATTCATATTGTCAACTGCAATGCTGATAACAATCCCGGTGACCCGACAAATGTTACCAACCACAGCGGCAATGGAATTCTTGTGGGTAATTCCAAAAATGTGCTGATCGAATATTGTACCGCCACCAATAACGGCTGGGATATGCCGCGAATCGGCAATGGTCCTGTCGGTATTTGGGCCTATGAAGCCGACTCTTTAATTATTCAACATTGTATTTCTTACAGGAATAAAACGGCCCCCGGTGCTGCCGATGGAGGCGGCTTTGATCTTGATGGCGGCGTCACCAACTCTATTATTCAATATTGTCTTTCTTATGAAAATGAAGGCGCGGGCTATGGTATTTTTGAATACAATGGTGCAGGCAAATGGAAAAATAATATTGTCCGCTATTGTATAAGCGTCAATGATGGTAGAAAAACTGACTATGCTTCCGGAATGTATATTTGGAATGGATGGCGTGTTGATTCAATGTTCACTGATTTTTATGCGTACAATAATTTTTTTTATAATGATACAAAATATGCATTCAGTTTTGCATCGGAGGGGCAGCATAAGCGATTTTATTTTCTAAATAATGTTTTTGTTTCCTCGGATAGCAGTGACCTATATTATGGGATTGATAGCAGCAGAACCGATGTTTTTCTTGGCAACGTATGGATGAGAAAAAGCGGTGGGTTCATGCAAAATGGTTTCAGCAACCTGGAACAATGGGCAAGGTCAACCGGATACGAAATCAAGGACAGTAAATTTTATGGAATTGGATTTGACAAAATGATTTTTGATCTTCCGAAATACACCGATATAACCGATCCATATAGTTTCAAAACAAATCCAATGCTGCGATCGGTTTGCAATAATATTTTATGGAACAAAGGGCTTGATTTAAAGAAAATGTTTGGGATTGACCCAGGGAAAAAAGATTTCTTCGGCAACCCTTTTCCAAATGGTGGTTCCGAACCGGGAGTTTGTGAAATCAAATAACGAACCTATAGGTTTGGTCAACTAGAATGAACATTTTCTAAAAGACAAACTCCTGACCAGGGAAAAGGGCGGCGTGGACCCGGAGGCTCAGGCATTTCTGCATACGCTTTCAATTCATCATTAAGCCTGTTTAGGTTGGCAGCAGCTTTCAAATTTGATTTTGATTCAATATGTTTCCATCCATATTTTTCAAAAAACTCTTCTCCTTCTTCCGGTGCAAACTGGAAGGTAGCGCCGCTTCCTTTTAAAGCGGGTTGCATTTCTTTTTTTATCATTTCTAAAAGAGCAGCGGAACTCAAATCAAAAACCCAGCGACGAAAATGGTTTTGTGCAGAAAGATCTAACGAAAGTTCCGCAACCTGTTCGTAAGCCAGGTAGATGATTAATCCTTCTGTTGCCACCAGGGCCTTTTTACATTCATTGTTTAATTGCTGAAACAATCCATTCCTTGCTTTCCTGTCTGACAGATCGAGAGCAATACTTCTGTACGCACATTTGGGTTTTTCATGTTGAAGGATCTCGTTTTTATAATTGATCATGGCGGGCAGGTCAACATCTAACCACTCTAATGTTTTTGGTAATTGCATTCTGTAAGCTCTTGCATCAAGACCGGCAGCGAGGTTGACGATCATATCATATCCCTGTTCAACATGCTGCTTAATGTATTCATCAAACAAATAAATTCTTGCTACAAAGGACCAGCTGTTCTGCCGGCTGAAACCGATCGCGTCGGCAATTTGCTTGCCTTTTTCACCGGCGAGTCTGCGAGCTAAAGGATCATGAAAAACTGCGTCAGCTCTTTCACTTTCTTCAGCTCTGAAAATGGCAACCCATCTTGCAGTGTCCGAAATATTTTCTACCAGCTGATTCATGACTGGTGAAGGTAGAAAATTATTATGAGCAGGGCTGAGGTGCTACGCTAATACTTCTGTTGCGACGTCCTGTTTATCGTTCTGTTTAATTGAAAAATTTAGTCACAGCCCAGTAAAACAAATACGTCTGTTTGCTGAATTTAGTTTTCGATTTCAATTACTAACGTTGCCTTAAAAGACGATAATTCATTAGGTCTTGTTTCCGATTTGGGGATAGTGACAAAGGCTAAGGTTTCTTTTCCATATTTCTTACTCAATATGTTGCTTTTTTCCATGTCATAACGAATCTCGTCTCGTCTCACCAATTTGTTAATTTCTTCGAGATTTATTTTCTTATCGTCGATAAACACATGCGTAAGCTTGCCAATAACAATTATATCGGTTCTACTCGTTGCTAAACCAATCTCTCCATCTAGTGGCAAATAAACTTTGTCATTACCGTGCTTTAACTGGTCAAATTTTTGCTGTCTGAGATCTGAAGCAACGGCCTCATCGAAAGCCAGTTTAATTACAGCGGGCCCGTGGACACCTTCCTTGACTGGAGCATGTGCTGATACAGTAGAAGATAGAACGCTTTGATCTTTTGCCATCCAGAAAATTTTGACGTCATAATTCCATATCACTGTTTCGGAAGCTTCGCCATGGCTTGTATCAGGTTTGGCGGGATTGTTACTCAATCCTGATCCATTTCTTTTATAGCCAGGTTTTACAATCTCGATGGGTATTGATTTGCGACTCTTAATAAGCTCATACGGAACTACAATTTTAAAGTATCCATTTTCGTCTGATGTCGTAGTTATGCCAAGGGAATCATTATATAAAATAGCAGAGGATAAGGCTTTTAGTGTTTCTCTATCGGCAACTACTCCCTCTACAATGTAAATCTTGTCAATTGGTCGCATTTGCGAATGAGAATAGGAAGCTATCAGCAATGAAACGAACATGGTAACGATTCTCATAATGCTGTCAAGATTAAGGTTTAGAATTTATGTTTTTAAAGACCGCTTCTGGTTGTACCTAATTTTCGGCTCTGCTCAAGTTGTTGTTCCAAATTTAGCTACTATTCAAAAGGAAATGGAACAAGTTGAATAGAATTGTTGTAGTACAAGAATGCGACGCAATAAAAGTTCAATAATAGCAGTGCAATTGGGCTCATAATTATTCTTTCTATTGATTAGATTGCTTCGGTCGACTTAATATTCTTAACATTTGTAGTAAGTCTCATCGGCCTCGCAATGACATGCTTCGGCAGACGGAGCACTTTTATTATTTCTAGTGAACTTGGTCGGCCTCGCAAGGAAGCTTACCTTTGCGCCCTATGACAATCGAAAAATTGAATGATATGCGGTCTCGCATTGCCG
>JAICGN010000035.1 GCA_025923075.1 Chitinophagaceae bacterium
GATTGGTAGTTGATATGGATCTAAAATTACCTTTATCATTAAAGATTTTTAATGGTAACCAAAAGACAATTGTCTTTAACACGATAAAGCACGAAGAGAATGACTATTTGAATTTTTACCAGGTTACAGAAGATGTTAGCCTTGTCCATCAAATCGTGAATGCCTTGTATCAAATGAAAATTCAAAGCGTAATTGTTGAAGGGGGCGCCAAATTATTACAATCCTTTATTGAAGAAGAAATGTGGGATGAGGCAAGGGTAATTAAAAATGACAAATTGATGATTCAGCATGGACTTGCAGCGCCCGAATTACCAGTTAGGGATGCAAAGCAGGAGATGAGAATAGTCGGCGATTGTATCCATACTTATTTTAGAGAAGCAAACAATTTCCGTGTCAAATAGCAATTCGAATAAAGATTTTTATCTAACGATTGAAAAGGAATCCTGGGCAGAGTTTAAGGACAGAGGTAGCCGCTTTCTTGCTTATGCTTTTCCTGTTTTATCGGCTGACGATTTTAAGAAGCGATTAAAAGAAATAAAAGTGGAGCATCCCAAAGCGGCGCATCATTGTTTTGCTTATCGCATCGGCGCTGACGGAAATAATTTTCGCAGCAGTGATGATGGCGAACCTGCTGGCAGTGCCGGTCGTCCTATCCTTGGACAGATTGATAGCAGAGAGTTAAGCAATACTGCGATCATAGTCATTCGCTATTTCGGGGGCACCTTACTCGGGGTGCCGGGCTTGATCAATGCGTATAAAACTTCGGCATCTTTTGCGCTTCAGCTAAACCCGGTGATTAAGAAGCCAGTAGTGATAAATTACCGGCTGCAATTCAACTACACGATTTTAAACGAGGTAATGCGGATCATTAAAAAGAATGATTGCATAATTTTAAAACAAGAGTTGCAACTATTTTGCATAATGGAAACATCTATTCCCAAACAGAAACTTGAACTGTGTATCCTGCAGCTCAAAAATCTCAAAGGGATGGAATTGTCCGTTATTTGAAAATTTATTTTTCGTCAGCTTTTTCACCCTGAAAATAATTTATCTTCATCGCCCAAATTAAACTCACGTTATGCTTGCAAAAATCATCTTTGTAATTACCTTTTTTACAGTAATTGTTCTTCCTTCATCTTCACAGGTTTCAATTATTCCGGAACCGGTTTCTTTAAAACAGAACGAAGGAACGTATGATTTTAAATCTACGATCGTTATTGGCGGAGAAGTAACGAATGTATCTGTAAAAAAGATTGCTGAGTGGCTGAAAGAAAAGTTATCAGTTACCGGTTTGCCAGTTACTATTGCCTCAGCGAATGAAAAGGCTGACATCAATCTATCTTTGAATAAAGCAGCAAATGCAACAATAGGCAAGGAAGGCTACCAGCTTGCAGCTTCTGCAAGCAATGGTGTTGTTATCACTGCTAATGAACCTGCGGGTTTGTTCTATGGCGTGCAAACCTTCATTCAACTTTTACCAGCAGCTATTGAAAGTAAATCGGTGGCTAAAAATATTTCGTGGTCGGTGCCTGCTGTTGAGGTCACTGATTACCCACGTTTCGGCTGGCGCGGGTTAATGTTTGACATTTCCCGTCATTTTTTTAATAAGGAACAGATAAAGCAATACATGAATACGATGGTGAAGTATAAATACAACCTGCTTCATCTCACGTTGGCAAATGATGAAGGTTGGAGAGTTGAAATAAAAGCATTACCTAAACTTAATTCTGTTGGCTCTTGGAATGTAAAACGAACAGGCACATTTGGGACTTTTATTCCGCCTACAGATGATGAGCCTCGTGATTATGGTGGTTATTTAACTCATGAGGATGTAAGAGACCTTGTGCAATATGCAAAAGACAGGTTCATAAATATTTTACCAGAGATCGATGTTCCGGGGCATAGTCTTGCTGCTATTGCTTCGTATCCTGAATTAGTTTGCACACCCGGAAAATATAGAGTTCGTTCAGGCGAAAAAATTATGGAGTGGCCGGCAAATGCACATTTTTATGGTTTGATAGATAATTCTCTTTGTCCTGCAAATGAAAAAGTGTATGAATTCTTAGATAAGGTGTTTACTGAAGTTGCCCAGTTATTTCCATTTGAATACATACACATGGGAGGCGATGAGACAGCGAGGAATTTTTGGGAAAAATCTGATGCAATAAAAGCTTTGATGAAAAGAGAGAACCTGAAAAATCTTGATGAAGTCCAAAGCTATTTTGTAAAAAGAGTTGAAAAGATCATCAATTCAAAAGGAAAAAAAATGATCGGCTGGGATGAAATCCTTGACGGAGGTCTTGCCCCAAATGCAGCGGTCATGAGCTGGCGTGGAATGAAAGGGGGAGTTCAAGCGGCTAAAATGGGACATGAAGTAGTGATGAGTCCAACCACTTATGCTTATCTGGATTATATGCAGGGAGACGGCATGATCGAACCACCGGTTTATGCCTCGTTACGGTTAAATAAAACTTATGAATTTGAACCAGTACCCGATGGTGTAGATCCAAAATTTATAAAAGGTGGCCAGGCTAATTTATGGACAGAACAAGTGTATAACATGCGCCATGCAGAGTATATGACGTGGCCCAGAGCTTTTTCTATTGCTGAAACTGTTTGGTCGCCAAAAGAAAAAAAGAACTGGAACAAGTTTGTTGCAAAAGTAGAGGATCATTTTAAGCGGTTCGATTATGCACAAACAAAATATGCACCGAGCATGTATGAACCTGAGTTTAAGTTTACAAAAAATGATAAAAACAGGATCACGGTTGAGATGAAAACAGAAGTTCCAGGCATTTCTGTTCACTACACATTTGACAACTCTTTTCCGGATAATTTTTATCCTGCTTATTCAAAACCTGTAGAAATTCCTATTGATGCTTCAACGATGAAAGTGGTAACTTATCGTGGTGATAAGCAAATGGGAAGGCTGATCGTTTTTCCAATTGCGGAGATGAAGAAGAGGGCAGGAGTAAAGGATAAAATGTAATTACGGATTTAAGGAAACATTTTTCTTTTTCCCTTTATGCTTTTGTTGATCCTCCATGGATATAAGAAATGATTGTTTTGACGGTATAATGAAGTTGAGATTGTTTTCGAATAGCATGTCCGGTATTTCCAACAGTATATGCCCAGATTGATTTG
This sequence comes from Chitinophagaceae bacterium, assembly GCA_025923075.1. Classification (GTDB taxonomy): domain Bacteria; phylum Bacteroidota; class Bacteroidia; order Chitinophagales; family Chitinophagaceae; genus VBAS01. Next base: position 3,145 of record JAICGN010000035.1, read on the forward strand.
TGCGAATAACTTTTTTTCGTTGCACCTTCCACAGGCATTCTAAGTTTTTGTGGTATCAGAAAGCCTAAAAGGGTAAGAAATATTAAAAAGAACAGCCATCGAAGAAATTGTTTTATGATCTTACTTCGAAACATAGACTTCTATTATAAGAGATCATCTTCCTTGAACTGGTATTGACTTTTGATCTTTCGCATCACTTCATCCATGCTTGCGCGGTGGTCTTCAGGCTTCCATTCCCCTCTTTCCCATTTGTCAAGTTCTCTGTCAATATTCTTTTGCTGAAGCTGCGTAAGTTTTTGCGCCAATTGATCGCTCATTTCTTTTTGTTTCTCACGATACACCTTTCTCCTCTCAAATCTTTCATTCCTGTCTTTTCTTATTTCGCCTTCTTCAATAGCCATATTCAGCAATTCTTCCTTTGCAAGGGCAATGTCATATGGCCCAAGCGGCATCATAAGTTTTGATAACACGGGTCCGATCTCTATTAAAATGATAAGCATCGAGATCAAAAGGCTTGCCCAGAATACACTGGATTCTTCTGCAGAAAGATCTGCCAGCGCTTTATTGCGTTCAAGAAAGCCCATGTTTGCAATGGCGGAGGCTTCAAAGCGTTTGCGTTTGTCTTCCATTGAAGCCTTTGCGTTGCCTATTATGCTATCCTTGCTTCTCATATTCTGTTCAAGCGACAACAACTCAGGAGCAAATTGGATTCTTGAAAGGTTAAATGCATCCTGTTTCATTCTTGTAATGCTCTCAATGCCTCTTTGCATGCTGCCACCGGTGCCATCGGCTTCCTGCAGGTATGAAGTTTGCAAATTGTGCAGCGTGTCCTCGATCGCCAGCTTACGACCGAGGAGTTGCTGTCTTTCAGTTTCTGCATTCGCTAGTTGGTTCTTATATTCCATGGCTAAAAGACTATCATTAAGCTGGATCTTTTTATGGAGGTTCTCCGTCATTTTTACATTGATCTCTTTTTCGAAAATTTTCATCTCCAGCGGTCGTGCAATCACAACACCAATCAACAGTGCTAAAAAAAGACGAGGTATCGCCATCATAATTTGTTTGCGACGTGATACACCATATTTCCGCATTGTAGAAACAAGGAACCTGTCAAAATTGAATATGATCAATCCCCAGATGACCGCAAAGCCGATTGTCCACAACCAATTTCCAAATACGGTATAAATGGCATAGCCCGCAGATAGCGTTGCCAGCACAAACGTAGCAAGCAACACCGCGCCCAGACCAGAATATTTGCTATGTTCAGATGGAAATTGTTTTAATAATTTTTCGTGTGCCCCTGCACACCACCAGAGAAAATTGTTTTTTTCAACCGGTTTTTTCTTTTCACCAAACGAGTCGTAGGTATATAGGCCATCAAGGCCTTCATTAGATTCAGGCATAGTGGGTGTTTTTCAGTAAAAAAATTATAAATGAAATGTCCCGGTTAGAAGTTGAATGATTTCTAAACGCTGATAATTTCTGCTAATTACAATGGGCCTGTTAAGAAAAGGATAAAGAGTTATTCACCGAATATAAGTGCCCTGGTTTGGCCGCAATTAGTTATCGGGATTGCGACCTATGACCTGTACAGAGCGAGGCGGAGGGTGGCAGCCGATAGCCATCGGCTCTTACGCTGCAATAATTCTATTCAACTTTTTTATGAGTAGTCTTTAAAACCGCTAAACTCTTCTTAATTTTAGATTGACCTTAGCAGCCTTGAAAATTATTTTCTGCATATTGTCTCTCATCCCCATTTGCTTTTATTCCCAATCAAAGCAGGATAATTTTTATGACATTGACAATAAAATTGAATCGATCGCTTCCGGGAATACAGATACCTTGGCAAAAAAGCTGGCTGCGCTTGGCAATACGGAGAAGGAAAAGGTAAGAGCCATTTTTCGCTGGATAACACAAAATATTGATTACAACGTAAGACCCATTGGCCGTAGTAAAAAGACACCGGCGCTTTTTTATGAAGAGCCTGATGATAGTTCTGCTCCATTCCCTTCGTTAAATGAAAGGGTGGCAAGAAAGGTTTTATATAAAGGAGTTGCTTTTTGCGAAGGCTATTCAAGACTATTTAAAACTTTATGTGATCACGCAGGAATAAAAAGCGAGATCATTTATGGTTATGCGCGAACAAACACCAGCCGGAAGTTTGGCATTAACCATGCATGGAATGCCGTTTATATTGACAGTACCTGGCATTTACTGGATGTGACATGGGCCAGCGGCGTAGTCAGTTTTGCGAATGAATATATCCGGCAATACAACAATTTTTATTTTTTAACTCCTCCTGAAGAATTCATTCGTGATCATTACCCGGAAGATCCGCAATGGACATTGCTTAGTAACCCTCCCGTTTATCGTGAATACAGTCAAAGCCCTTTTCGTTATTCAGGCTATGTCAAGGCAGGGATCAATAGTCATTTTCCGGCAAAAGGTGTGATTGATGTTGCAGTTGGAGATTCAATTCTTATTGAATTAAAGTCAAAAAGAGAGATTAGAAACTACCTTGTTTCAGAATCACCCGTTTTAGATACTACTAAGGTGATAACGCTTCCGCCTAATGCCGGCGGCGAAAAACTTTCTTTCAAACACAATGTAACTACAGTAAACAGTGAATGGCTTTATGTTTTTTGCAATGATGAACTTGCAATGCGATACAAACTGAATAAAAAGAGAAGCATAGCTGTAAATGATCGCACTGGTTTTTTAAAGCCTGAATAGCTAATTTTCAAAAAAGTTTTAATGAATTCATCTTTTCCCCAGTTAATTATTTTTTTACTGGCGGGGATAGTTTCTATTATTCTCCTTACGGTAAAATTCAGGGTACATCCTTTTTTTGCATTGATCATTGCTTGCTTTGTTACAGGTCTTGGGGTACAGTTACCGGTTACTGAAATTTTATCATTGATCAAAAAAGGATTTGGAGATGTAATGTCAAAGCTGGCAATCATTATCGTGTTGGGTACAACGATCGGCGTACTGCTTGAAAAAAACGGAAGCACACAGGTGATGGCAGCTTCGATTTTAAAATTAGTGGGAGAAAAGAATTCTTCACTTGCTTTGTCTTTTACAGGATTTATCGTAGGGCTTCCTATTTTTTGCGATTCCGGATACATTGTTTTAAACGGCATTAATAAATCACTTATAAAACGAACAGGTATTGCGGCTGCTACGATGAGTATTTCATTAGCATCGGGATTGTACGCCGTTCATTGTTTGATACCTCCGCATCCCGGAGCGACTGCAGCCGCCGGTACGCTGGCTGTTGATTTTGGAAAACTGATCTTGTATGGAATCGTGATTGCCATCCCAGCCATGTTGATAGGTCATTGGTGGGCGGTAGTTGCCGGTAAAAAAACAACCCCTAATGTTGAAGCCGGTGAAGAGGCGACACAGAAGATTTTAATTGGTCCTAAAATAGTTCCGGCGTTCCTGCCTGTAATAATTCCTATTTTGCTGATGGCTTTAAGATCTGTTCTCGTATTTGAAAAGAATCAAACCAGCTTGCTTACCGATGCGATTAATATCGCCGGAGATCCGGCCGTTGCTCTTGCAGTTGGAGTAGTGCTAGCAATTGTGACCGGGAAAAACTCAAAACACTCTTTGGCTCTTCAATTATCTGCAGCGGTGGAGAAAGCTGGAGGCATACTCGTAATCATAGGTGCTGGAGGCGCCTTTGGTGCGGTATTGGCTGCTACCAATATTGGCGATCATTTCAGTGAGAAACTTGATCTAGAAATGCTTGGTATCTTTTTTCCTTTTCTACTAACCAGTCTTATTAAAACAGCACAAGGTTCTTCCACCGTCGCAATTATTACGTCATCATTTATTGTGCTTCCTTTGTTGCCGATCCTTGGTCTTGAGTCTGAAAATGGAAAAATACTTGCAGTTCTTGCCATGGGTGCTGGTTCTATGATGATATCGCATTCAAATGATGCTTATTTCTGGGTCATTTCAAAATTTTCAGACATTGATACCCGGACTATGTTGCGAGTTCATTCAGTGGCGTCAATCTTAATGGGACTCGTTACGATGATCGTTATCTATCTTTTTTCTCTTATCCTATTATAACCTGTTATGCATATACTTATCGCTCCAAATGCTTTTAAAAACAGCCTTGATGCTGCACGGGTTGCGGAGGCTATCAGCAATGGGTTGCATAAAAGCAAATTGCAATGCACAACTTCATGTTTTCCTGTAGCCGATGGCGGTGATGGCACAGCCGGTTTATTGATCGATTACTTGAAGGGCGAATGGATCCATACGAATGTGCATGATCCTCTGATGAGAGAAATCAGCTCGTCTTTTGGCTGGATCGAAAGAGAGAAAACAGCCATTATTGAATTAGCGGCCGCTTCAGGTTTGCGCTTGCTGAAGCCTGCTGAATATAGCCCATTAACAGCTACAACTACCGGTACGGGTGAATTAATTTTAAAAGCGTTGGAGAAGAAAGCAATCAGGATCATTCTTTGTGTTGGTGGTAGCGCAACAGTTGATGGCGGCACCGGAATTCTAAAAGCACTTGGTATAAAATTTTATGATGAAAATCGAAGCGAATTGAATGATCTGCCCGCCGCTTTACCATCACTTGCAGAAATTGATACAACAAATTGCGACCGGAGAATGAAGGACACCCGGATAATTATCTTATGCGATGTTGCAAATCCCTTGTTAGGACCGAACGGGGCAGCAACCATGTTTGCGCCGCAAAAAGGAGCCTCTGAAATAGAAGTTGAGTTGCTGGAAAGTCAGCTTGCAAAATTCAACGATATTGTCCTGTATAAGATGGGTAAGGACATGTCTGCTATTCGGCATGGTGGTGCGGCAGGGGGTGTTGCCGCCGGCTTGCATACTTTTTTCAATGCGGAACTTGTGAATGGCATTGATTATTTTTTAAAAGCAACTGGTTTTGAAAAAGAGCTGGCAAAAGCAAATATGGTTATTACCGGCGAAGGCAGTATTGACTTACAGACCTTACAGGGAAAAGGGCCTTTTGGCGTAGCAAAAAAGGCAAAAGAGCTCTTGTTGCCCGTTATCGGGATGGCAGGCCGGGTGTCAGCACTTGTTGACAAAACACTTCAGCAATATTTTGATCAGCTCATTTCAATAAATGATAATGAAGCTAATTTGGAAACTGCAATTAAAAACACCTTCACGAATCTTGAAAAGGCTTCACAGCATTTCGGTGACCTGCTCAGTGATGCGATTGTGCAAAACTAATTTGAGATTAAAATTAGGAAAGGGTTGTTCTCACGTCGTACCTTTTATCCCCGCCTGAGCAGGAACCGTAGTAATGATAAATACCGTCCTTGAAAACTATCATTCTTCACATTTTAAAAAAGGAGGTGTTATGTTTGTGCGCCTAACTTACTTCGGCTTTAAGCCAGACAAGCTTAAAGAGTTAAAAAAATTTTACAACGACGTTGCTATCCCAACGTTGAAGAAACAAAAAGGAAATCTTGAGTGCAGACTTCTGGAACCAGTAGATAAGAAAGAAGACTATATTTCCATGACAACATGGGAGAAGAAGGAAGATGCAGATACTTATCACAACACTGGTGTCTATAAGAGTCTCGTTGACCAGGTGCGTCCATTTTTTTCGAAAGAGCCTGTGTTAAGAGTTTACGAGGCTGAAGACGTGATGGAACATGCCTGATAGCGGATTTTCACCTTATGGGGCTTCGCCAGAGGCCCCATTTTTATTTTATAAGGCAAGAGAACAAGGGGTTAAAAAAAATGCAGAGAAAGTTAGCTGCCTCGTTGTGATCCTGTATTGGCCTGTTTGCTTACAAACGTATTGGTCTGCGGCTTTTGGATAAATTTCGAGCCGGGAGTGGCATTCTGATTTTTCTTTTTGTCGTTCTTCTTTTTGCCTTTATTATTCTGATTGAGTAATGACATACGGATAATTTTTTCGCAAATATACTTGTTTCTTTTTTATGCTTACTTCAGCATTTTGTGAAACTTTTCTATGTCGGCGGTCTCTATTGAAGTGAGTACTTCGTTGTTGTCATATTTTGTTTTTAGAAATAGTACTCTTTTATGTTGCGGATATTTCTCCAATATGGCCGTGATCTTTTTTCCCAACTCTTCATCTTTTTTATAAAGTGGCGCTGGTTCTGGCTTATCAGATTTATAACGAGTCGGTTTTTTTAATATGATAGCTTCTAACGTGGAGAGTTTGCCAACAGGAATTGTTTTAACTTTTTGTGCCATTTGATACAGCCCTTCCAGCTGTTTCTTACTAAGTCCTCCGCGATTTAAGTATTGTTGATGAAGGCTTTTAACAAAAGTGGACACCGGAAATGCGATCTCCGTTTGTTCAAGAATATCTCTGATAACATCTACATCGGTGTTCATTCTTTGCATATTAAGTCTAAAAATAAGAAAAGATGAATAGACATTTTGCACAAAAGGGTCTGCTTGCACCAATAGAGTTATTTTCAGATGCTGAATTTTGGTGATGTTTTCCTTTCGATTGGAATTTCAGATCATTAGCCTTAATTAAAGAAAATAAAATATATCAGCAGCAAGATCAGTAGGAATAACAAAACGTAAAACCATAATCTCCATTTATTCTTTCCGTATTTTTCAGGCATGCAAGGTTCCGCGATAAGGACGGGCCCGCTTCCTGAATGATCGATTACAACTCCCGGTGAATATCCTGAATCAGGATCCCAGACCACTGTTACTTCGTAGGTGCCATTGTGATTATCTTTTACACTGCCTGTAACAATACTTCCCGCTGCTCCGGTAATTGCAAAATCTTCCGTCCGCCCGGGTCCGAGATTATTACCATAAATATCTTTGGGTGTCATTGTAATCTTCACTCTTTTTTTACCACCAGGCAGCGTGGCAATAACGGTAGTGTTAATCTCCGTGCGCAAAGGGTCGACTGATGAATCGATATACATTGACCAGAATAATTCACGGCTTCCTTCACAGTCATGTCCATAAGTTGCTTTTGCTCTGAAAGTATAGTTCCCTTCTGTTTTAAATAAATTTTTAATAGTATTTCCAAATATACCATCGGGCTCAATGGCTCCATCGTGATGTTCACCATCGTCATATAACTCAAACACGTCTTCTGCATATTCAATGACAGGTTTCCCATTTTCACTTTCTATTTTTTGCAGGGTGGCCTGTCTTGCAGGTATAATGTCTGTGTCAATTTCAATTGCGCTGCTTAATCCGAATTTGGATAATATATTTCCGATAGCCGAAACGGGTCTTGTTACAGAAAGTTTTATCATTGCACCATGAGGAGTAGTACCATCCTGATTCACTAATTGCACAAGCGGCTTAAAGTCATTTCCGGTAAAATATTTTTTCCTGTTGTTTACGAGATTAAGTACCGGCCCGCCCTTCACAGTAATATTGATAAAGTAATTCACATCTACCGGCGGTGGTGGAAACTCTCCGCCAAATTGGGTTCGTGCAATAATTACATACCATACACCATCTCTGTCGCCCTGGTAAGGAAGATTAAGTTTTAGGAACGCCCATGTTTTGCCGTTGGAAAATTCAATGCCTGGCGAAGCGGGTGTGATTAAGTTTCCGGATGGAGATCTTAATTGAATAAACAAGGATGATGTTTCTTTGTCCCACCCTGTTACAACTGTAATACTATCTTCGCTGCAAATTGTGAACGGAACGGGGTTGGCTTCGCTTAGACGCGCCGGCATAAAATAATTTGGATCAGTAAGTGTTCCAGACTCAAAAATATTTCCGAAGGCCATTGCAAAAAATTTCTTCAGACTAAGCGGATCACCTGCACGTGTGTACATGCCATTATGTGATTGTGCAAGCCTATTCAATAAAATACCATTTAAACTTGATTCCGTGCCAAAACCAATAACATTAATATCAATTCCACCAAGTGCAGGCTCTATTGTTTCTATCATAGGCGGCGTATTTTGAAGTCCATCGGTCAGCAATAATATTGTACGCTGATTAGCGCCGGGTCCGGGAAACTGCAATCTTGCAGCTTCTAATCCACCCCCGATGGTTGTATTTCCTCCGGGCATAAGGCCACCAACAATACCGCCGGAGAACGGAGGTATGTTGCCGATGAGTGAATTTCTTGCGCCGTTATTAAAATTAGAAAGATCAAAATCTGCCGGGGATGTGGCCGTGGTGCTAAAAGACACGAGACCTATTTTATGCCCTACACTTTTCTCTACCAGTTGGACAAACAACGAAGCCGCATCTCTTGCTTCCTCCATCTTTGTTTTTCCTGTACCTGCTGCAAGCGACATGCTGCCCGACCGGTCAAAGACAAGCATTACATCTCTGTCGGGTGTTGCAGGGAAGGAAGTGGCAAGATCTGTTAATACTTCTGTGATAGATAGAAACCCATTATTGCAACCGTTACCTATATCCGCGATTCCGATAATCCGGCCCGAATTATCAAATAATGATGAACCGGAACTGCCACCAGTAAGATCGGTGTCGGCGAAAAGATAAACGTATGGGTAAGGATCATTTGGACTAATATTGGAAATAGTACTCCAGGCGCCTGTGCTTTTTGAAGAGACTTTTTTAACCACACCTTGCGGATGATGAATCTGAAAAACGGGATCGGTAACGATAGGCATAGATGAACGCATCGCAATCGGTGGGATACCAATGCCACCCGGTGACACTTTCAGTTGCAGTATACAATAATCAAGACTTGCTGTATTGAGATATTTTCGACGGATTACTTTTTTAACCTTAAAAAATCTTGGTGCATATCCAGTCGGTTTACCAAAGGAACAGTTGGTTTGAAAATCGAAACACACAGAACTGGAAGCTTCTTCCTGGCCACTGGGGTCTGACATGCAATGACCGGCAGTTAATACGAGGTCTGCTCCGATCAATGTACCTGAGCACGATGACACACTTGCGGGCTGACCATTTTCAGGTGGGTGCACCGAAATAATGACACAGCAACTTGCCGCAACCGTTCTCCTGATGTCAGGAATAGGAAGGCAGTCAACATTTTCCCAGTTGGGCGGCGGACTGCATAAGCCTCTTGTTTCAAAAAATGGATCAACATAGGGATCGTTTAGAAAAAAAATATCGGGATTGGTTTTATTATAGGTTGAAGGCACTGCGGGAACACCAGAAATAACTTCTTCGCCACGTCCGTATTCACTTAGTGTAACACCTCCAGTTGCAGCGCCATTGGTGATGTATTGAATTGTTACTGTGCCAGCGCCCGATAATTTTATAGGTCTTGTCCAAAAATTTGAACCGTCAGCTGAAGTAAATTCATCATTTTCTCCCCAGCCTAAATTCACTACAAGCCTGTTTGATGCGGGAAAATTGGCAGATATAAAATGCAGAATTACAAATTTAGTTCCACCGGGTGCGGCAACAGGAGTAAATGTCGTTGTCCATGTATTTGGTGAAGAGGCAGGCAAGCCCGAATCCGGTCCAATAAGCACGGCCGGAGTTACAGGTTGTAGTGTCCCGGTTTTGTGTGACATAAAATCGTTTTGATTAATTAAAACAATATAGAATCTGGTATGATTAAAGTTAGTCCTATGTACTATCCATCCCAATACCTCGAAAGTGGTATGAGCAGAAGCCGGATAAATATCCATGTAATGAAGATCAATGAAATTCATTTCAGAATAAGATGAGTTGAATTGAAAAAAACGGAAAAGCACATTCCTTATCTTTGACGACCTATGTCAGAAGAAAAATCGCGTAACTTTTTGGAAGAAATCATTGAAGAGGATCTGAATTCTGGTAAATACAAACAGATCATTACCCGTTTTCCGCCGGAGCCGAACGGGTATTTACACCTGGGTCATGCATCGAGCATTTGTTTGAATTTTGGGTTGACGAAAAAGTATCCCGGTTATACAAATCTCCGTTTTGATGATACGAATCCGGTGACGGAGGAAGTGGAGTATGTTGATAGCATTAAGGATGATGTTCGCTGGCTGGGCTTTGAATGGAAACATGAATTGTATGCCAGTGATTATTTTGATCAATTGTATGATTTTGCGGTCAGGCTTATAAAAAAAGGCCTGGCCTACGTAGATGACAGCACAAGTGATGAGATGGCAGCAATGAAAGGCACGCCGACCGAACCAGGCAAGAATAGTAAATACCGTGACAGGAGTGTAGATGAGAACCTTGACCTGTTTGCAAGAATGAAGGCCGGAGAATTTGAAGACGGCACAAGAACATTGCGCGCAAAGATTGATATGGCGCATATTAATATGCTGATGCGTGACCCGGTCATCTATAGGATCAAACATGCACATCATCATCGTACCGGCGATAAATGGTGTATTTATCCCATGTATGATATGGCGCATGGACAAAGTGATTCAATTGAGAATATTACTCACTCAATATGTACACTCGAGTTTGTTCCACATCGTGAATTATATGATTGGTTGATCGAAAAATTGGAAATTTATCCGTCGCACCAGTACGAATTTGCAAGACGAAACATCAATTTCACTGTAACAAGTAAAAGGAAGCTGTTGCAATTGGTTAATGACAAATATGTAACGGGTTGGGATGATCCAAGAATGCCTACGATAACCGGTCTTCGCCGCCGTGGTTATACACCCGAAAGCATCCGTGAGTTTTGTGACAGGATCGGCATTGCAAAAAGAGAAAATATCGTGGATGTTGGCTTACTTGAATTTTGTTTAAGAGAACATCTGAATAAAATATCCTTAAGAAGAATGGTGGTGTTTAATCCTGTAAAAGTAATTATTACAAATTTCCCGAATGAGAAAGAACTACTGGAAACTGAGAATAATCCTGAAGATCCGGGTAGTGGAACAAGACAACTGCCATTTACCAGGGAAATATATATTGAGAGAGATGATTTTATGGAAAATCCGCCAAAGAAATATTTTCGTTTAGCACCGGGACAAATGGTGAGATTGAAAAGTGCATACATTATTAAATGCGAAGAAGTAATTAAAGATAATTCAGGCAAAGTTGCTGAGCTGCATTGCACCTATCTTCCTGAAAGCAAAAGTGGCAATGATACTTCCGGCACTCATGTAAAGGGCACTTTGCATTGGGTCAATGTCGCTGATGCGGTTAAAATTGAAGTAAGAGAGTATGACCGTTTATTCCGGGTTGAAGATCCGTCAAGTGAAGAAGGAGATTTTAAAGATTATATAAATCCTGATTCATTAAAAGTGGTAACTGGTTTTGCCGAACCCGCAATTAAAAATGCGAGGTTTAGCGACCGCTTCCAGTTTTTAAGAAAAGGTTATTACTGTCTTGACAAAGATTCTTCAGAGGAAGGAATGATCTTTAACCGCACTGTTACGTTAAAAGATGATTGGGCGAAGCAGGTGAAGAAGGGTTCTTAGGTTCACTCAATATTACATATGGTGATACTCAGTAAAATAGCCGCGGTTTTATTCCTATTTCAGATATCTTCAGCTTATTGACAATCATAGTGCCATTTGACTTTTATCATTACTATCATTTCATCAGGATGGTATTTTTGGCCAAAAGTTTATATGAACCATATTAATTTATCAACATCAGGTACTGATCATACGATATGGGCAAAAGGCCTGGAATTCTACAATGATGAACTTAAGCTCATGGGTAAAAAGTTGTTGGATATTTCATCAAAAAATACTTCGATTGAAGCGGGTAAAGGAGTTGAACATTTTCAGAACCAGTTTATCATTCAGCAAAAAAATATCAGTGACCTGAAACATGAGGTAAGGAATTACCGAAAAAGCTTAGGCAGTGATGCACTGGAACATGGTAGTCATGTGACTGAATCATTTATTAAAGAAGGGAATGAGCTACGGGAAAGATATGAACAGTTGGAGCAAATTATGAATACCCTGCGGCATGAGTTCAATGGCTACCTAAGCAGATGGATGTGAGAGTATTTTCGTTCTTACGTGCCAATCACTGACCTGGTATGATTTTTCCGGGACAGATTTTATTTATATTCTCCAAACACACATCTCAGCTCATCAGCGATCTCGCCAAGTGTGATCTTGTTTTCTACCGCTTCGATTACAGCCGGCATTAAGTTTTCACCGCTGACAGCTTTGTCATTCAGTTGCTGTAAGAGTTGATCCACCTTTGCCCTATCCCGGCTATTCTTTAAGTTTGTTAATTTTTCGACCTGCAGATTCCTGATGCTATCATCAATTTTAAAACCAGGAATTGTTGCTTCTTCTTCTAACTGGAATTTATTTACACCGACAATAATTTTTTCATTTGTTTCCACGTTGCGTTGGTGCTCGTATGCACTGCGGGCAATTTCATTTTGAATAAAGCCTTCTTCAATTGCATTTACACTACCACCCATTGCATCAATTTTTTCGATCAGTCTCCATGAGGCTGCTTCTACCTCATCGGTGAGCGATTCAATAAAATAACTACCCCCAAGAGGATCGGCTGTATCCGGTGCGCCGCTTTCAAACGCAACTACTTGTTGCGTACGCAAGGCAATTCTCGCTGCTTCTTCTGTCGGCAAACTCAATGCTTCATCATATCCGTTTGTATGCAATGATTGAGTGCCCCCGAGTACTGCCGCTAATGTTTGTATGGTGACTCTTGAAATATTATTTAGTGGCTGTTGCGCCGTTAAAGTACTCCCTCCGGTTTGTGAATGAAAACGCAGCATCATGGCTTTTGGATCGGTAGCGCCAAGCTCCTTCATCATCTTTGCCCACATTCTTCTTGCGGCGCGGAATTTTGCTACTTCTTCAAATAGATTGTTATGAGCGTTAAAAAAGAAGGAAAGGCGTTTGCCGAATACATTTATATCTAATCCTTTTTCCAAAGCCGCCTTTACATAAGCTTTTCCATTGCTTAATGTAAAAGCAATCTCCTGGACTGCTGTACTTCCAGCTTCACGAATATGATAACCGCTGATAGAAATTGTGTTCCATTTGGGCAATTCATGACTGCACCATTCAAAAATATCAGTAACGATCCGCATGGAAGGTTTGGGCGGGTAGATATAAGTTCCCCTGGCTGCGTATTCTTTTAGTATATCATTTTGTATTGTGCCCGATAATTTTTTCAAATCAGCACCTTGTTGTTTTGCCAGCGCAACATAAAATGAGAGCAAAATAAAACCTGTAGCATTGATCGTCATCGACGTCGATACGTCTTCCAGCCTTATTCCATGAAACAATGCTTGTATATCTTCAATAGAATCAATCGCGACACCAACTTTGCCCACTTCGCCTTCCGCGAGAGAGTGATCACTGTCATAACCGATCTGTGTTGGCAGGTCAAATGCAACACTCAATCCATTTACCCCGTGAGATAATAAATAATGATATCGTTTATTGCTTTCTTCTGCAGTGCTGAAGCCGGCGTACTGCCGCATTGTCCAAAGTTTGCCACGATACATATCAGCTTGTATGCCGCGGGTAAATGGAAATTCGCCGGGCCATTCGGAGTGGGAAGTTGAAGATGGAAGATTTGAATAAACATTTTTTATTTCTATTCCCGAATCTGTATATTTTTTCTTTTCATCCATAAAGCAAACTTCCAACTTTTAACTTTCACTTCTCAACTTATTATTTCATCAGCTTTCTTGCTTCATAGTTCATCGCCTCGAGTACAATATTGTGTAGTGCTTTTTTGTCTTGTGCTATAATTACTTCCATTATTCTTTTTCCAAGGTCATAACCTCTTGAATCCGCAGGTAATGTTTGGGCCACCTGGTTTATGATCAGCATATTTTGTTCTTTTAAATTGTTAACAGCCTGCCAGGCCACAGGACTCACATATATCTGCTGGGAGCTGTTATATTCAAATTCCTGTTTGATACTTTCTAACATCAGCAGTTGCATTTCTTTTGCAGTCAGCCCCGGCTGATTGGCACGGCTGACAAGATTTGGAAGCGCAATTCTTTCAGTTAAGATCACGAGCCTTTCATAAGCTTGCAATTGCAGGGGTCTCGTATTATATGCCGGGTCGATATTTTTTCTTGTATCCTGTTTTGCGTATAATAAATAAAATGTGAGCATGGAAAGGAGAATAGCAACAGTCGAGAGTATCAGGCTTAGCGTGACGGTATCCATAGATTTTGTTTAAGTTTTGCAAAAATACAGGCAAATGCCTGTCTGCCGGCAGGCAGGACTTTCTTTTCCGAATTAGAAAACAGGCCTCATTTTTGTTTTTTATTTTTGCAGATAAACAAATTCAATGGTTATTACAGAAAGCATACCGGTGACAATGACTGAAGGAGCTATCAGACAAATAAAAAAGCTGATGGCGTCAGAAGGTTTTGACGCCACTCAAAAGCTTCGTGTTGGAGTAAAAGGAGGAGGCTGCTCAGGCATGTCTTATGTTCTTGGTTTTGATCAACCAACCGAAAAAGACAAAACATTTGAAATAGAAGGGATCAGTTGCATAATGAATGCCGCGCATGAAATGTATGTCTACGGAATGGAGATCGATTGGGAGGATGGCTTGAATAACAGGGGCTTTACTTTTAAGAATCCAAACGCCGCTACAACTTGCGGTTGCGGCACCAGCTTCGGAGTATAAGAGTTAACGCTCCCAGAAATTCTCAGTCGTTTTAATTTGCTCAATTAATGGTCTTATAAAAAATAACCCCCCGTTATTAACAGGGGGTTATTCTATTTTAATATAAGGATAGTTAGCTTTTTGCAGTTGCTGGTTTTACTGCCGGCTTCTGTGCAGCTGTAGTACCTACCTCTTCCGTTTTGCCTAATGCTTTGCCTTTCGCAAGGTCAACGAGCACAGGCGCTGCTACGAATACCGATGAATAGACACCTGTGATAACGCCAATCAACATGGCAAATGCAAATCCTCTCGTAACCTCACCTCCGAATATGAAAAGAATAAGGAGAGTTAGAAACACGGTTAAGGAAGTCATGATCGTACGGCTCATTGTATCATTAATTGCTTTGTTGATAATAACTTCTTTTGGTTGTCCTTTCATTGTGGTGCTATATTCACGAATTCTGTCAAACACCACCACGGTATCGTTCATAGAAAAACCGATAACAGTAAGGATAGCAGCGATAAAGTGCTGATCAAGTTCAAGAGGGAAAGGAACTACATTCCTTAAAAATGAGAATGCAGCAATTGTAACCAGCACGTCGTGGAACAAGGCAATGATAGTACCCAGTGAATACCTCCAATCCCTGAACCGGATAAAAATATACAATGCAATCAAAATCAGTGCTATGATCGTCGCATTTCTTGCACCTCTTTTCAGGTCATCAGAAATGGTTGGTAAAACTGTCTTTGACCCAAGCTTGTTTTTTGTATCAAATTGCTCGAAACTTATGCCGCCGAGGTGATTTTTTAAGCCATTGTATAATTGCCTTTCCACTATAGAATCCACGCCGATGCGGGGATCATCGATAAGATAAGATGTAGTGATATCGAGCTGGTTATTCAAGCCTACCGTTTTGATTGTAGGACTTTCGCCGAATGTAGCGTTAAGATCCTTGCGGATGCCTTCTATATCTAATGGCTTTGATGGATCAAACTGGATATTGAAACTGCGACCCCCTTTAAATTCAACACCCTGGTCGAAGCCATTAAATATAGCTCCGACACCAAGTGCTAACACACCAATAGATATCATGTAAGCAACTTTGCGGTATTGAATGAATTTGAAATTAGCATTTTTGAAAACCCGGCGACTAATGCCCGTAAAATATTCAAGATGTTTCTTTTTATTAGTAAACCAATCACTCACCCAGCGGCTTACAAGAATACCGCAAAACAAAGAGAGAAGAAGACCGATGATCTGGGTCGTTGCAAATCCCCGTATAGGACCTAATCCGAAAATGAAAAGAATAATCGCGGTGAGCAAGGTAGTCACGTGTCCATCAAGCACGGGAGGTAGCGAACGCCGATAGCCTTCGGCGATTGCCAACTGGTAACTTTTCCCTTTAGTCAACTCTTCCTTGATACGTTCGTAGATGATAACGTTAGTATCAACAGCCATACCGATCGTGAGTACAAGACCTGCAATACCCGGAGCGGTGAGCGTAGCGCCAAAAGAAGTTAATACACCAACTGTATAAAGAAGATTAAGAATAAGGGCAATGTTTGCAATCCAGCCGCTGGTGTTATAGTAAACCAGCATCAGCAAAAAGATAACTACAAATGAGATCATGAACGCCATGCTTCCGCCCCTGATAGCTTCCGCACCTAAAGTAGGACCGACCACCTGTTCCTGTACGATTTTAGCCGGGGCAGGAAGTTTACCAACTTTTAAGATCCGCGCAAGATCCTGTGCCTCTTCTACTGTAAAGTTGCCAGTGATGCGGGAATCTCCACCGTCAATTCTTTGTTCCGCTACCGGCGCTGAATAAACAGTATTATCAAGCACAATAGCAATCGGAATTTTATTCTTAGCACTTTTATCTGTAAGTGTTGACCAATCGCTTGCTCCTTTTTGGTTCATGCTCATCAATACCATCGGGTTTCCGGAAAGCGGCTCAAAACCCTGGGAGGCATCAACTACGGCATCACCTTCAATGGGGGCTTTATCTGCGCCATAAGTTTTGATCACATACAGTCCAACAAAATTATTTTTCTTTCCCGTATTGGGGTCGGTTTCTACAATGCCATAAAAAAGCCTTGCATCACCAGGAAAACTGGCAACCTGGTTCAAATAATCCCTTACTGTGGCAGTGTCTTTAACCGCTACATAGCCAATCGGCGCCGGCCATCTTGGTTGGTTTTGCGCATCCGGGTATTGTTGTACGAACTGGATATATTCGCCAAGACGTTTTCTTGGGTCTGCTGATACTGACTGTTGCGTGGCAGTGCTTTGAGTTTGCGTTTGCCCGGGAGTAAGAAGATCAGAAATATTTGCATCCTTTTTAGTCGTATCGTTTTTATTTCCTGTAGTATCAGGCTTACTGCCAGCCGTTAACGCAGTATCAGTAACTGTACCACTCATCAATGCCGTAAATGCTTTATCGGCAGCCTGCAACTCCTCTGCTAATTCGCCAAGGTTGTAAACCTCCCAGAATTGAAGATTGGCAGATGTTTGCAAGAATCTTCTTACCCTTTCTTTATCATCGATGCCAGGAAGGTCAACGGTGATGATACCTTTTGCTTCTTCAAGATTGAGCGATGGCTGGGCTACGCCAAACTTATCAATCCTCTTTTGCATTATGTAATACGTTCTGCTAATGGCCTGCCCGGCTTCGTCGCGAATTACCTCAAGTACTTTTGCATCAGTTGAGTTCTTGGGAATTCTATCAGAATTGGCGGCCGAAAAAAGTCCTGCTAATTTATCGGTACCGGCAATGTTTTTAAATTCATTATAAAATAAAGAAATAAAATCTTTATCGCTGTTTGCCTTTTGTTTATTAGCAGCATCAAGCGCTTTTAAAAACTGTGGATCTTTTGAATTATTACTTAATGACCTGAGCAAACCCGTAAGTTCTACTTCCATAGTTACACTCATACCGCCTTGCAGATCGAGACCAAGATTTAATTCTTTTTCTCTTGCTCTACCATATGTATCTCCAAACCATGTTATTTTTTCTTCTTTGGTGCTGTCGAGTAATTTAACCAGGCGGTCCCTGTACAATGTTTTAAGTGAGTCTGTATAATCAGAAGGTTTGGCGAATTTTTTTGCTTCCGGATAAGTGGCATTCATATAAGCCTGGGCACGGGAAGCCATTTTGTTTTCATGTTTGTTTACAAACCATGTGAAAGAAAGCAGCCATAACGAATAAATAATAAGCAGGATTGCAAACACCGCTACTAAGCCTCTTAATTGCATACGGGATAAATTTACATTTAATGCCTCATTGCCATTTTCCACAGTGGTTCGGGCAAGCGGCTGGGATTTTTTTTAGGAGGGCAAAGATAGGGGTTTCAGCCAAAAAAAATAGATAAAAAATTGACTTGATGTCAGTGGTTTTCAAGAGCTAATCAGGGATTTAAGTGATTAATTTGGGTTAAGTTTAAGCCATGAATATTTCTAAGGCCGCCGCTGTGATTATTTTGATCTTGCTCGGTGGTTGCAAAACGCCGGTAAAAATGGGTAGCCCTCAGGCAATTGAAACAAAAAATGATTCAACAATGAGTTTTAGTGGGACTACTCACGCTTTTTTAGTTGACTTGTTAAAACTATATCCGGATTACTTCCAATCTGTGCTATCAAATCCGGACAATAAAGTCCAGATCATTTATACTCAAATTGACCGTCGTAAAAATGGCAAACCCAGATTTACAGATCATTATTTTAATATCAATGACTCCTCTTATTTCTATCCGGCGTCAACTGTAAAACTACCGGTCGCGATCCTGGCTCTACAAAAATTAAATGAATTAAAAATTCCCGGTCTTAATAAAAGTTCTACGATGATAACAGAAGCTGATCATAGCGGGCAAACAGAAGTGTACAATGATCCTTCGGCTCCGGATGGTCGGCCAACGATTGAACATTACATAAAAAAAATCTTATTGGTCAGCGACAATGATGCATTCAATCGTCTTTATGAATTTCTTGGGCAAGAGTACATAAATAACAGTTTGCATAAAAAGGGATACCGAGAAGCACAAATAATTCACCGGCTCGATATCAGTTTGACAGAAGATGAAAATCGTCACACAAACCGTGTAAGATTTTTCGATACAAGCGGCAAACTCGTTTACGAAAAGGCACAGCAACAAAGTAAGCTTGTATACGCAGAACGTAATACAAAAATGGGAACAGGTTTTTACCGCCTCGGTGAACTAGTAAATGAACCATTTGATTTTTCGAAAAAGAATCGATTGACGTTAAAATCAATGCACAATATTGTCCGGAGCGTGATGTTTCCCAAAGCAATTCCGGGTAAACAACGATTTAAACTCAAAAATGAAGATTATGATTTTTTGCGCAAATACATGTCAATGATGCCGCATGAATCCGGGATCCCGGTTTACGGAACTGATGAGTATTGGGATACATATGTAAAATTCTTATTGTATGGCAATGAAAAAAATGTTGTTAAAGATGGTGTCAGGATTTTTAATAAAGTGGGAGATGCATATGGATTTTTGACTGATGCGGCATACTTCGCAGACTACACTAATAATGTTGAATTTATGTTAAGCGCTGTTATTCATTGCAACAGCGATGGAATTTTTAACGATGATAAATATGATTATGATTCGGTTGGCTTTCCTTTTATGAAACAGCTTGGCCAGGTGATCTATGATTACGAATTGAAACGGAACAAAAAAGTAAATGCTGATTTGAACAAGATCAGATTTAATTACACGCAATAAACAGGCGTTAGTCCGATAAATAGGTATTTTTGTTTTCAAATTTTAAACAATAAATGCAAGCAATCGTAGAACCTGTGCAACTATCCTCTTTACTAGATCGTTTTGCCGAACCGGAAACATTGAAGATGGCCAAGCTCGGCCGTGAACTCAGAGCAAAAGGAATTGATATTATTGATCTTAGTCTCGGTGAACCGGATTTTGATACGCCACAACACATTAAAGACGCTGCAAAAAAAGCAATTGATGATAACTGGAGTCATTATCCACCTGTAGCAGGTTACCCGGATCTGCGTGAAGCAATTTGCCAAAAATTCAAAAGAGATAATAATCTTGATTATAAACCGGAGAATATCGTTGTTTCTACCGGCGCCAAGCAAAGCCTTGCCAATGCGATTCTGGCCTTGGTTGATGTTGGTGATGAGGTAATCATTCCGGCTCCGTTTTGGGTCTCGTATTCTGAGTTAGTGAAAATTGCAGGTGGGGTTCCCGTGATCGTAAGAACCGCAATGCAGAATAAATATAAGATCACAGCGAAGGAGTTAGAAGAAAGTATCACTGAAAGATCAAAAGTTCTTTTGTTTTCTTCTCCCTGCAATCCAAGTGGTGCAGTCTACTCAAAAGACGAATTGAAAAGATTGGCCGCTGTATTGGAAAATCATCCTAACATTTATACTATTTCAGATGAAATATATGAGTACATAAATTTTGTCGGTCATCATGAAAGCATTGCACAATTTCAAAATATAAAAGACAGAGTGATCATCGTAAATGGGTTGAGTAAAGGATTTGCAATGACCGGTTATCGTCTTGGTTATATTGCCGCGAACGCAGCGGTGGCAAAGGCTTGTGAAAAGATACAGGGCCAGTTTACCAGTGGTGCAAATGCAATAACTCAACGTGCCGCGATTACTGCATTAACTACCGATCTGCGCCCGTCAATGGAAATGACAAAAGAATTCACCCGTCGGAGAAAACGTATTCTTGAATTGTTAAAGGACATTCCCGGGACACATGGCGCCGAACCCGATGGTGCATTTTATATTTTCCCTGTGGTAAAAGAATTTTTTGGAAGATCAGATGGAGAAAATATGATCAATGACGCTGATGATCTTTGCATGTACTTACTTAATAAAGCAAATGTTTCTACAGTCACAGGTCGCGCATTTGGTGAGCCAGACTGCATCCGTATCTCATTTGCAAATAGCATGGAAAAAATTGAAACGGCGATGGCGAGAATAAAAGCTGCGTTGGCGAAATTGAGATAAAATAGATTTTATTGCGATGAACCAGATGGCGCATTATTCAATGGACCATTTTTATTTTGTTGTATAAATGTTTTAAGCACAACGTTCTCATCGCCTTTAATTCTTTTTAGTATGCCTTTTTCATGATTGATGATGGTCGTGTCTTTGTCAAAGGGCATTTTCTCATACATTTTTCCGCCTGTAAAATGACAAGGCGAGCAATTTTTTACGAGGATCGGTTGCACCTGGCTGGTAAAATCAATGGTGTCCGTCAAAACCGTGATGGGTTTCACAGCAACCTCAGCGGAAGGTTTTTTAATACCGCTTCCCAGCCACCCAAGAAGGATAATAAAGCAAAGGAAGAAAAGGAGTTTCATTATTTGCTTCTTATCTTTTAAAGTTACTGCACGAAAAGCCCGATCCGGTCACCACTCAACACAATTATTATTTCTTAAATTGGCCTACCAAAACTTTTTATCATGAAATGGCCACTAATTCTCTCAATAATATTTTTATTTTCCTGTTCAGAAAAGGAAAGGAATGAATCAACTGCTGAAGAACTTTCTGATGCGAAATGGATTGATCTGACTTATGATTTTTCTGATAAAACAATTTACTGGCCCACGGCGAATGGTTTTAAACTTGACACTAGTTTTAATGGCATTACTCCTGCGGGTTTCTATTATTCAGCATACAATTATTGCGCAGCAGAGCATGGTGGCACTCATCTGGATGCACCTGTTCATTTTGCAAAAGGGAAATGGGCAGCAGATGAAATTCCGTTGGAAAACCTTACCGGCGAAGCTGTGGTGATCGATGTTTCTGACAAAGCATTGAAGGATCCGGACTATTTAATCAACGTTAATGATATAGAAATATGGGAGAAAACCAATGGAAATCTTCCCGATAAGGTTATTCTTTTCTTTCGAACAGGCTATGGAGCTTTTTATCCTGATGCAAAAAAATATCTTGGTAGTGATGAAAGAGGACCGGACGCGGTTGCAAAACTTCATTTTCCCGCTATACATCCTGATGCTGCTGATTGGTTGGTAAAGAATAGAAAAATAAAAGCGGTAGGATTGGATGTTGCCAGCGTTGATTATGGACAATCAAAAGACTTCAGAACGCATCAAATTTTGTACGAGCAAAATATTCCAGGGTTTGAGAACGTCGCTAATCTTGACAAGCTACCAATAAAAGGTGCATTCATTATTGCCTTGCCAATGAAAATAAAAGGCGGGAGTGGGGCACCCTTACGAATCGTGGCAATAACATCTTCATAAAAATCATTCATTCATTTGGCGGATCGTTTTCTGGAGTAAGATCCTGATCGTTGATCTGGGGATATTTTTCTTTCATATATTTTATTGTTAACAGTCCTCCGATCGCATCAACAAAAAAATGAAGAATCATTACCATCAGCAATGAGCCCGAAAAAATAAACAAGTACCCGAAGAATACAGCCAGGACAAATATTTTAATAACTGCTTTACCGCCCTGGTAAAAATGAGCTACGCTAAAAACAAAGGCAGGTAGAAAAACCGAAAGCAATTGCTGATAATTATATCCATCAAATAAATACCAGCAATAATTAACAAGATAACCACGGTAGACAATTTCTTCAAAAACACCCGCACTAAAACATAACAGGAGATATTCAGGAAGCTCATTATTTTTCGTGGGCAGAAATGGCGTTCTTTTTTTCCAGTTATCTATAGTTGTTTCAATACTTTTTTTTGAAGAAAGGGTCAGCACTGTGTCAAGTGCGTAAACCAATCCAAATACAATTACCAGCCACCACCAGGACTGAAAATTAGTGGGTTGTGTTAAACCCATTTCTGCCAATGGTCTTTTAAACAATAACCACACGACCATCACAACAGCGCCCATAATAAACAAAGAAAAACTACCGGAGATATAGATATTTTTTTTCTGCTCACTGCTAAAAGTTAGATTGGAAAATCCCTTTGATCTTTGCTTTGCAGCATAAAGAGGAATGGCGATGCAGAAAATAAAAGCAAGGATATGGTCAACCCAAATCGGGAATTTATCCATCTTTCTTTTGTTTTGATAAAGCAATGAGTTTTTCATGTAGCTCCAGCACCTGTGGAATTACAAGTTGCTGTTCATCGTTAATAATCACAAAATCGCATTTACTCATTTTTATTTTTTCATCAAGCTGTTTGGTCATTCGCATCAAAATTTCGTCATGAGTTACATGATCGCGTTCCATTGCTCTTTTTATTCTTAATTCTTGCGGCGAGGAAACGCCGATTACATAATCAAGCCGGTCAGAAACATTTGCCTCAAAGATCAATGCTGCCTCATGTATGGCGTAAACGGTTTTTTGTCGATGCATCCAGTCTTCACCATCTTTTGTTGTGGCAGGGTGTACAATGGAATTTAGTAATTCGAGTTTCAACGGATCAGAAAATACAATTGAAGAAATATATTTCCTGTTTAGGACATCATTTGTATAGGCTTCTTTCCCGAAATTTTCTATGATTGCCTGCTTCAATCCAGCGTTTTCATTCATTAATCTTTTAGCTTCTATATCTGCATAATAAACAGGAATTCCCAGCACTTCTAATAACTGTGCTACGGTGCTTTTACCACTGCCAATGCCGCCGGTTAAACCTACTTTTAGCATAGATCATTAATAAGAAATTCTAAATTATCAAAATCCAAATTCCAAATAAAAGTTCAAATCACAAATTCAAACTTTGATCGTTTATTTATTGCAAAAGAAAAGCTCAAACTTCTTTTTAGAGTTTGAGCTTTTTTTGGAATTTGTGATTTGTTTTTTGAGATTTTCTATTTGGTTCTACTTTTTCTCAGGTGTAGCAACTTTATTAATTGCGGCTGTCATTTCCATGCTTATGGAAGCTTTCTCCATTTTTATATAACTGCCGGGGCTAACTTCAAGATTGATAGTGCCGTCTTCATTTATCTTATTTACAGTACCGTGAATACCCGCTATTGTAACAACCTTTGTTCCTTTTTGCAAGTCGTCAATAAATTTCTTTTGTTGCTTTTGTTTTTTAGTTTGTGGTCGTATAAAAAACAACCAGAAGACAAGAATGATCATCCCCATAAATATAAGTGTGGTTGTACCACCGCCAAATGGGCCCGATGCCGGGGGATCTTGTAATAAATAGATATACATTAGTTTTTATTTACTTTTTGATTTTACTTCAACGCGAAATACCAATGTACTGGTCGATGGATTAGTATTGGCACTCATATAAACTTCCTTTGAATTAAGCCCAGGCTTTCCGGTGCTATTAAATGCAGCCTTGATTACACCTGTTTCACCTGGTGCATAAGGCTTTTGTGGTGTTTCCGCTACTGTGCATCCGCACTGTGCCCAGACCCGTGAAATAATCAGGGGTTTATTTCCAGTGTTTTTAAACCGAAAACTCACATCCAGGTTTTCCCCATCTTTCATTTTTCCAAAATCTCTATTTTGACCATCCAGCCATTGAATGGTTGTCAGGTTGGCGGTGTCGATTGGTTTTTCCTGAGGAGTAGACGGATTATTTGCGGCTTGTGAAATTGCATTCACTTTATCAAGACTATCTTTTGCAATAGTCGAATCCGATGCAGTAGGATTATTTGCATCCGCTGTTTTGTCTGCCTCACTACATGACGATACTATTGTAATGCAGGCAGCGAGTACAAAAAGTATTTTTTTCATTTTAAATTAATTTGGAATTTGCAAATGTACGCGAAAGCTGTGAGTTACTATACTTTTCTATAATCCACTTTTTGCATTTTGCCTTCTGCCACTAATTCTTTATGAATATTGTCAAGAATGCCATTAACAAACTGGCCACTTTGTGGTGTGCTGTATTCTTTAGCCAGGTCTATGTATTCATTAATAGTGACTTTTGGTGGTATCGTTTCGAAATAAAGAAATTCGGATACACCCATTTTCATCAAGATCATATCCAGCAAGGCGATACGTTCAGGATCCCAGTTTTTTAGTTTTGGAATGATGAGCGTTTGCAGGTGCTCGCTCTTTTCGTGTACGGTTTTTAAAAGATTCATTGCAAAATCTTTTTTTTCACCACTGATCATTTCCTTAAAATCCATACTTCCGGGTTTTTGTAAAACATTTACAAGCAGCTGGATCACCATTTCGCCATCATCATCCCAATTAGAAAAGAGTTCTTCGATATAGGACGTAAAATTTTCATTCGCGAGCATCAATTTATCCAGGATAAATTCCAATATTTCTTTTTCTTCCTTGTTTTCTCTTCCTTCTTTGTTAATATATGTCTTGTATTCAGGGGTCTCCGCAAGGTTGAGGTAGAGTTTCCGTACTAATTCTTTATTTATAGTTTGTTGCGGCTTCACTTTTGCAAGCGCCTCTTTAAATGAGGCATCCTGCAGGATTTTCCATAGTATTTTATTACCCGATAGTTTGGTATTAACATGCAGATCTTCGTATGTAGGAAGGTGTTTGCCGGAACGCTGATGAGAATCGGTTTCTGCATAACGGCATACTTCAGTTAAAAAATAAGTGAGGTGAACAAAAAGCTGTCGGGTTTGGTCAAAATGATTTTGGAGGATCTTTTGGGGTTCTCCTGGTTTTGCGTTGGGTTCAAGGGTAGTTATGTTGTACAGCGTCTGCATCACTTTTACCCGGATATTTCTTCTGCTGATCATCTTTTAAGAACTGTTTGGGCGGCGAAGATAAGTCAATAGCGAAGAGCTGGGAAGGATTAAATTCTTGCCCGGGTGATTTTTTTTCCACCGCGGTTATTTTTAGTCACACGCGGATTAAACCCAAAACAATTGCGTTGGAAGTTTGAACAAGCGAGGCGAAATATTTTTTTAAAAAGCTTAAAAAAGTTCCCTCATTGACCTTATCTTTGCCGCCCCAATAAGTTCTTTAGAAATTCCCGATAAATCGGGATGACGACTTTGGGAGTCTGGCCTCAGGCGAGACGCTATTACCAATAAATCAAAAAAAGAAATGGCAAAAGAAGTCTCTGGCTTTGTTAAGCTTCAGTGCAAGGGCGGCCAGGCCAATCCTGCACCTCCGATCGGTCCCGCTTTAGGTTCCAAGGGTATCAATATCATGGAATTCTGTAAGCAATTCAATGCCCGCACACAGGACAAAATGGGCAAAGTGCTTCCTGTATTAATTACTGTTTATTCTGACAAGAGTTTTGATTTTGTTATCAAGACACCTCCGGCATCCATTCAATTGCTTGAGGCTGCAAAACTGCAAAGTGGTTCAAAAGAATCCAACCGTGTCAAAGTTGGTAAAGTAAACTGGACACAGGTCGAGGCAATCGCAAAAGACAAAATGCCTGATCTGAATTGCTTTACAGTTGAAAGCGCCATGAAAATGGTTGCAGGCACAGCACGCAGCATGGGAATTACTGTAGAAGGTAAAGCTCCCTGGGAAAATTAAACAGTAAAAATTAAAACGCATTACAATGGCATTCCTCAGTAAAAAAAGAAAAGTTGCTCAGTCAAAAGTTGACGGCGCTAAACAATATAGCCTGAAAGAAGCGTCTGCATTGGTAAAACAGGCAACCACCTGCAAATTCGATGCTTCTGTGGATCTGCATATCCGTTTGGGAGTTGATCCTAAAAAAGCAGACCAGGCGATTCGCGGTACGGTAACGCTTCCTCATGGTACCGGTAAAACAAAAAGAGTATTGGTCCTTTGCACACCGGATAAAGAAGAGGCTGCAAGAGCCGCAGGTGCAGACTATGTGGGTCTTGATGAGTTTGTAACCAAGATCGAAGGCGGTTGGGTTGATGTCGATGTGATCATCGCGACTCCCCAGGTGATGCCGAAGATCGGTAAGTTGGGTAAAGTCTTAGGTCCAAGAAACCTGATGCCAAACCCCAAAACCGGTACGGTAAGTAACGATGTTGCTGCCGCCGTTAATGAAGTAAAAGGTGGTAAGATCGCTTTCAAAATTGATAAGGCTGGGATTATTCATGCTTCGATCGGACGAATAAGTTTTACCCCGGAAAAGATTGCAGAAAACAGCCAGGAATTGTTGAATGCAATCATTAAAGCAAAACCGTCTTCATCAAAAGGCACTTACCTGAGAGGTATTAGCATGGCAAGTACGATGAGCCCGGGCATAACAATTGACCCAAAAGGATTTGTTCATTAAACCCCCAAACCCCCTAAAGGGGGCTTTTGAAGAAACTAAATTTCGAGAAGTCAAAACACAATAAAATGACTAAAGAACAAAAAAACGAAGTAATTGAACTGTTGAAAGACAAGTTCTCTCAATACAATAATTTCTATGTTACAGATACCGAATCGTTGAGTGTAGCACAGGTAGGTAAATTACGCCGTGCTTGTTTTAATAAACAAGTAGAAATGAAAGTGGCTAAAAACACATTGATCAAAAAAGCATTGGAGGCTTTGGATGCAGAACGCTATGCAGGTGTTTATGATTCTTTACACAAGGTAACTGCATTGATGTTTTCAGAAAATCCGAAAGATCCTGCTCTGATCATCACTTCTTTTCGTAAGGAAAGCAAAGGTGAGATGCCCGTATTAAAAGCAGCGTTCATCAATGGAGATGTATACATGGGCAACGATCAATTGGCGTCGTTGGTCAAAATCAAAACGAAGAATGAATTGATCGGTGAAGTGATCGGTTTGTTGCAGTCACCTGCGAAGAGAGTGATTGCAGCGTTATTGCATAATGCAGAAAAGAAAGGGGAAGCTGCTCCGGTAGAGTAATTCCAAGATTTCAAAATTTCTTGTATTCATATTGAAACTAGAAATTTTGAAACTAAAATAAAAACCCAGGCCTGGGGGTTAACAAAGGCAAAATTTTTTTAATCCTCCGCCGGAGTGTAAACGATGAAGGCGGAAAAAATTTAAATCAAATGGCAGACGTAAAAGCATTAGCAGAAGGCCTTGTAGCCTTAACAGTCAAAGAAGTCCAGGAACTAGCTGACTTCTTAAAATCAGAATACGGAATTGAACCCGCAGCTGCTGCAGTAGTTGTTAGCGGTGGTGGTGATGGCGGCGGCGCAGCAGCTGTTGAAGAAAAAACTGCATTCAATGTTGTGTTGAAGCACGGTGGCGCATCTAAACTTAACGTTGTTAAGATCGTTAAAGAACTTACTGGATTAGGTTTGAAAGAAGCAAAAGACTTAGTAGATGGTGCACCTAAGAATATCAAAGAAGGCGTTTCTAAAGCGGAAGCTGAAGAAATTGCAAACAAGCTGAAAGAAGCTGGTGCAGATGTTGAAATCGCCTAAGGCGATTGAAATCCCGACGTGTCGGGATTGAGATTGTGTAATTCTATTTCAGTTGAAATCATAATCCCGGCCGTTGTGCCGGGATTTTTCTATTCCACTAAGTGAGTATTGCTTATAATATAGTACATCTTATCTTTAATTCTAAATGAAAGAAAAAATAATCTCGATATCATTAGTCGTCATTATTTTTTCCAATTTTCTTCCAATCGATAGAGTGTTCGTGGATGGGCCTAATTATAGCTATAGCAATAAAGATGGTAGTGTTACATTCACTGAATTCAAAGGAAGAGATTTTGAAATGATGAAAAGAAAAGTCGAAAGTTATAGCCAAAAAACCGGAAATACGGATACGACTATGTACAGGCTTTTTAAAAGAAACCCTTTAACATTTTGGCGTTGGGGAAACTATTTCATTAGCAAAAGATATAGATTACCCTATAAAGATTGGTCAGAAATCAAAGCTATAAGAGGTGAAATAGAGAATAAAACTGGTTTCCAGGATTTTTAATTCATTCGACAACTAAATAGGGCGCAATCTTCTTATAAATCTCATCCGTCACCGCCATCACTTTTTTAATATCTTCCAGATCAGAGAACAATCCATGTTCATTCCTATATGCAACAATAGGGTTTGCAATACCGTATTTGATATAAGGATGCGCTTTCATTTCATCAACAGTCGCCGTATTAATGTTTATCTTCTTCACTGATGGATTTTCCAGTTTCAGGTATTGTTTTATCTTCTGAAAAGTAGAATCTGCTAAGCCATAAGTTTCCCCAAGTTGATCAATGGAATAAAATCCACCAAGCTTTTCTCTGAATGTTACGATTCTTAAGGCAAGCTTACTTCCAATTCCTGGTAAAGAAATAAATGCAGCTGTATCAGCCGCGTTTATATCAATTGAAGCGTATCGCAGAGGGTAAGTTTTTGCAGGTTGCGTTTCATCCCTGGGTTTTGATGAAACAAATTGCTCTTTGGGTGATGAAGTTTTTGTTTCAATGCTGATGTATGGTTCTAACCTTTCAAATTCATCCCTGTGAAGCCCGTAAATTTTTTGAAGGTCTTCTGGTTTAGAAAAATGTCCGCCCTTACTCAAAAAGTTTCTGATGGTTTGAATTGTTTTGTCACGTAATCCTAATCTTTCCCAGTCAGAAGATGAAATTGTATTTGGATCAAAATAAAAAAGTTCGCCTTTGCTGATGTTTGTTTTGTAGTAGTTGCTTTTCTTCCTGTCGTATTGATATTCATAAGCGTCTATGTCATCTCTTTTTTTCTGCAAATGATCATCCAGAGAATCCGTTTTTTTTATTTCTAATTTTTTCACGGCAGCTATCCATGCTGTATCGATTTGGGTTGGGTTAGTGTTTGAAAGTTCTTTTAGGACGTCCGGCAGGAAAAGAGCAAACAAGATCAATCCAACTATTACAAGAATTCCGATCCGTTCTTTGCGGGTAAAAGTCAGGTAATCCCTTGCAAATTCGCTCCATTTCAATCCGGAGAATTTTAGTTCAATGTAAATGAACCCTGAACCCGGGAAAAGGGGTTTTTCGGTTTGTTCGGCCGGATTTTTGTTAGCAAACTTTTCTTGGCCAATAACTATAAATCCTTACCTTTGCCATCCTTTTTATTTAGCGCTAATATTTTGACGGCCCAAATCATGATTAAATAGCTGATTGTCACGGGATTTTCTTTGAAGTTAGAGAATGCCCGAATGTGATTTGTGTCTCCCGTCGAAAACTAAAAAACCGGTTTTACAGATATGTCTTCAACAAAAATGAATCACAGGGTAGATTTCGGTAAAATCAAACATCTCGCAGACGCCCCTGACCTGCTCGACATCCAGATTCAATCCTTTAAAGAATTTTTCCAGTTGGAAACAACTCCCGACAAAAGAAACATCGAAGGGTTGTTTAGGGTGTTCAAAGAGAATTTTCCTATCACGGATACCCGCAACATTTTCGTGCTGGAGTTCCTTGATTATTTTATTGATCCGCCCCGTTACACCATCGAAGAGTGTATGGAAAGAGGTCTGACTTACGCTGTTCCATTAAAAGCAAAGCTTCGTCTAAGCTGTAATGATGAAGAACACGTGGATTTCCAAACCATAGTTCAGGATGTGTTTCTTGGTAACATCCCTTACATGACGCCGAGAGGTACATTTGTTATCAATGGGGCTGAAAGGGTTGTTGTTTCCCAATTGCATCGTTCGCCTGGTGTGTTTTTCGGTCAATCTATTCACCCCAATGGAACGAAGATCTACTCCGCGAGGGTCATTCCTTTCAAAGGAGCATGGATGGAATTCGCAACCGACATCAACAACGTGATGTATGCATACATTGATCGTAAGAAAAAATTCCCGGTAACAACGCTTCTCCGCTCTATCGGTTATGAGACTGATAAAGACATTCTGGAATTATTCGGAATGGCCGATGAAGTAAAAGCCGATAAAAAGACTTTAGGGAAATATGTTGGCCGTCGTTTGGCTGCCCGTGTATTAAGAAGCTGGGTCGAGGATTTCGTTGATGAAGATACCGGCGAAGTCGTGTCGATTGAAAGAAATGAGATCGTTCTCGAACGTGACTCGGTACTGGATGAGGAAGCTATCAACATGATCACTGAAATGGAGGTTAAGAGTGTATTCATTCAGAAAGACGATGTTGGTGGCGACTTTGCGATCATTTATAATACGCTGAATAAGGATACATCAAACAGTGAACTGGAAGCTGTACAACATATCTATCGCCAGTTGCGTGGTACTGATGCACCGGATAATGAAACTGCCCGTGGTATCATTGATAAGTTGTTCTTTAGCGATAAACGTTATGATCTTGGTGAAGTGGGCCGTTATAAAATTAACCGCAAACTGAATCTTGATGTTCAGCTTAAGCAAAAAACATTAACAAAGGAAGATATTATCGAGATCATCAAATATCTCGTACGCCTTACGAATGGTAAAGCCGAGATCGATGATATTGATCACCTGAGCAATCGTCGTGTTCGTACAGTTGGAGAGCAATTGTATGCCCAGTTTGGTGTTGGTCTTGCCCGTATGGCAAGAACAATCCGTGAAAGAATGAACGTTAGGGATAACGAGGTGTTCACTCCGGTTGATCTGATCAATGCAAGAACACTTTCTTCAGTTATCAATTCATTCTTTGGAACATCACAATTGTCTCAGTTCCTGGACCAGACAAATCCGTTGAGTGAGATCACTCACAAGCGTCGTATCTCCGCACTCGGACCCGGCGGTTTAAGCCGTGAAAGAGCAGGCTTCGAGGTTCGTGACGTTCACTATTCTCACTATGGCCGTTTGTGTACTATCGAAACGCCGGAAGGTCCCAACATCGGTCTTATCTCTACGCTCTGCGTGCATGCAAAGATCAATGAGATGGGCTTTATTGAAACTCCTTACCGCAAAGTTGAAAGTGGTAAAGTGAATATGAAACATCTCACTTTCCTCAGTGCTGAGGAAGAAGATACAGCGAAGATCGCCCAGGCAAATTCGCCGCTTGATGAGTCAGGAAGTTTTAAAGAGGAAAAAGTTGTCAGCCGCGAGACTGGTGATTTCCCAATCCTTGATAAGAATGATGTAGAGTTTATGGACGTGGCGCCAAACCAGATCGTTGGTTTGAGTGCTTCGTTGATCCCATTCCTTGAGCATGATGATGCCAACCGTGCATTGATGGGATCAAACATGCAACGCCAGGCGGTTCCCCTTATTCGTCCTGATGATCCGATCGTAGGTACAGGTCTTGAAGGAAAGGCTGCACGTGATGCAAGAATACAGATTCACTCTGAAGGTGAAGGTGTGGTTGAGTTTGTCGATGCAAATGAGATTCATGTTCGTTATGAACGTGATGAAATGGACAGACTTGTAAGTTTCGAAGATGACCTGAGAATTTACAGGCTTACTAAATTTATCAAAACAAACCAGGAAACTTCGATCAATCTTAAACCTGCTGTTATCAAAGGACAGAAAGTAAGAAAAGGTGATTTTCTTACTGAAGGATACGCCGTAAAAGATGGCGAGCTGGCACTAGGTAAGAACCTTAAAGTGGCTTTCATGCCATGGAAGGGTTACAACTTCGAGGATGCAATCGTTATCAGTGAAAGAGTAGTAAAAGAAGATATGTTTACTTCTGTTCATATTTCTGAATATGAACTGGAAGTTCGTGATACAAAACTCGGCGAAGAAGAATTAACACCCGACATTCCTAACGTGTCCGAGGAAGCAACAAAAGATCTTGATGAGAATGGCATCATTCGTATCGGTGCCCAGGTAAAAGAAGGGGATATTATCATTGGTAAGATCACACCAAAAGGTGAAAGCGATCCTACTCCGGAAGAAAAATTGTTGCGTGCAATCTTTGGTGACAAGGCCGGGGACGCAAAAGATGCTTCATTGAAAGCGCCCAATGGTGTTGAAGGAGTCGTTATCGGTAAAAAACTGTTCCAACGAGCCAAAAAAGATAAGAACTCAAAGATCCGTGAGAAAGCAGCTCTCGAAAAACTCGAGAGAATGCATGAGAAGAATGAAACTGATCTTAAAGAATTGCTGCTGGATAAACTTCAGCAGTTACTGAAAGATAAATCAAGTGCTGGTGTTACGAACAACTTTGGAGAAGTACAGATCGGTAAGAGCGCAAAATTCAATCAGAAGAATCTTGCTACGATCGATTATGCCAACGTAAACCCGCTTGGCTGGACCGGTGAAAAGAAGACTGACGAACAGATCAATACACTTCTTCACAACTTTAATATTAAGTACAATGAAGAACTTGGTCGTTATAAGAGAGAGAAATTCAATATTTCAATCGGTGATGAATTACCAGCAGGGGTATTAAAACTTGCAAAAGTTTATCTCGCTGTTAAGCGGAAGTTGAAAGTGGGAGATAAGATGGCTGGCCGTCACGGTAACAAAGGTATTGTTGCAAAGATCGTTCGTGCTGAAGACATGCCTTTTCTTGAAGATGGAACACCGGTTGATATTGTGTTGAATCCA